>JANNPJ010000451.1:0-23818 GCA_031400005.1 Kineosporiaceae bacterium | reverse complement strand
GCCAGAGTACGGGTACTACTCGACGAGGGCACCGCACTGGAGGCGGCCTGCCGCATCGTCATCCTCGAAGACCAACTCCAAGAAGCCCTACGCCTGAACACCCAACACCTCACCGAACAACCATGAGCAGCTGATGGGTGCGTAACGTGCCTCACCCTCATCCGGCCGCCCGCGAGCTGGCCGCATGGATCCAGGACGCGGCCGACCGGCTTGCCACCGCACCGGCCGGGTTCACCGCGTTCGTCACCGCCAGCAGGGCACTGTAGGCGGGTCAGCGTCAGTGGCGGTGCGCTCGCGCGAATGCGGTGCGCCCGCTCAAGAGTTGATTGATCGCCACCCACCGGCGGGTTGATCACCGGAGGTGGCGGCGCCCTGCCCGTGCCTCAAGTGCCGCCATCGTGGTGGTCCGCCCGTCCTCGCCGGCAATCGTGGTGTTGCCCTCGTACGTCACGCCTGCGGGTGGATCGGCCGCGCCGATGGGATCGGCGTCCCAGAAGTTGTTCCGGTAGACGACGTTCTCCAGCGGCGGCGAAACAGTCAGGACGGAGGTGTTGTCTGCGCGGAGGACGACGTTCTCCTCGACGGTGACCCATGCGGCGCCGTAGTCCGTGTAGAGCCCGAAGTTGTATGGCGTAAGGGTGTCCGTGATGACGTTGCCTCTGACCACGGCGCCGTTGGTGAACGAGTTGCCTTGAAGGCCGGATAGGTAGACGCCGCCGCCGTCGGCTAGGACACTCATGGTTCGGGAGGTAAGGTTGCGAAGCACGTGTGTCCCTTCGCCCGGCCCGGCGACGATGCCGCAGTGCGGCACGTCGGTGACCTCGTTGTGCGCCACAGTGCAGCTACGGGTGTACGTGATCGCGATACCGGGTGACCCGGAGAACTCCAGCCCGACGTGACGGATCCGGTTGTCCTCGATCCGGACCGCGGCAGCGCCGGTTATCGCAATCGCCGATGCCGACAGCATGTCGAAGTCGCAGTTGCGCACGATCAGGTTGGAGCCACGGGTGATTCCCAGGCCTGTCGCACCCATTCGGGTGAAGCGACATCCCTCGATCTCCAGTCGGGCGCTGTCGTCAAACTGGACGCAGGCGGGAATCGTGGACGATTCGGCTGGGACCGTCACCCATGCCCCTTCACCGAAGGTCACCGGGTTGATCGGGCCGCCTTCGTAGTAACCGTTTCCGTGATAGTGCAGGAATCCGCGCTCGGTGCCGGGTTTCAGCCAGGTCGCGTCGGCGAAGGTCAGGCCGCGAAGACTGACGTTGCTGGTACCTCGGGCGTGCAGCAGCGTCTGCAGGCCCGGGGCGACCACGGTGGTGCCTTCCGGCCGTTCGCCTTCGCGGGGCAGGTAGTGCAGGACATGCTGGCCACGGCGTGAACGGTCGAGCACGAACGTGCCGGGTTCGGTGAGGAAGGAGACGTCATTCTCCACCCGGGTGGGCAGGCCGGGGCCGTTGGAAAGCTGGCCTTCATACGCCGAGTTGTACAAGTCGTTGGCCCAGCCGAAAGCCGGTTGGACCATGGTGACGGTGACCGGACCGTCGCCGGTCACCGTTGCGACGGCGCATCGGGCTTCGGTCCAGGGGTAAACGCCCCGGTACACGAACTCGACGTCGGCAGGGCTGTGCCAGTTCATCGGGCCGACGCTGTCGAGGAGGTATCCGGTCGGTGTAGTCGTCGCCGCCATCGGTAACCCGTCGATGCCGGCGCGCTCCGCCCTGCGGTCACCGACATGGATTTGGCGGGTGTTCAGGTCACCCACATCGGCCAGCCATACGCTGTCCTGGACACGCCAGCCGGTGATACGACGGCCACCGCTGATGATCGCCTCTTCCTGGTCCTCGGTGCCGTATCCGTAGGCTTGGTAGACAACGCGGTGCCCGTCGCGGCCCGAGTCGGCTTCGGTCAAGTCAAAGGGCGCGGCCAGTGGGTAGGTGCCCGCCCTGAACGTGACCACGACATCGTCGCGCGCAGCCCTGGCTGCTGCACGGGCCCGGATGATCGTGGCGAACGGTCGCTCTACCGTTCCCGGCCATACATCGTTGCCCCCGGGGGCAACATGCAACTCCACCATGTCGCATCACATCCTTCATGTTTATACAATAAACACCCTAAAGACAATAAGCTGAGGAGCGTGTGGTGGCAACATCGCGAGCAGGGGATCCCGACCACGAAGTCGAGCTGCTGTGGCGAGACGAGCCCTCGTCGGCTCGCCCCGGGCTGAGCCTGGATCGGATCGTCCGGGCCGCCATCGAGGTGGCCGACGCCGACGGGCTCGCCGGGCTGTCGATGCGCAAGGTCGCCGACCGGCTCGGCTTCACCAGCATGTCCCTGTACCGCCATGTCCCTGGTCGCGACCAACTCGTCACCCTCATGCGCGACGCCGTCATGGGCGAGATCGCCCACCTTGCAGAGCCGGCGGCCGCCCCGTCGGCCGACGGGTGGCGGGTGCGGCTGGCGACCCTCGCCCGCGAAGGCTGGGAAATACGTAGGCGCCACCCCTGGCTGGCCGAGGTACGCGGCACCCGCCACCTGCCGGGCCCCAACGGCGTCGCGCACTACGAGCAGTTGCTCAACGCGGTGGCCGACACCGGCCTCGCGCCCGGCGAGGTCGTCGCCGTCGTCGACCTGGTCGGCCGATTCGTTGATGCCGAAGCCACCCGGCTGGTGGAGGTGGCACGAATGGAACGGCACAGCGGCGTCACCGAGGAGGAGTGGTGGGGTGCCCGCAGCACGCTGTACGCCCGACTTGATCACTACCCGACCCTGTCGTCGCTGTGGGAAGCCGGCGGCTTCGACGAGCGGCAAGACTCTTTCGAGTTCGGGCTGCGCACTTTGCTCGACGGTGTCGAGGCCCTGATCCAGCACAACCGTTACGAAATTCGTTACGGAAAATGTCGCGCCTGCGGCCAATCAATCGGGCGTGTCGCCTCCGGCCGCCCTCGAACCTATTGCTCACCAGCCTGCCGTCAGCGCGCATACCGCCAACGCACAACGACCGACTAATGTCGCGCTTGCCCTGCTCATTCTCGAACGGCGCTTGGGCCGACCTATCTGGCACGGGCGTTGCTGCTGAAGCGACTTCTAGCCAGTGATCCGGCCAGAGACCCAGAGGGCTGAGGTCACGCATCCGACGACGACCATCACCGCCAGGTACGCCAGGACAGCCACCGCCGCGACGGTAAACACGCGATCACCGATCGTGGGCTTGTACTCACGGCTTCCGACCGGCGCAGGCAGGGGCCGACTCAGCCATTCCGCGGCATGCTCTTGACCGCAGAACGATCCGTAGTTCACCCCGGCGTCAGTGAACACCTCAAGGTCGACGCCGCCCTTGGCGCCGTCCGCGCCCGTAGGCCGCCCACACATCTCGCAGCCATCCACCGTGCTATCCGAGGTCACAGGTGGACCGTACCCAGATCGGCCTCCGGACTTCTCATCACAAGCGTGCCTGCCATCCTTCGGCCCGCGCGAGAAACATGAACCGACGCACAACGATGACGCGCGAGGCAGATTACCCAGATGCCGGGGCTCACCTTCGGGTACCACGGAGGGGCAGAAGATGCCCCCCATAGCTGATCTGTTGAATTCCCCATCTATGTCACCGCGGTGTGGATGTCCGGGCAAACTGCGGTGTGGTCACTCAACAGGTAGGCACCCCGCTGCGCAGTCGCCGGGTGATGGTGGCTGCAATCGTGTTCTCTGCGCTGATAGTCGGCGCCGCAGCGCGGTCGTTGCTTTTCAGCATTTGGGTCGCTGATGGCGACACCCAAGGTCAGCTGCCAACGAAACCCCGCCAGGACGAGCCCCCCGCAACGGGGCCTGTTCAGGTGCTGCTCGTCGACGAACACCGTCTGCAGCGGGCAGATCTTCGTCAGGCCTTCGATCAGGCCGGTGACATCGAGGTCGTCGGCGAGGTCGCCTCGATCGTCGAGGCACTCGGCGTCCTCGACCGACTCACGGTCGACGTCCTGGTCACCGACGTGCGGCTGTCCGACGGCGACGGCCTCACGCTGACCACCCGGGCGAGAGCCGCCAACCCAACTATGGGCATCGTCGTCCTCACCATGTTCTCCGGCGACGACCACGTCCTTGCCGCCATGGACGCCGGTGCCTCGGCGTTCATCGATAAAGGCGCTTCAGCCGAGCAACTCCTCACCGCTGTTCGTCACGCCGCAGCCAGTCCTCTGACTTTCACGGCCCGCAACCTCGCCGGTGCCCTCCAGCAGCGCACGAACGACCCCGCCGGACGCAAGCTTTCCCCGCGTGAGCAGGAGGTGCTCGCCCTCCTGGTGGACGGCCTGGCCATCGCCCAGATCGCCCGACGCCTTCACCTCGGCGAATCCAGGGCGAAGTCCCACGTCGCTCAGATCTACCAGAAACTCGGCGCCAGGGCGCTGCCGCGTGACCGCCCGTTAGGGTCATGACAGTGACTCACCACCCAGTGCGCGACTGAGGAGCAAGGGTCACCTGTACGTCGCCTCAAGGAGGCCGGAAACAAGGTTGCAGTTGAGGATCGATGCGCGGGACGCTGCCGGTGTGAAGATGCACATTGACCAGCTGACCGTGTCACTGGGAACGGTGCGCACCCTGATAAATGAGCAGTTTCCTGAGTGGCGGAGCCTGCCTGTCAGCAGCATCACCCATGACGAATGGATGGAAACCTGTTTCCGGAACAGCGAAGGACTGCGGGACGTCTCACCGCTTCGCCAATTGTGGTCCCGGATGAGGAATCTCCCGCCCAACGCAAGGGACGTGATGACCCATGCTGATCTGATTCCCGGCAACGTGCTCGTGTCCGCCGGGCGACTGGCCGGGATCCTCGACGTCGGTGGATTCGGACCAGCCGACCCGGCTCTGGACCTTGTCAGCGCGTGGCACCTGCTAGAGGCGGGACCGCGGCAGGTACTCCGTGAGGAACTGCGCTGCGACGACCTTGACTGGGAGCGCGGCAAAGCCTGGGCCTTCGAACAGGCGATGGGCGTGGCCAGCTGCTACACCGAAAGCAACCCAACGATGAGCCGGATGGGCCACCGCACCCTGGAACGCATCCTGGCGGGCTGAACCACCAGCCCCAGCCGCATTTCACCTCAGCCGGGCTTCGGCGCGCAGCAGTGCCGCCAGTTCGTCACCGTCGGCCTCGGTGACGCCCTTGCTGGAGAACCAGGTGGCGACGTTGTAGGCGTCCCGGTTGAGAAAGGCGGCTCCGTCCGGATTGGCGATCACATCGACGATCTGTGGCAGGTCGATGATCACCAGCCGCTCGCGGTGGACCAGGAGGTTGTAGGCAGACAGGTCGCCGTGGGCCAGGCCATCCCTGGCGAGCAGCACCACCGCCTCGACCAGCTGATCCCACAAGTCCGGCAGGTTCTCCCTGACCTGAGCCAGGCGTGGCGCGGCATAACCCTCGGCGTCCCCAATGAATTCTTCCAGCACCTCGGTCCCCAAAACCTGCACCGGGTAAGGGACGGGCACCCCGAGGAGGTACAGCCGGCACAGCGCGTTGAACTCGGCATCGGCCCACTGGGCGGCGATGACCTGCTTGCCGAACTCGGTCCTGGCGGCCATCGCCCGGTTGGTCCGGCTCTCCCGGACGCGGCGGCCCTCTAGGTAACCGGCGTCGCGATGGAACAGCCGGTGCTCGCCCGAGCGGTAGCGCTTGGCCGCGAGGAGGCAGGACCGGTCCGTGTCCGGGACGCCGCGAGTGATCAGATGGACGTCGGCTTCCTTCCCGGTCTTGAGCACACCGTGCTCGGTGTCGACCGCGGCGAGTTCGGTCACCAACCAGGACGGGTGCGGCTCTGGTCCGCGCTGGGTCGGGGTGCTCTTGTCCCAGGTGGACCAGCGATCACCGGCCGGTGGGCCATCCAGGGCGGAATCCTCGCCGGCGTGCTTGGCAAAATCGAAGTAGTCCGGCGAGGGCGGGTCGTAAGTGGTGTTGGCGTAGTAGAGATCGGCCTCGTCAAGGCGATTCTTGCGACGATACTGCTTGGGCATCGGTGGGAGAGCTCCTGTACTCGGATGGCCCCACCGGCCTGCCTCAGGCGCGCGGTGGGAGGAAGAAAGCATGGGCCAGCGCAATGGCAGCCATGGTCAGTCCTCCCTTCATCCCGGAACGCCTCCGAAGATTCTTGAGTGACCATCTCAGAGCGATCGCGAGACGCGCAAGCGAATATTTCGAGCTGCACTGACGCACGGCGCCCTGGGCCTGTGGGGTCCACTGCCGCGGCTGACCCTGCGGCGTTCCGCCTGCGCTGCAGAACCCACCTGAGCCGACGAGCGAACAAGATGAGGTTTCGGTCAGCTTTCCGGCAGGCCCAGCAGCGGCAGGAAGTCGCTCTGGCGGCACTCTGCCAGCAGCTGTCGCAGCTGGCTGTCGTCGGGACGGACTGCGCGGCCCTCCTGCCGGGCGAAGTAGCGCACCAAGAAACCTTCGACAATCGTGCTCCGAATCCGATCCGGGGTAGGACTCACGACGTCATCGGCCTCGATCACGAGCAGCAGCAGGTTAGGCAGGCGTCCTGCACCCGGCGCCAGCTCGGGCATCAGGTAAGGGATCGGCAGGCGGCGGGCCCCGAACCCGGCGTAGAGTCCCAGCCGCGCGTCGCCATCTCCGTAATCGACACCGTCATCCGTACGTGCGTCGCCATCCGTAGTTGCGCCGCCATCCGTACGTGCGTCGCCATCCGTAGTTGCGTCGCCATCCGTACGTGCGCCGGGGTCCGTGCCGGTGGCGTCACCCGTGCGGACGCCGCCGTCTCTGCTCGCGCCGCCGTCCACAGGGGCGGCAGAGTCGGTGCCGGGGAAGCGTGGGTCTTGGGCCTCGGCGAAGACGACGTGTGGCTTGAGCGCCGCCCGCCACTGCGGCGTGGTGACAGCGATGAGCTGCCGGCCGATGCCCTGACCGCGCAGGTCTGGCCGGACGGCGAAATAGCAGAGCAACGCGGCCCGAATGTCAGCGAACCACTCCAGGAAGAGTGCCCCCACCGGCGCTCCGTCCGGCATCACCGCGATCGCTCCGCGCAGTTCGTCGGCGGACAGAACCCGCCTCAGCTTCTCGACGGGCTCGCGTTCCGCGGGTAGGAAACTCGGGGCGATCACCGAGTCGTAGAGCTGGCGCAATGTGCCGGCGTCCGACTCACCCTCGAGGAATCGGATCGAGACTTCTACCATGCGTCTTCTACCATGCGTCGCCACGTTCGCTCGACTACCGGAAACCAACCACTCTACGGTGGACGTCAATGGGTTCGCCAGACTCGTTCTGGTGCTCGGCTATCCACACCCAGTAAAGCGAGTGTCAGCACCGGTCGTTCTTGTGTGTCCCGATCCGGATATTCGGCGAACCAGACCTTGCCTCGCTCCGGATCGATCCAATCATCCTGCACCAGGAGGTCTTTCGTGGGGAAAATCGCGAGCAATTGACGCAATTTGTCATCATAGCGAAGCAGGGACGCCCGAGACGGGGATAAATCTCGACAGCCGACCTGAAGTTGCGCCCAGGATCTTGCGTTTCGCGTCTTGACCGCGAATGATTCGCTCCCATGGTCGACAGTCGGCGCACGGCGTCTGAGGAGCGGATGGCAGTGAGATTTCCCGAAGACTTCGTGTGGGGCGTGGCGACTTCGGCGTACCAGATCGAGGGTGCCGTTGACGAGGGCGGGCGGGTGCCGTCGATTTGGGACACGTTCAGCCACCGTCCCGGTGCGACAGTGGACGGGCAGACCGGCGACGTTGCTTGCGACCACTTTCACCAATGGCGCGAGGACGTGGATCTGATGGCCGATCTGGGCGTGGACGCCTACCGGCTGTCGATCTCCTGGCCGCGCGTGGTCACCGCGGCGGGTACGCCCAATCCAGCCGGCCTCGACTTCTATGACCGACTGCTGGACGCCCTGGTCGAGCGCGAGATCACCCCGGTGGTAAACCTGTTTCACTGGGATCTACCGCAGTGGTTGCAGGACCAGGGTGGTTGGCTGCAGCGGGATACCGCGCACCGGTTCGCCGAATACGCCTCCGTCGTGGCGGATCGCCTGGGCGACCGGGTCGGTGTCTGGGCCGCGATCAACGAGATGTTCGAGCACTTCATCCTCGGGCACGTGGTCGGTGAGCACGCCCCGGGCCTGCACCTGCCGCAGGCCGAAGCCGGCCCGGTGGCACACCATTTGCTTCTTGCGCACGGCTCGGCAGTGGCGATGCTGCGCTCGGCCGGGTCAACGCCGATCATGGCGATCAACAGCTACGCTCCAGCCCGACCCGTGAGCGACTCCCCGGCGGACGTTGCCGCGGCGGCGTTCTACGACGTCATGCAGAATCGCCTGTTCACCGATGCGCTGCTGTTGGGCAGCTATCCCGAGGAGGCTCTGGCTTTGGTGGAACCGGCGATCCGGGAAGGTGACATGAGCATCATCGCCAGTCCGGTTGATCTCTGGGGGGTCAACTACTACACCGTCAATGCTGTGCGCGCCATCGACGGCGACATCCCCCTCGAGGTGATCCCTCCCGCTGGCCTTCCGGTGACCGCGTTCGGCTGGGCCATCGCACCGGACGGGCTGACGGAGGTCCTGCTGCAGTTGCAAGAGCGGTACGGTGATCGGCTCCCGCCACTGGTGATCAGCGAGAATGGCTGCGCTGTCGACGATGTCGTGGACGCCGAGGGAAAGTGTGACGACTCCGAGCGCGTCGCGTTTCTCGCCGCGCACCTGGATGCCGTGCAGACGGCCCTTGACGCCGGGGTGGACGTCCGCGGCTTCTACGCGTGGTCATTACTGGACAACTACGAGTGGGCGGCGGGCTACACCAAGCGCTTCGGCTTGGTGCATGTGGACTACGACACCCGACGACGCACCCCGAAGACGTCGTACGGCTGGCTGCGTGATCGGATCCGGGAAAGCCGAATGGCCTCCGCCGAGCGGTCATCCCGATGACCGAACCGCCCCTGACCCAGGGCGATCCCGCACCGGCAGGCCCTGACGGGTACCGGGCGACTGGCTGGTCCAATGCACTCGATCCGCCCACCGAACCGGTTCCGCTCACCTGGATCCTGACCTTCTCCCTGGCCGTGACGGGCATGTTCGTCGGTTGGTACGGCCCATTGCAGATCCTGCTGGCCAAGCAGGCCGACGCCTTCTCGGGAGGTAACAAGGAGGGCGCGCTGGCCCTGGTGACCGGCGTCGGTGCGCTCTTCTCGCTGATCGCGAATCCGGTCTGGGGTGCGCTGTCCGATCGCACGATCTCTCGTTTCGGCCGACGCCTACCATGGATTGCGGGTGGCACCACGGTCGGTGTCGGTGGGCTCGCGATTCTGGCTCTGGCGCGCGACATACCCACGATGATCATTGGTTGGGCGCTGGTGCAGACGGCGCTGAACGCTCCGTTCGCGGCGCTGACGGCCACCATCGCGGATCAGGTTCCGGTAGCCCAGCGCGGGGTCGCCGGCGGCTATTTCGGCGTGGCCCAGACGATCGGAGCGGCAGCAGGTGCCGCCCTGGCGGTGATGGGCGGCGGCGACAGCATCGCTGGCGGCTACCTCGCTTGCGCCGGATTCGTGTTGCTCTCCGTCGTCCCGTACCTGCTGATCCGACGCGATCGAGTGCTGCCGGCTGACCTTCGGCCGGCCTGGAGCTGGCGTACCTTCTTTGCCGGATTCTGGATCAACCCGGCACACCACCCGGACTTCGCCTGGGCCTGGCTCACTCGCTTCCTGATCAACCTGGGCAATGCCATGGCCTTGCTCTACCTGTTGTTCTACCTCAAGGAGGAGGTGGGACTGGCCGATCCGGAAGGTGGTGTGCTGATCCTGACTGCCATCAACGCGGTCACGCTGCTGATCACGGTGATGGTCGCCGGAGCGTGGTCCGACCGGATCGGCAACCGACGTGTCTTTGTCACCGGGTCCGGAATCATCATGGCGCTGGCGGGTTTTCTGCTGGCCGCCTGGCCAACATGGACCGGCGTCATCGTGGCCGCGCTGATTCTCGGTGTCGGGTTCGGCGCGTTCACCTCGGTTGACTTCGCTCTCGTGACCCAGGTACTGCCCTCCGACCTGGACCGCGGCAAGGACCTCGGCGTGATCAACATCGCCAACTCACTGCCCCAGGTTTTCGCTCCGGCGATCGCCGCGACCATCGTCGCCAACGCCGGCGGATACTCGACGCTCTACGTGGCATCCTCATTGATCTCTTTGGCCGGAGCCGCCCTGGTCTACCGAATAAAATCCGTGCGCTGAGCTCGAAACATACTCACTTCTCTCGCGCCGGCTTTTCTCTCGCGCGGCTATTTGAGCTGCGCCGCCAGCGAGGCACCGTCCGGACCGCGCAACCACGGGACCGGACTGGGCGCATCGAGGGCCTGGCTCTCGGGTGGAACCGGCGTGCCGTGCGTGAGCACCTGTTCCACCGCCGAGAGCTCCCGGATCAACACCATGCGCAATGCCTCGGGTACTTCGTCGGCGAGTTCCTCGTACAGCTGCGGGTCGTGCTGACCGTCATCACCCACGAGCACCCAACGCAAGTGGGGAAAGTCGCGCACGAGGCGGCGCAACTCCCGATGCTTGTGCGCCTGTCCGGAGCGGAACCACCCGTCGGCCGTCGGCCCCCAGTCGGTCATCAGCATCGGGCCGCGCGGATAGCCGTGACGATCGAGAAAACGGGAGATCGCCCCGGCGACGTTCCATGCGCCGGTCGACAGGTAGACGACCAGGGCGTCCGGTTCCTCTTGCTGGATCCGGTGATACAGCGTGGCCATCCCCGGCACCGGCCGGCGTTGAGTTTCCTTGACCACGAAGGTGTTCCAGAACGCCAACAGCGGCCGCGGCAAGGCAGTGATCATCACGGTGTCGTCGATATCGCTGATCAGGCCACACCGCTCGTCCGGTCCGACCACCCTGAGGGACTCCTGTGCCGGCGACCGGCCGGCTACGAGGACCGACACCTCGTGCCAGCCGGGGGTCATATCACTGGGAAGCGTCACGTCGACATACCCGCCGCGACCGCTCCTGACTTCGTGGGTTCGGCTGCCGACCTGCACCGATACCGCCACATCGGCCACGCCGACGGTGAAGAACTTCCGCCACCAGCGCGCCCCATCACTGGCCTCGACAGGTATCCGCGACGGACCGAGCTTTACCCGAAAGAGCACCCGCACCCAGCCCTCGCTCTGGCCGCCGGCCGGCGCGGAACCGTATCCCGTGTACGGCACCGCGTGCGGACGCCACCCGAAGCGTCGCAGCACACCGGCCACCCGCCCCAACAGCGCGTCCTCGAGGCGAGCTCCCCGATGCAGTCGGGTCGGCGGCGGCACAGTCACCAGCGCATCCTAGGCCGCGACTACGTTCAGCGGCGAGGTAGGCCCAGCGCTCGCCGGCGGCGACGGCCCACAGCCGCTCCCCTTGTCGGTTCGTCGGCTTCGATTCGCCGTGCACCGGGCGCGTCACTCGGAGAGGCGATCAAGATCTCGGAAAAATCGCCGAAGATTGTGACTCTCGTGGCCGCAGCCGTAGCCATCGGCAGCTTCTGGCTCTTCGCTCGCCCTTCGGAATTCGGTCCAACGGGTGACAATGGCAAGGTCATGAGCTACACAACGGTTCAGGCGATGGCCGAGCACATGGGCTGCTCAAGCACCTTCCGTCCAGCCCAGAACCCCGGCAGCAGCAGTTCCGCCGGAGAGTGCAACTACGAAGGGGCATTGGTCGAATTCCGGATTTACCCGACGGAACCGCAAGCCCTGGCTTGGCTCGAAGGCAACCGCAGCCAAAGCCTGGACACGAAAACTGGGATCTATGAAAGCATCGGGCTCTACGGCGGCACCTGGGTCGTCGTCTTCCACAGCACGGACCACGATCTGGTCAACCGCGCTGCGGAAGCCGTTCAACGCTGAGTCAAGCGGCCCGCTTCACGGGTCGGCACGTGGCAGCCCGGCGCGCCCTGGAGACATGATCTACTTTTTCGCTCGCGGGCAACTCGACTGGCTCAGGGCGACGTCGTCGGATCCGACCACGTGGACGACGAGTGCTTCGCGAGCGGACGCGGTGCCGGAACGGCAATCGTCCCAGAGCCGTTGGTGAGGCCATGGAAGAAATTCAGCGCCATGGGTATCAAGGAACCGGTCCGGGAACCTTCGCACCGGACGGCTGCGCCGTCGAGTTGTACGCCCGGCTGCCGATCGGCGATGAGCCGGAGGTTATCGCCCGTGGCGTACCGGCGGGTGCCCGAATCCTCGAATTAGGCTCCGGCGCCGGCCGGATGACGCACCCGTTGATCGCCCGGGGCTTCGACCTGACGTGCGTCGATGAATCAGCAGAGATGCTCCAGCGAGTGCGCGGCGCGCGAACCGTGTGCAGCCCGATCCAAACGCTTGACCTCGAGGAGCAGTTTGACGTCGTGCTACTGGCATCGTTCCTGGTCCATGCGCCCGACCCGGCGGAGCGACAGGCACTGCTCGACACCTGCCGACGGCACGTCCGCGACGACGGCTGCGTGCTGCTGCAGCGGGAGGGCTCGGACTGGCACGAAAACGTGCCCCGAACCCGCGCCAACGGCGAGGGCCTGGTCAACGTCCTGTCGTCGGAGCCGGCGGCGCCGGGAGTGCGGTCGGTCCACGTCGAGAACATCTTCCCGGATGCCCGATGGACACACACCTTCCATTCCCGGCCGCTGTCGACCGAGGAATTCGAGGCCGCTCTGACGCAGGCGGGTCTGACCCTCCAGACGTACCTCACCGAGGATGGCATCTGGGCCAAAGCCCGCCCCCAAAGAGAAGATTAACCACCTGACCGGAGCCATACGGGCTCTGAATCATGACGCCGAACCGGCCTGGCATCCCTGCGCCAGCACGTCGTCACCAAACTCCAGGCGCTCGCGTCACTCAAATGCCGATTGATGCCTCAGCGTGTAGGGGTTTTGCCAGACCGAGCGGTCGACGACCGGAAACTGGCGCCCACTGATCTGGCTAGGCACGATTCGGACGAACCGATGCTTCGGCGCGCCATGCCATGGAGCCAGCGGCAGCAACGAGGCGTAGATCTTTTCCTCAAGGTCGCGGATCTCGCTGGCCGCACCCTTGACGACGACACTCCACGCCACATTCTTGGCGGAGTCGAACCCATCGGATTCAAAGGCTACGGTCCCCTCCGCAAGCGCCGCAGCCAGTTTGGTTCCGTCGGCCGTTCGGAACACGATGCTGCCGTGATCGACAAGGTAATTCACCGGGAAGATCTCGGGGTCTCCGTCAATCACGACGGCAAGTCGGCCTACCTCGACTCCCCGGAGCAGTGCCCAGGAGTCGTTGTCACGCAACTGTGCCGCTGTCTGTTCCACGGGTCTGTCCATACGTTCAGCGTGAACCCTGGAGCGCCCCTCGGGTAGGGACCTTCGGCCCGCATCGGCCAGACCTGTGCCCTGCTGCAACCGGGCCTTGCTGACAACGGCGAACTCGCGATGGTCAGGATGCACAGTCGAAAGGGGCCTCATCATTGCCGGGTTTCGATTCCGGCAGATTGCCACGTCCTGAAACTCACACGTATTCAACCAGCGGTTTACGCGGACACGGTTCAACTGGATTTCGCGCAACCGGATGCCGTTCCCGCGTCAATCGTGGCCCTCGTCCTCGACCCGGGGCAGGATGACCGAGTGTTCCTCGAGATACTGCTCGATCTCCTGGATACCTCGCTCCGCTTCAACGGAAATGACGTCCCCGGCAGGGCTCCCTTTTCCGCGAGCTTCGCGCCAGACCTGACGCGCGGCCTCCGCTTTGCTCCAGGCCGCCTGCGCTCCGTACCCACAACACCAACATGCCCCTGCTCCGGCGAGACCCGCAGCCACGAGCCAGGCGAGGTAGACGACCAGTTGTCGCGTCGCCAGGAACAGGACAAATTCACCGCCGAACGCGGGACCGGTCGCCATGCCGTCCACCACGCACCTCCACATTGAGGCGACACTTCGCGGGCGGGGCCCGTGGATCACAGAGTACGCCGAACCACCCTTTTCGAGAAGGTGCATATCGGGCGGGTTCGCACCGAATGCGCGGATCCGCTCTGCCGCTCAGCCCGGGTCAGAGGTGGTAGCTGTACTCGCGGAACTCCCAGTCGGTCACCCAACGGGTAAAGCGATTCAATTCGTCGCGCTTGTACGCCACGAAGGCCTTGACGAACGAGGGCCCCAGCAGTTCCTGGAGCTCTTCGTCGGCCTGCAGCGCGTCGAGCGCGGCGCACAGGTCCGTCGGCAACTGCTCGGCCCTGCTGGTGTCGTAGCCGTAACCTTCCAGCTTGGCCGGGGCCGTCAGCTTGTCCCGGATACCGAGGTAGGCCACCGCAAGGAAGGCGGCCACCGCCAGGTACGGGTTGGCCGATGCGTCTCCGAGGCGCAACTCCATCCGGGACGCACGACCGCGTTCGGGCGGGATCCGGATCATCGCACTGCGGTTGTCCAGGCCCCAGTCGATGAGCCAGGGAGCGAGCGTGTCGGGACCGAACCGCTTGTAGGAGTTGATCGTCGGGTTGAGCAGCGCCGCCAGCGCCGGCGCGTGCGCGAGGACCCCAGCGACCGCGTGCCGGGCGATGTCGGAGAGCCCGTCCTCGCCGGTCGGATCGTCAAAGAGCGGAGCCCCGTCCTGGCCGAGGGTGGAGAAGTGGAGGTGGAAGCCGGAGCCGCCCTCATCGTTGAACGGCTTCGCCATGAAGGTGGCGGTCTTGCCGTCCAGCCGGGCCAGTTCCTGCACTGCGGTCTTGAACCGGAAGGCCCGATCCGCCGCGTCCAAAGCCTCGGAGTGCCAGAGGTTGATCTCGAACTGTCCAGAGGAGAATTCGTGGTTGGCGGCGACGACGTCCAGGCCGTATGCCGACAACTGCCGCAGCGATTTGATCAGAAAGTTCTCCGGATCGCCTTTGAACCCGGAGGTGTAGACATTGCCGGTGCCCTCGCCGTACCTTTTCCAGCCGGTCGCGGCTGTCTCGCAGGTCTCAAGGAGGTAGAACTCCAGCTCTGGACCGACGATCGGCTGCATACCCAGCTCGGCGAAACGTCCGAGGACCCGGCGCAAAACGTTGCGGGGACTTTCCTCGGAGGGCGAGCCGTCGGGGTTGAAGACGTCGGCGATCATGTGGGCCACGCCGGGTTCCCACGGAAGGTTCTGCTTCGTGGCCACGTCGGGTAAGGCCAGCATGTCGGGCAGCCCTGCGGACAGACCGCCCGCGATGTCGACGACGTCACCCATCGGCGAGGTGCCGTACACCGAGCGGCAAAAGGCCACCCCGTCGCCCACCGTGCGGGCGAAATGACGGGTCAGGATGTCGCGTCCGCGCTCGGCACCGATCAGATCGCTGTAGCCGATCCGAACGACGTCAATGTTCTCGCTGACCAGATCGGCCTCGGCCGCCTGCATCGCGACCGGATCCACGTTAACCATGGTGACTCCTCAGTGTGTTGGCCACAGTGTTGGCCGCTGGTGGCAAACCGGGTCGAACCGATGGTGCTGCTGGCGTGCCCAGTGCCTCCACGAAGGCCTCGAACACTCTTGCCTGTTGCGGGTCGGTGGCGGCGGTGTCCTCGGGATGCCACTGCACGCCGAGGTACCAGCCGTCGTGGTCGTCCAGAGTCACCGCCTCGATCGTCCCGTCCTCGGCGTAGGCCGAGGCGCGCAACGACGTGCCCAGCCGACCCAGCCCTTGGTGGTGGTAGCACGAGATCGTCATCCGGTCCCCTGACACGACCGGCACGACCTCGCGCAGCGGCGAGTCCGCCAGGATCTGGATCTCGTGGACCCGATGACGGTGATCGAGTCCGAGCAACTCGGCGAGATCCTGGACCAGCGTGCCGCCACGGGCAACGTTGACCACCTGGGCACCCCGACAGATTGCCAGCAACGGGATACCGTCCTCAATCGCCACCCGAGCCAGCGCCAGATCGAAGGCGTCCTGAGTCTCGTCGACGTCGTACTGGCTCTGGTGACTGTCCTGCCCCGCCCAGTGCGCCGCCAGATCTCCCCCACCGGGCAACAGCACGCCGTCGGCCATCCACACCCGCGACCGGACCAGTTGATCAAGTTCGTCCGGTCCCAGCCCCGGCGGCACCTCGGGGTGGATCACCAGTGGTTCGGCCCCCGCGTCATACACCGCCTGCACCAGTTTGGCCGCCACCACCTCGGCGCGGTAGCGCAGCGCGGTGGCCTGTGCAGAGAATCGCGCCGGGATCAGGACCAGTGGCCGATTCCCCGGCGCGCCGCGCACGGACGCCCCGGACGGACGGCGGCGCTCACCCATGAGCGATCCACGTCGTCTTCAGGTCGGTGTACTCGTCGAGGGCATGACGGGACTTGTCCCGACCGTTGCCGGAGAGCTTGACACCACCGAAAGGAACGCTCATGTCGCCCTCCTCGTAGCAGTTCACCCACACGGTGCCCGCCCGCAAGGCTCGGGAAAAGCGATGCGCACGACCGAGATCCTTGGTCCATACGGCTGCTGCCAGGCCGTACTCGGTGTCGTGGGCAATGTCCAGCGCCTCGGCCTCGTCGGCGAACGTCTGTACCGCCAGCACCGGGGCGAACAGCTCCTGGCGGACGACGACGTTCTCCCGGTCGGCCCCGGTCACCACGGTGGGCTCCAAGTAGGGCCCGCCACTCGTCGATCGGGTCTGCTCGCCACCGACCCGGATGCTGGCTCCCTGGTCGACAGCGATCCGTAGCTGGGCAAGCACCCGCTCGAGGCTGCGTCCATCGACGAGCGGCCCCATCACGGTGTCGGGCAGCAACGGGTCGTCCGGTTGCCAGTTGGCGGCGGCTGCCACCACCCGCTCGGTGACCTCCTCGGCGACGTCGCGATGCACCACGAGACGTGATCCAGCAGTGCACATTTCACCGGCGTTGAAGAAGATCGCCCAGGCTGCTGTGCGCACCGCCGTGTCCAGGTCGGCGTCGGCGAACACCACGTTGGGCGACTTGCCCCCCAGCTCGAGGTGGACGCGCTTGAGGTTGCTGTCGGCTGCGTAGCGCAGGAAGTGCCGGCCCACGGCCGTGGAGCCGGTGAAGGTCACGATGTCGACGTCCGGGTGCTCCCCCAACCGTCGACCGACGACGGCCCCGTCACCGGACAGCACATTCAATACCCCCGGCTGCAGCCCGGCCTGCAGACCCAATGCGGCCACTCGCTGCATCGAAAGCGGCGACTGCTCAGCAGTTTTCAGCACCACAGTGCAACCGGCCGCCAATGCTGGTGCGAACTTCCAGCCGCCGATCGTGAGCGGGAAGTTCCAGGGCACGACCGCCGCCACCACCCCGGCGGGTTCCCGCGTGACGAGCGCCAATTCGCCGGCTACCGTCGGAGGAATCTCGCCCATCGTCTTGTCGGCCAGCCCACCATAAAACCGCAGGCAGCGCACGAGCGCCCGCAGCTCGATCTCCCACGCCACCCGGATCGGTTTGCCCATCTCGAGACTGACCAGCAGCGCCAACTCGTCCCGGTGCTGGTCCACGAGGTCGGCGAAGCGCAGCAAGACCTCCCCACGCTCGCGGGCCGACAGGCGTGGCCACGGTCCCTGGTCGAAGGCTTGGCGTGCCGCCGTGACCGCCGCGTCGGCGTCGGTGGCGTCGGCCCAGGCCAGGTCAACCAGGTGCGCCCCGTCCCGGGGACTGTGAACCTGTCGCACCACGCCGCTGCGCGCCGCCCGCTCCTCGCCGTCGACGAAGATACCGCCTGGCAGGGCCAGTTTCGTGGCCCGCACCGGCCAGTCAACCGCCCCAACCGAATCGAGGTCGTCGTTCATCTCGGCCCTCAGCGGGTCTTGCTCAGGTCGGGCTTGCGGATCCCCCGGAACTCCCAATCGCCCCCCTGGGCGGTCGAGAGCACCTCCTCGCTCTCGGTGGGCTGGGCACCCACGTCGCTGCGGATCGGCGTCGGTCCCTCGACGATGTGGTTGCGCAGCGTTCCCAGACCCTCGACCTGCACCTCAACGACGTCCCCGGGATAAACCGTCCGCGAGATCGCGGGCGTGCCCGAGAGCAGGACGTCGCCCGGCTGGAGGGTGATCGTGCGGGCGATGTCGGCCACCAAGTAGTGCATGTCCCATTCCATCTCGCTGGTGTTTCCGTCCTGGCGCACCTCACCGTTGACCAGAGTGCGGATGCTCTTGTCGCGGAAGTCCCAGCCCTCGACCAGACCCGGCCCGAGCGGGCAGAGCGTGTCGGAACCCTTGACCCTGAGCATCGAACCGGAGTCGGTGTCGCGAAAGTCATGCAGCCCGTAGTCGTTGCCGATGGTGTAGCCGCGGATGTAGTCCCCGGCCTCCGCGGGCGAGATGTTGCGGGCCGTGCGGCCGATCACGATGGCGATCTCGCCCTCGTAGTTGAGCCACTTGCAGCCGGCCGGACGCACGACGGCTCCGTCATGGGCGTTCAGCGCTGAGACCGGCTTGTGAAAGTACGTCGGTGCCGGAGGCAGCGTTGTCAGCATCTCCGCCACCCGCGACGAGTAGTTGAGGTGCACGCACACGATTTTGGACGGCGTCACCGGAGGCAGGTGTGTCGCGTCGGCCACCCCGATCTCCCGCCCGTCGTGCGCCACCAGGGTCTGGTCACGCCGGACGACGTCCACGACGTTGCCGTCAAGCAGGATGCGGCGGGTCTCGCGCAAGGTCTTACCTCTCCACACGTTGGGATCACGTTCGGTTGGGATTCAGTTCGGTGGGATTCAGTTCGCTCGGTGCGATTCGGTTCGCTCAGTGAGATTCGGTTCGATTCAGCATTTCAGCAATTCAGTGCGCGTCGGTACTCAGCCGGCGGCCGGGAGGTTTGGTCCCTGGGTTTGACGGACGTACTCGGGGTCGGTCGGCGTCCGCCGGGGTCGTGGAAACCCACCCTCGGGACGGTCGAACCACAGGTGCACCTGCCCGGTGCCGATGGAGTTCTCGTACTCTCCGTACTGGCGTCCGGTGGCGGTGCAGTCACCCTCCCCCAACGCACCGATCATCATCAGGTAGTGGCCGAAGCGGGCCTCCGGCTTGTAGCGATAAAACTCCGGCATGGTCTCCAGGACCCGGGCGTGCTCGCCGCGGGCGAACCACTTGAGGCGTTCGTGGTCGGCAGCCGCAGCCTCCTTGGTAAAGATGTGCTCCACTCCGGCGGCCTCATGGTCGCGAAGCTGCCGTAACGGCCAGAAGGTGTGGGACATGGCCCCGGACGCGATCAGCAGCACCTTGCGATCGGACTGCGCAATGGCATCACCAAGGGCCCGACCCAGCCGTAGGTTGTCCTCGGTGTCGGCGGTCTGGCAGACCCCGATGCTGATCCAGCGCTTGTCCGGCAGACCCTGACCGAGGTACTCCCACACGTTGGTGGTGGCGTAAAAGATCGGCAGGTGGTCGTCCTCGATCGCGGTGATCCAGGTCCCGTGTTCGGGCCCCTTGCTCGCGATGAGGTGAGCCAGATCGGGGTCACCAACGAAGTCGTAGGGCCGCTGGCTCATCCCCCGGGGCAACTCCTCGGAGGTGAAGACCCCGGCACGGCGCTGCTGGGCCGTCACGACAAATTCAACAGTGGTGGCCCAATGGGAATCCAGGACGACGACCGTGTCGTAGTCGAGGGTCTCGAAAATGTCCCGACGTAACTCGCGCAGAGCCGGGACCAGGGTGCTGTCCTGGCCGTTGTTGAGCTCACGCCGCGTTTCCTCGGGCAACACGATGGTGGGAACGTGGGCGATCAGCCCGGCTCCGACGATGTCGCCCATCAGACGTCCGTCCTCTCGCTGCTACTCGACCCAGTGCTACTCGACCCAGTGTTACTCGACCCGCTGGCACTCGAACCGCTGCTACTCGACCCGGCAGAACTCGACCCGGTAGGACTGAACCCGTGAGGACTGAACACGGTGTTCTTGATATCGCTGTAGAAGTCGAACGACCAGTCCCCGCCTTCACGGCCGATACCCGACCTTCCGTTCCCCCCGAAGGGGGCGCCGAGGTCGCGGACGAAGAAACAGTTGACCCACACGGTGCCGGCGTAGAGCTGGGCGCTGACCCGTTCGGCCCGCTCCGAGTCGCCCGTCACGAGAGTCGCGGCCAGTCCGAAGCGCGTACTGTTCGCCATCGCGATGCCCTCCTCCTCGGTGGCGAAGGTCTGGAAGGTCAGCACCGGGCCGAACACCTCCTCGGTGAGGATCTCGGCGTCCGGCATGGCGCCGGTGAGGATCGTCGGTGCGAAGTAGAGCCCGCCCAGATCGGTGTTGGGTCCACCACCCAGTACCGGTTTGGCTCCGGCCGCGATCGCACGCTCGACGAATCCGGATACTCGCTCGAAGTGGGTCCGGCTGACCAGCGCGCTGACGTCGACTGTCTCGTCTCGCGGGTCGCCCTGCACCAGGGCGGACGCTCGGTCGACGACCCGCTCCAGGAACTCCTCAGCGATCCCCTCCTGCACCAGCAGACGGAAGGCACCCAGGCAGACCTGTCCGGCATTGTCGAACTGCTCGACTGCCAGGTTGACCGCGAGGTCGAGGTCGCAGTCGTCGAAGACGAGCAGCGGCGATTTTCCACCCAGTTCGAACGAGAGCGGAACGATGTTCGGGGCGGCTGCGGCGGCGATGACGCCGGCCGTCGGGACAGAGCCGGTGAAGGAGAGCCGGTTGATTCCCGGGTGCCGGGTGAGCGGGGCACCTGCCTCGGCGCCGGTGCCCTGGACGACGTTGAGGACGCCCGCTGGTAGGCCGGCTTCGTGGGCGATGTCGGCCAACAGGGAGGCCGTCAGCGGTGCCCACTCCGGCGGCTTGACCACCACTGTGTTGCCCGCTGCCAAGGCGGGACCGATCCGCCAGGTCGCCAGCATCAGCGGCGCGTTCCACGGCGTGATCACGGCCACCACCCCGGCGGGCTCCATGGTGATCCGCTCACGATGACCGCGGATCTCTCGGTCCTCGTGGTGCATCTGCTCGGCCCAGTCGGCGAAGTAGCGGAAGTTCATGCCCACCCGAGGCATCACCCCCCGGCGGTGTGACCGAAGCAAGGAACCGTTGTCCCGAGTTTCCACCCGCGACAGCTCTTCGGCACGGGCGTCGATGCCGTCGGCGACCCGACGCAGGATGGCCGACCGCTCGGCCACCGGCAGGGCCGCCCAGGCCGGAAACGCGTTCCGAGCCGCCTGTACGGCCAGGTCCACCTCGCGCTCACCACCGGCGGCGATGTCACCCAGGACGGTCTCGTCGATGGGCGAGACGTCGGTAAAGGACGACGCCGAAGCGACCCGTGCTCCGTTGATCCAGTGCCGGGTGTCGACCTCAACACCTTCGACCACGATGGCGCTCACATTGTCGATTCGCTCGGGCGCGGCGTTCATGTGCCCCTCCTCTACATCCGGAACTTCACTACCCGAAACCCGACACCCGGAGAACACGGCGCCCCTGTACCTGGAATCCTTGGCGAAACCGGATTCATTCGCATCCGAACGATATGAAGCCTGCACTAACCCGGTCAAGCCCTTGCAGCGCAGTTCTGCCAGCCGTCGACCGACTTGCGGGCCAGCGACTGACCGCCGTCCCATCTCACCCCGACCTGGCGGTAGTAACCGCTGATGATTTCGTCAACCTCCAGCCGACTGAGTTCCTCGGTTGGCGACTCGAACAAGCGCAGGTCGACGTCCCCTTTCCAGGCCTGACCACCCTGAAACTCGGCCGCTCCCGAGGAGATCAGCTCGGCGAAGGCATCCGGCGTCCCACTCTCGATACCTGGGTAGACGCGATGGTGGGCCATCGGATGGCCGTTGACGAACCCGTTGCCCGTGCTCTCCTCCCGCAGAGTCAGCACCGCTTCGGCGAGGCGCCGGTCACCGGCGGCGAGAGTTGCACCAAAGCGGCCGCCCGGCGCGATCTGGGGCGCCGCGTGCGGGAACAGGTGGGGTCGGGTCTGCCACATCGTGCCGAGCTTCTTGGGGTAGCCCTGGTGGAGGCCGCGCGCGATGGCGAAGTCCTTGTCCACCCAGATGTAGACGCAGCGGGAGAACACCTGGCCCTCGAAGCTGCAGCGGACGACGACGAAGGTCTCCTTGTACTGCGCGCGGACCGGGTCCAGGAGCTCCTCTCGACTGCTGGCACAGGACTGCCAGTCCGCCCAGATGAGCGCCACCGCACCGGGATCTTCGGGGGCCAGCTCCAGTGGAGCCGGAAGGAGTTCCGCCACCCGTTCGGGGTTGGTGCGGTACTCCACCGTGAGCAGGTCACCGGAGTAGAACCAGGGCGGATCCGGGATGATCCCGGATCCGCCACCGGCCGTCCGCGGGTAGAAGAAACCCTGCACGTCGCTCATCGGATCCTCCATCACTTCGGATCGGCAAGGGTGACCGAGACCGGAAACTTCTTGATGCCGTTGACGAAGTTGGACCGCACCCGAGTGACGTCGCCGGCGAGCTCGATGCTCCGCAGCCGCGGCAGCAGTTCTTCAAACATCAGCCGGACCTCCAATCGAGCCAGGCCGTTGCCCAGGCACAGGTGCGGGCTGCCCTTGCCGAAGGTGAGGTGGTCGACGTTGGATCGGGTGACGTCGATCGTGTAGGGGTCGGGGAATCGGCTCTCATCTCGATTACCCGAGGCGAACCACATCACCACCTTGTCGCCCTCGCGGATCTTCTGACCCTGCAACTCGACGTCGCGAGTCGCCGTCCGCCGGAAGTGGTAGACCGGGCAGGCCCAGCGCAGCAGTTCCTCCAGGCTTCCGGGAATCAGCGTGGGGTCCCGCTGCAGGCGCGCCAACTGGTCGGGCTGGTCGAGCAGGCCGAGCATGGCGTTGCTGATTGCATGCCGTGTCGTCTCGTTTCCGGCGATCACCAGCAGCAGAAAGTAGTTGTCGAAATCCCGGTCGGAGAGCGGGATTCCATCCACTGGCAGCTTGTTGGCAAGCTGGCTGACCAGGTCGGTGCCGTCCCCGCCCTTGCGACTGTCACGCAGCGCCCGGCCGTAGTTGAAGACGTCCTGAGTGGTCGGTGAACGGAACGGCAGGTGCTTGTATTTCTCGCTCTCCGGGGAGTCCAGTCGGTACTGGGTGTACTCGGGGTCGGTGTTGCCCACCATCTCGTTGCCCCAGGCGATGAGCTGCCCGGTATCCGCCCGCGGGACGTCGAGCAGGCGGGCCAGCACCTGGATCGGGAAGTCCGCGCTAATCTTCTCCACGAAGTCGAACTCGGGTTCTTTCAGCGCCTCGTCGACCGTCTTCTTGGTCAGCTCGCGCAGGAACCCCTCGTAGTTCTTCATCAGGTTGCGTGGGCTGAACTCCCGGGCGATCAGCTGGCGCATCGCCAGGTGCCTGGGCCCGTCGGTCTCCAGCATGGAACGACGAGTGTCCATCAGGTCATCGTCGACCTCCTCGAGGTTGACGAACTTCTCCGAGGTGAAGGTTTCGGTGTCCTTGTCCACGGCCCAGATGTCCTCGTACCGAGTGACCGACCAAAACCCCTTATTCGGCGCGGATTCGGGGTTCCAGTGCACAGGGGCTTCGCGGCGCAGGGTGTCAAACTGCCCCCAAGCCGCATTGTCGCGGAAGCGGTCGAGGTCCGACAGATCGACCTGGTCGAGGGGGACGGAGTCGGGCTCGCTCATCTCACGCTCCTGAGGTTCGGCAATTTCATTCGGATCCAAACGATACGGAGGTGGAGTGCCAACGACAACCCCTGACGCCGGTCACGACACCATGGCCGCAGCTCGGCGCACGACATCGCGACAGAAACCTTCCAGCTCGCGGACGTCGTCAATGAACTGTGAAGGCTTGACAC
Organism: Kineosporiaceae bacterium; assembly: GCA_031400005.1. Classification (GTDB taxonomy): domain Bacteria; phylum Actinomycetota; class Actinomycetes; order Actinomycetales; family Kineosporiaceae; genus JANNPJ01. The sequence goes on along the minus strand of JANNPJ010000451.1, from coordinate 85 downwards.
AGAAGGTGGTGTACCCGTCGGTGGAAACTGGTCGATGCTATGGCAGCGCTGATGGTGACTCGGCCGGGGGATTTCGACACGATTC
>JANNPJ010000445.1:0-16198 GCA_031400005.1 Kineosporiaceae bacterium | reverse complement strand
GTGGCGGCCAGCTTGCGCAGGCGTTTGTTGTAGCCGGACTGGCTCGGCAGATAGGGAAACAGATGCCGCAGATGCTTGTTGGCATAGCGCAGCCACCGAGTCTCGCTGGTGTGGCGGGTCAGAGCCTGCATCTCTGACAGGGTGAGAAGTTCACCATCGGTGATCTTCGGGGCGATCCCGATGACCGGGCGCCAGGGAACACGCTGCGGCGAGTCCTTCAACAGGTCATCGATCTTCACATAAAATGCGGTCGCGAGGGTGTCCAGGTCGGCGTCCATCTCCAGGCCTTCGGGTTCGGCGATTGGTCAGCAACGCCGATCCTGGACACCCTTCACCCCTCAAACACCTCACCACGCCGTGGCGACCCCTTGGAATTGGTCATCTAGGTGTCGACATGCCAGCTTTGCTCACCGCCTTCAGCAATGCGCTGGCTATGGAGGTCCGCGCTGAGGCCGCCAAGCCTCAGAGCCCGCTGTTTAACCTGTTCATGGTCAGTCATGCCGATAGGATGGAAACAGCCGTGGCTGGATCCACATCACGAGTGGTTGGTACCGCGCCAGCCCCGCCCGATCTGGTCATCGGTCGCGACGACGATATGCAACGGATGCGCGAGCGCATCGGTGCGTCTCGCTCCCAGGGCAATGGTGCGACGAGACATGCCTGCCTGCAGGCGATCACGGCGGTCCGAGGTTGGCCTGGTGTCGGCAAGACGACGCTCGCCGCCAAGCTCGTCCACGACCCCGAGGTCGCCCGTGCCTTCCCCCACGGCGTACTCTGGGCGCGACTGGGGCGCCCAGGCCGAGTCAGCTCCGAACTAGCCGGCTGGTTGGCGAGCGTTGGGGGTGACGCTGGTTCTGACGCCAGCGTGGAATATATGTCCAGCCGATTGTCCGCGTCGCTGCGAGGTCGGCGGATGCTGCTCGTTGTCGACGACGTCTGGGATGCACGCGACGCGGTGCCTTTTCTGGTCGGCGGGCCTGGATGTGCGATGGTGGTGACGACGAGGGGCCGGGCAGTAGGCGGGGAAGCCGTGCCGACAGGCGAAGGCCGCGGATCCACAGGTGCGGCAGATGCTGGGTCAGCTCCACCTGTCGGCATCGATGTGGTCGGCCGTTGAGGGACGCGCGGACGACAGTCGTGATCATCTGGTCGCAGCGGAGGCTGAGGCTGAAAGTCTCGGTGATCCGGAGAACGGTGTTGGCTTCAACGTGCTCGGTTTCGGGCCGACGAACGTTCGGTTGTGGCAGATGAACGTCGCGGTGGAGATGGCCGAGTATGGCAAGGCGATCGAGCTGGCTCAGGCCTTTCGGCCTACCGCGTTGAAGACGGTCGACCGTCAGCAGGCGTATTGGCTGGCGTACGGCCGGGCGCTGGCGCATTCCGGCCGCAATGATCAGGCGGCGCTGGCGGCGTACCTGAATGCCGAGCGGGTGGCACCGACGCCGTTCGCGGTCAACACGAAGGCGCGTGACGCCGTGCGGGCGATGGTCTACCGGGCCAAGCGCCGAGCGGTCTCCCGTGAGCTGAGGACGCTGGCACACCGCCTGGGCATCGACGTCGTCTAACGAAGTTGTTGATCGCCTGAGCTCGGTGACGTCCGTGCGATGTGGCGGTGGTGGCGTCCTGGGACGTTTTGCGTAAGCGGTACGTCCATATGTGCCGTCGGCAATGTTGTCTGGTATGACCTGATTCTCAGATAGCTTGATAGGTCGGCAAGTGAAGTTTTCCCAAGGGCATCGCGCGGCCCCCGGATCATCACCAGGACACGTTGGTGTCCGGCCCGGGTGAACGTAGCGAGGGTGTGCATTGAGCTGCGGGGTTGTCGTCATGTCAGGGATCCAGGCGCGGAATCGTTCAGTTCACCCTGCGAATTCCTTGACGCGCGTTTGGGGTCTCCGGTCAGGGCTTGAGCGGCTGCCAGCCACGACAAGAAGAAGCCGAAATCCCGCGGTCAGAAAGCATCCTCAGGTCAGGGGCTCCTGGTACAGGCCGACTGCTCGCCGCGGTTGGCCCGCTTTGGCGTAGCACACGCGCTCTGCATGGTCAGAAGCGTTTCGTTGTCGTGCGCGCCGCGTATCGTCGCCGCTTGCCTCCGAACAGGCTAATTGTTTGCTGTAGTAGAGTTTTCCTGATCTGTGTGGGCCTGGTTCCGTTGGTGCCAGTACACCTCACCGGCCAGCGCTTCGAAATGATCCCGTGCGGCGCCATTCAACCTGAGCGCATTACCGAGTCGGCGGACGGAGCTGGGTCGTGGGCGCAGCACCCGGCCTCGTTCGAGATCTCGTATGGAACGAGTGCTCAGCTCAGCAGCTTGGGCCAGTTCCTCCTGCGTCAGTCGACTTGCCAGACGGTGGGAGCGAAGCAGTCCTCCGAAGGTTTGCGACGTGGGCTTCCCGAATCTCAGAAGTCTCAAGACAGGCTGCCTTGCAGACGGGCCGAGTGGTCCAACATGTACGACAGACTCTCTCTCGGTTGGAGACTCTCAGCTGGGCGGACAGCGCAAGCGTCCTGAAGAGGACCGTCGGCCCACCATCAAGGCGGACGTAATGTACCAATTTTCCGTTTGGATTTCTAATCTGATGCTCGAGCGGGTGGGGCGCCTTGGAGCTGTTGCTGACGGCACAGTCGCGCCAGGGTCATCGATGGCTGATCACCGGTTGATCATGGATGGGTTCCATCGCAGTCGCGCAGGCTCTCCGCGGCAGGAGTCGTCGGAGGGGTCGGGAACTGCGAGCCCGACTACGACCGGCATCGGAGGTGGTCGCTGGATGGCACGCGGTCCCCGATCCTAGCGTCGCCTGACGGAGTTTAATGATCTTGACCAGGGTTGCTTATCGTTTTTACCTCTGCCATGGCCTCGGACGTGGTGCAGTCACGGGCACCCAGCACCACAAGTGAACACACAGTAACTGTCGGTAAGTCCCGAGTCATCAGATCGCGTGCTGCACTACTCCCCGCCGCACCGGACCCGCACAGGGCATCTTAGGTAGCGCGAAGAATTCACAACCTGTTTGGCCACAGCGGACCCGTCACGGCTATGCGTCACGCCCCTAGTCTGACCGATCGACTCGGGACCGGTCACCTGACGAACCTCCAGAAGACGAGACCGGCGTCAGGTTCCGGACAGATCTGAACCGGGGAAGGGACATGCTGGAGGGCAGCCTCGAACTCACTAAGGTCCTCCGCGCATCGTGGGTCGTCGACGCGCAACGGGACGACCGCACCCGAGGGCTCGATTCGGCACGGGTAGAGACCGCTGACCGTCGAGCCGGCCGGACCGACGTCGCATCGCGCCACCGCAGTGCGGCGAGCGCTGGACTCGAACGGCAGTAAGGGGTACCCGGCTCGTGGGTAAATACCGTGCTCTCCGAGCAGACCATGGCAGGCGGACTCGTCGTCGAACGGAATGTCCTGCGTCTCTCGCCGCAGGTCCCGAGCCAGATGCGGCAGATCGCAAGCCAGGTGACCGAGACCGTAGAAGATCAGAGCGTCTCCAGCGGTACCGGCGCCGCGCAGCGTGTGCTGGTGATGACCCCAGACCAGATCGGCGCCTGCGTCCGCCAGCAGCTGCGCAGCCTGTGGCTCGTAGTCGGTCAGGATCCGCGGCTCGCGAACCGTTCCCCAATGAATGCTGACGACAACGATGTCGGCAAGTTCGCGAGCATCGCGCACCGCGTTCTCGACCGCACCAGAATCGGAGTCGTCGATGAAGGTGACGGTCTGGGGCGGGGCACCGGGATCCCAATTTCCGGGATCCGGGTTGAGGTAGGCGGTGTGCGCCCGGAGCGGTGCCAACCCGGGGATGTCCACCCGCGCCTCGTACCCCACCGGGAAAACAGCGCTTACCGCGAGGATCGCTACGGAGACCCCACGATGCTCGACGACGACCGGGGCCAGGGCCGCACCCAGGTCGGATCCCGCCCCGACCGTGCGAACATCCTCCTTGCCCAGCAACTCCTGGGTCTGTTGCAGGCCCGCGTAGCCGCCGTCCAGTACATGATTGTTGGCTAGGGACATCACGTCGAAGCCGAGCCGCCCGACAAGCGAAGCGTTCGCCGGAGGAGCCACCTGCGGCCCACGGGCGTGTGGGGACCGGTCCGCGGCCGCCGTGTATGCCCCCTCGCAGTTTCCGAAGACGACGTCACCCGTGGCTAGCAGTTCGGTCAGGGGTTCGAGATCAACGTCCGTCTCAAAGCCTGCGTCCGGATCCACCCGGTCGAAGAACACGTCTCCGACAGCAAGTAGGCGGACATCCCCGGTGCGCTCAGCGGCGGTCATAGTCAATCCCTCCGGCCGTCCGCCTACTGGCGGCGCGAGCGACCTCATCGATGATGAATGCCAGCACATCGGCCTCGTCCGCGGCGTCCTCTTCGACGTCGGAATGACCGAGGTGACCGGCTTCGTAGACCTTGAGCAGCGCCGGACGACCAGCAGTAGTCGCGGCCCGGACGGCACGGACGTACCGCAGCGCCTCACGGGGGAGCACGCGAGCGTCCGTCCTCCCAGTGGTAACGAGTATCACCGGGTAACCCGCAGGCCGGACGTTGTCAACCGGGGACAGCGCGGCCACCCCGTCGCGATCTTCCTGGTTGGCCAGTGGATTGCCCCACTCCTGCCATTCCAGAACGGTCAGTGCCGCCCCCGGGTCACTAAGGGTGCGCAAGCAGTCGACGAACGGGGCTTCGAGAACAGCTGCCGCAAAAATCTCCGGGGCCGCGTTGACAGCCGCACCGACGATCGCTCCACCCGCGCTGCGCGCCCGGGCGACCAGTCCGCCCGGCGTGGTCAACTTCCGGTCGCTCAGATACCGGGCACAGGCGAGATAGTCCTCGACAGCGTGTCGTTTGCCCAGACCGCGGCCCGCCGCGTGCCAGGCCGGCCCCAGATCCCCACCGCCGCGCACGTGAGCAATGGCAAAGGCGATGCCACGGGCGGCGAGCGAGAGCCGGAATGGCGAAAACGCCGGATCCACCGGGATTCCGTAAGCACCGTAGGCGTAGAGGACAGTCGGCAGCGGGCCTGTAGCGCCGGGAGGACGCAGCACGGTCAGCGGGACGTCGGTACCGTCGGACGACGTCACGATTCGATTGACGACATCCAGGACCGCGAAAGCGCCGGTCTCGGCGAGTCGCGCCGACTCGACCGGGCGGGCATCGGTCCTCTTAACTCGGAATGTCATATCTGGCACCTGCCAACAGCGCAGCACCACGTGTACCGACGGCACTTCGACACAGAACCCGGGCACCAGCGCGGGCGACCAGCTACCGACCGGCAAGCCGACCGGATTCACCTCGTCTCGAAGGCCGCTCCCAGTATCAATCCGAACCAGCCGGTGACCGGACAGCGTCCGCTCCGCAATCAGTACCCACCCGTCGCGGGCCGCGAACTCCTCCCAGTGCCGACCGGTCGGCGACTCGGCCAGGGTGCACCATTGTGGAGGAGACTCCCCGACCAGCGCCCGTCGGTCGGTGACCAGCAACCGACTTGCTGAACCGTCTTCGCGGAACAGCAGGAGGAACACCTGGCTGCCGACGCAATCGGCGAAAGCGAACTCTCCTTCGGAAGCCTGCCAGAGGGTCCGCATGCTGCCACCCAGATCGAGCAAGAATACGCTCCGCCGATCGTGCCGTTCATCGGAGGCGAGCACGGAGATACCGTCACCTGCCGTGACGACGTCGACGAATCCATCGTCGTAGGTGCCCTGGTGCACGAGCGCCATATCGGTGCCGTCCACGGCAACCGACCGGATTCGCATCGGGCGGCCATCCTCGTCGAGTTCCAGGTAGACCACACGCTCGGCCACCCCGTCCCAGGCGACTGCGGCCCCCGCCGAGGTGGCCAGGGTCCTGGTCACTCCTTTGCTGAGATCACGCAGCCGGACCTCGTAGCGGTCGCTGCCATCCACGTCGACCGTGTACATGAGGTATCGACCCTCGGGATCCAGCCACATCGTCCCGACCAGGAACTGGGGTTCCGAACGCGATTCTGTGGCAAGGTCGAGAAGCGTCGTGACCGAGCCAGCTAGGCCGGCCGCGTCCTCGAGCACGACCGGATAGGAGGCTCCGCTGGGAACGACGACACGCACCTCCCGACCGGACAGACGGAAATGACCAAAGATCGCGTCTTCGGGACTCTCGTGAGCCCGGAACTCTGCAATAAGGCTCTGCCGCAGATCCGCCAGCGGCTCTGCATGCAATAGCCAACGGGCCTGCTCGGCGTCCAGATCGGCGGAACGATCAAGCATGGCGCTCCTCAGTCAGTTTTTCCTCGAGGCTGCGGTCGGACGCCCGGTCCGGGACATCATCACCTCGGCTCAGGACGGCGCCCACGACGTCGGAGATCGCTGCCGCTCCACCACCCAGCAGCAGCACGACAACGGCGGACACCCGTGAAGTCGCCATCCCGGTCAGAGCGGTGGACACCGGTTCCAGACCGAAGGACGCGGCCCGACCAATGCTGTTGACCCGCCCGATGTAGGCATCCGGTGGTATTGACTGCAGCAGCGCCCGGTAATAGGTGGAGGCTGGGCCAGCGAGGATCCCGCTCACGCCGAAAGCCGTGCAGGCGAGCACGAGGTTTGGCGCCAAACCCACTGCGGCGAGGAAAACGTCACTGAGCGCAAACAACAGGAAGATGTGTACCTGCGAACTCTGCCAACTGACCGGGAGTCGGTTGCAACCCAGGGTGCCGATCACCATCCCGGTCCCGAATGAAGCCCCGAGCAGTCCGAGACCCTGCGGACCGGCGTCCAGGACGTTGCTGGCCATCACCGGGATGGCAACCCCGAGCAGGCCTAGCACGAACAGGTTCGTGACGGCGAAAGTCGGCAGCAGGATCCGCAGGCGCGGATGCCGGAACACGTATCTCACACCCTCGCCCAGGTCGCTCAAGAGCCGCCCGGGCTGCTCCTCCAACAGTTTCGGCAGCGGCGGTACAACCCACATCACCAGGGAGCTGACCAGGTACAGAACCGCCGCTAGGAGCAGCGCACCGCCCGTGCCCAGGACGGCGACGAGAACGCCACCGAGGGCCGGACCACCTGCCAGCGCCGCCCATTCGCGCAGGCTGCTCCAGCGGTTGGCATCGATGATCTGGTTGCTGCCGACGATCCGAGGGATGATGCCGGCCGCCACCGGGAGTCGCACCGCGTCCAAGACACCGAGTACCGCAGCCACCCCGAGCCAGGCCAAGATGTTGCCGCTCTGGGTGACCGCTGCTGCGACGAGGCTAAGTGCGGCCAATGCGAGGCCGACCCCGATCGCAAGCCGGCGCCGGTCCCAGCGATCCACCAGGACGCCGCCGAACAGCAGCAGGCCACCTCTCGGGATCGCCCAGGTCGCCAGCACCAGTCCGAGCCGGGCCGCGCCGAACTCGTGCAGTGCAGCCCACGTGATCGCGACGATGATGAACTGTTCGGAAAAATCGGTGCACGTCTGCGAAATGAAGACGGCCTGGAACGGCCGGTTTCGGCGAAGCGGATGATCACTGCTGGCTGACTTCGAGTCGGGCTTGATCGGTTCTGACGACATTGGATAACTCAGTTCATCGTTTCACTGGAGAGGGCTTCCTGATCAGCGGCCGCCGAACCTGCACGATCGACACCGCAGACCGGGCAGCCAGGCCGACGGCGGGAAGTATGCCAGGACTGCTCGAACGTGACGAAGTCGATCTCGAGAACTCGGTCGACTGCCAGCATCGGACCCATCCCTGAAATCCGTTGACGGAGCAACTCGTAGGCAAGGAAGTACGCCATGAACATGCAGGCCGGCCCGAGCGCACCGTTACTGGCGTTGACCTCATTGCGGCGGACGTACTCCAACGTCTCGGCCAAGTCCGGGTGCTCGGCAGCCTCTCCATCGACCCGGCATTGATAGCAGGGACCGGCACCCGGATCCACGCTGAATAGCGTCCCGACCCGGGAGCTGATGCTCGCTGCTGAGTACGCTACCCCGCGCCGGACACAAACTTCATTGATCCAGAAATCAATGAAGCCGTTGGGCCGGTCGGCCAGACAGAACACGTGATCGGGTTGTGCCCGCGCCAGGAACTCCTCGACGTCTTGCACCGAGGAGATCTGGGTCTGCTCGGCCACGAAGTCGACCTCGGGGTTGAACTCCGCCATCCGGGCCTCGGCCACCTTGGCCTTGGGCTGACCGACCGCCGGGGTCGAGTAGAGCACCTGGCGGTTGAGGTTGCTCAGTTCGACCCGGTCGAAGTCGACAGCAGTGATGTGCCCGACGCCCAGTTCGGCCAGTGCCATGCAAACATTGGAGCCGATACCGCCGAGCCCGAAGAGAGCGACTCGGGTGTCCTTCAGCAATGCCTGCGGCGCGAAGCAACTCGCTCCAGGCAGAACCAGAGTGCGAAAGAAGTTGATGTTGGGTCGGTATCTCTCGAGCTCATCGGACGACAGAGATTTGGGTGGCTCCTCCCGGGCGTCTTCCAGGAAACCCTCAGCGAACAACAAGCCGAGAGCCTCGTCCAACTCTTCCCGCGAGAGAACGTCCGCCAGATCACGAGCGAGGTCATCGATGCTGCGAGAACCATCGAGCAGGCGCACCAACTTGCCGTAACGGCCGTCCGGGTCCTCGATTTCGCTGGCATACGCGGGTCCGGAACCCAACCGCACCCTGTCATTCAGATACAGCAAATCGAAGATCGGCTTTATCCGAGGGAACGAGGGGACGCTTGCGGACAGGTTCGACATAGTTCTTTCCTTACTGTAGATCATTCGGGCGCTGATTCACTGAGACAACCGGTCCCGACGCGCATGGCGCTCACCCACGAAACGTGGAGCAGTGGCCCCCGCCCGCAGGGCGGACGAGGGCCACGAGCCGCGAACAGCCGCTACTTATGACAGAACGGCTTGTTTCGCAGGAGAATTCAGCGCGGGTTCGTGAAAACCTTCGAAACAGTCACCTTACGAATCTTCATCCTGACGCACCTCCTCCAGTTCGTCCACCTTGTTGGCAGTTCCATCCTGCGGGTCAATTCGGGACCAAGCCAGGAGGAACGACCGGCAGTTAGCCCGGCGTTTCGCTGGCAGTTGATCCTGGCGGAAACCTGTTCGCTTAGTTTTGATTTGGCATGCTGGTGGGTCTGGGCATGCGTGTCCGCCCGGCCTACCGGCCAGGCCCTACCGGCGCCGCCGTGATGGGGGGAGTGGCGCTCGCAAGGGTCGCGCACGAGGCGCACGTGTGCCTGCACTGCCCCTCGGCTATGGGACTTCGCTCTGTCGTCCGGCTCGGATCGCTGTGCGGGCGTCAGAGGACGCTGAGGACATCGCTTGGATCGGCGAAATGGGTGAGAACGACTGCGGCTTTGACGATGTTGCCGATCTTGCGAGGGCTGGAAGAGGCCAAATCAAACCGGGAGGCTGGCTTGTCGGTGCTCGGACCTAGTATGCGGAGCATGAGACGGTATGTAGACGAGGATCTGCACGGGGCTGAGTTTCGCGAGTGCGATCTGACCGGGGCACGCCTGATCGGCGTCGTCATGCAGGATGCCGTGATCGACGGGTTCATCACCAACCTTGTGGTGAACGGTGTCGAGGTCACCGAGTACGTCGAGGCGGAGCTCGACCGGCGGCATCCGGTGCGGGTGCTGATCCGCTCCGAGGACGCTGCCGATCTGCGCGAGGCATCGCGTCAGCTCCATGCCGGCTGGGCCGCCACGATCGAGCGAATCCGCCGTACGCCCGGCATCGAGCGCCGCAGCGTGAACGGCGAGTGGTCGGCGGTGCAGACGATGCGCCACCTGGTCTTCGTCCACGACTCGTGGTTTCGCCGCTGCTGCCTGGGCTCGACGGAGCTGTTCACGCCGATGGGCATAGGGACGACCGTCGAGCCCTACCGTGGAGCGCACGGACTTGACCTCTCGCTCGATCCGACCCTCGACGAGATCGTGAGCGTGCGTGACGCACAGGCCGCCGAACTCGAGGCCTGGCTCGACGAGGTCACCGCTGGGCAACTCGCAGCCCGAGCGCCGGTGCCCGACGACGATGTCTGGCCGCCGTACGCCCGGGGACGCTCGGTGCGGCAGTGCCTCGGCACGGTGCTCAACGAGACCTTCGAGCACCACGGCTTCTGCGTCCGCGACCTCAACCTGATCGAGGCACAGGACGGTCAGTAGGGCCGGACGCAGATGACCACAAGCACGATCAACAATCAGCGAGATGAAAACGCCCGGTCCTGTAGTTCAGAAGAGCTATCGGCTATTGGGTCGGCCGGGATCACAGCGGCCAGAGGCCGGTCCAGGTGCACCACGTAAGGGCCGCCAGGGCCAGGATGAGGCTGGCAGTGATCGCCAGTCGCCCTCGGGCCGACGCTGGGCGCTCACCCTGGTAGAGCCGGACCACAGCCAGTGGCGACAGGGCAACAGCGGCGGCGATGAGCGCCCACGTGGTGACCTGGACGGCGGAGCCGCATTCATCGAAGCAGACGTACATGAGGACCGCCGCGCCGGCGGCATAGAAGGCAGGCTCTGCAGCGCAGAGGGCGCCGAGGATCAGGATTACCCACGCTGTCCCGGACTGAGGGATCCAGCGGAGTGCTCGTCGCGGCTGGACGGTAGCTGGTGGCGGAATACTGCTGTTCGTTGTCATATCGGCAGCTTGTCTCGGTGCGGAGGGCCGTCGCCTGAGTACATCTGCTCAAGAACTGGTAACCGCGTGCGTGTCGCGACCTGCGCTGTCGGCGTCGAACCGGGTCCGTCAGCTGTTGAAACGCCAGTCCAGGAAGATCAGGCAGAGCAGGGTCGCCGCGGTGGGGAAGGCAAGCAGATAAATAGTGGCCAGGCCGGCGCCGCGCTCACCGCGGCTTCGTCTTCGGGTGACTTCCGCGCCCGCCAGCACCATCACCACGATCGGGACCAGGCTGCGCCAGTCCCAGAGGACCACGAAGATGAGCAGCAGTCCGGTGACGATCCCGGCGTGGGTGTCGCCGTCCATGACGAAGCGGATCAGCCCGTGAACGGTCGCGATCAACAGCGCGGCGACACAGAACCCACCGAGGAGGGAGAGTCGGTCGCCGTGCGGCAGCTTCGCGACCCAAGCCGCGAGCGGCCCGGGCGCACCGGGCTTCCAGAGCATCTGAGCGGCGATTCCAAGCGCGACCACGGCGAGGGCATCGAGCAGGAGCAGCCATCCGACTGGTGTGGGGCCGGACCCCCGGGGCATCTTCCGCCCGATCTGCTCAGTCGTCGACACGGGCGTCAGCTTTCCCTTGGGGGCCGGCGACGCGCGCCAACCCGCTGTCGTCCGCTAGCTCGTCTATCGAGAAGCTATGCACATCAGACAATCCGTGTGTGGTCTTCTCCCAGTAGTGCGGTCGGGTGATTAGCTGCCAAAGTGCCTTGTAAGACGAGATCGAGTGCATCAGCCAGTAGGCCGGATTCAGCATCGCCCAGGGCACCAGTCGGTACCGCCGACGCTTGAAGGCGCCCATCATCGTCACGTAAATCATCACGCCGTTGCCGATCAGCAGGTTGGCAATGCTGATCTCCAGCACCGGTGACGGGAAGAGGCGGTCGAGGGCGGGCAGCGGGAGCACCAGGCTGAGCCCGAACATCACGAAGAGCGGTGGCATGCAAAGGAATGACAACGGCGTCCCGCCGACCAGCAGAGTGAACGCAATCGCCTGTCGCAGTCCGGCTTTGCGAACCAACTGGATCGGATGCCGGGAATGCACCAAGGTCGTCTGGAGGTACCCCTTGATCCACCGCGATCGTTGCCGGATCCAGTTCCCATAGGCCCGGTTGGCCTCCTCGAACGTGGTCGAGTTGATCACGCCGACGGTGTAGCCGAGTGCGGCGGCGCGAATCCCCAAATCGGCGTCTTCGGTGACGTTGTAGGGGTCCCAGCCGCCAAGCTGGCGTAACTGCGCCGTGCGGAAGTGATTTGACGTGCCGCCGAGTGGTATGGGAAGCCCCAGGGCTTCCAGTCCGGGCAGCATGTAGTCGAACCAGAATGAGTACTCCAGGGTGAACATCCGAGTGAGTGCGTTCTCGTCGGCGTTCCAGTAGTTCAGCGCCGCCTGCACGCAGACTAGGCCAGGATTGCCGGCGGCATCGGCCCGACGGAACGCGATCACGGCCTTCTTCAACTGGTCCGGATCGGGCTGGTCCTCGGCATCGTAGATCACGAGGAAGTCGCCACGGGCGAAGAACAATCCGATATTGCAGGCCTTCGGCTTGGTCTGCGGGCCGCCTTTCGGCACGGTGAGAAATGTGATGGTGTCTGGACAGTCGGCTGCCATTGCCGCGGAACGGGTCTCGTCGTCATCCTCTTCCAGAAGCAGGATAATTTCCAGCTTCTCCGCGGGATACTCCAGCCGGCCGAGGTTTCCGATCAGGTCGGCGACGATGTTGGCCTCGCGATAAACCGGGACCAGAACGGTGTAGATCGGTAGTTCCTCGTCGGTCAGCGCGGCGACATCGGCATCGGTGATCGGCAGTTCGCGTTCCCGGCGGGCCCCGATCAAGCAGACGACAAACTTGAACATCACGCCGGCCAGGAAACCCGCAGAAACGAGCGCGGACACCACGATCAGCATCGGCTGCGGGAAAAGGACGGCGAGGACCACCATGGTCAACAGGACGGCGATCCCGATCACCCGTTGCCGGGGATGCAGCACCTCCCGGGCGGACTGGGCCGGATTGCGCGACCAGAGCCCGTTCGCGGCCTCGTCAATCAGTTCCTCGCGGAAGGCCCGACGCATCGCGTGCGCGATGTCCCAGTCGGTGGTGACCGCCAACCGGACGCAGACGCCGAGTCGAGCCTCGATGAACAGCTGCCGGGCCGGCGTGGGTTCCTCGGCCGTGGCCACCACGAGTAGCCCGTCACTGTCTTGCCGGACCGGGATCCAGCCCTGGTCGGTCAGCTCGCGAGGATCGAGCCCGGCCACCAGGTGCGGGGCGATCTGCGCAGAGGCGACGTCGATGAACTCTGTGCCCCAGAACTGCGCCAGGGTCCGGTACAGATCAATTCTGCGGACCAGGCCGGAAGCGATCAGGATGGCCCCCAGCCTGGACCCGGTGCGGCGCTGGACGTCGAGCGCCCACATCAGGTCCTCGCCCGCCAGCAGGCTGGATGCGACCAGGATGTCGCCAAGCCTCTGAGGGGTCTGCTGCTCGGCCGGCGGTAGCTCTCGGGTGCGGTCGGGCGAGACGTCGGGTCGCCGGTTCTGCCGGACAACGCCCGGCAGGCCCATCGCCGCAGGGCTGACGGTGCCGGCTGTGGTCTCGATCCCGGCCGTGGCCCCGGCGGTCTCGGGTTGCGGAGAATTTAGGGCATCGGGAGGTTCCAGACGGCGCGCCTGGCTGAGCGGGCGCCGACCAGGCAGATTCCAAAGTCGATAGGGCATCACCCCTTGGATCGGTCCAGCTCGGGCACCGCTTGAGGGATACGCGCCGCCGGTTCGGCCGGGCCTGATAGATCGCGGTTGGAGCTGTATAGCGCTTGTCCCGGTCTCCGCAGGCATCGGGCCACCGTCCTTACGTCGCTGACGACACCTCGCCTCCATGCATGACGGTGCTCAGCGCGGCGCGAACGTGGCCACGGAGCCACGTGTGCGGTGCGTCAGCGTCGTAGCGCTGATGCCAACTGCAGACGATCGGCGGCTGTCGCACCGAGACCGGAAGGGGTTCCACGACGAGCTCGAAAGCGTCGATCAGCGGACGGCACATCGCTTCCGGAGCGGTCAGCAGGCACTCGCTGCGACTGACCATGTGCAGGGCGCCCGCGCTGGAACCGACGGCAGCCAGCACCCGCCGACGCAGGCCCTGGCTAGCCAGTGCGTCGTCGATGGGGTCAACGAGTCGGCCGCGGCGGGAGATCAGGATGTGCGGCGCCGCGACGTACGCCGCAAGGTCCAGTCGACCCGCGTCCGGGTGACCGCGCCGCATCAGGACCACGAGCCGATCGTGACCGATGACCTCACAGGAGAACTCGGGCAGTTGGGGGGAGTCCGCGCCGATCTCCAGGTCGACGCGGCCGTGGCGGAGATCGTTGGTGTCCACGGCGGTTTCAGCCAGAAAGCGCAGACGTACGTGCGGTGCCTGACCGGCGATCGCATTCAGGAGCACCGGTGCCAGCGTCATGGTGAGCGCGTCGTGGGCCTGCAGGGTGAAGGTGCGCTCGAGCGCTTCGAGCTCGAGCTCGCGGTTCGGGGCGAGCACCGTCTGGGCCTGCCGCACGAGTTCGCTGACCTGCTCTCGGATCGACAGCGCGTACGGCGTCGGGGTCATCGTGCGACCGGTCCGCACCAGAATGTCGTCACCGGTCAGTTTCCGGATCCGACCGAGGGAGCGACTGAGCGCAGGCGACGAGAGATGCAGCCGCTCGGCGGCACCCATGATGCTGCCCTCTTCCAGCAAGGCGTCGAGAACGGTGAGCAGATTCAGATCCAATTGCATGGTGGTAAATCATAGCTTTACAAGAGTGCACTGGACTAAATCGGGGAGCTGATCGAAGCTTGTTCAGCAGCCACAAGAAGCGGCACACCACGATGAAAAGGACCATAGATAGCTATGTTTACCGATCAGCAGCTGCTCACAGCGACGACAGTGGCGGTTCGGCGGGCGGGCGCACGCCTGCTCCGCCGTTACTCGACCGAGGCGCGGCCGGCCAGCCTCGACGACCTGCTCGCGGCTCTGCGTGCCAACGACGCGGCGGTCGCCGACGTGCTGCGGCCCGCACTGGCGCAAGCGCTCCCGGGATCGGGATGGGAAGAGGACGAGCACGCGTTCGGCCCGATGCCCAGCGGCGACTGGTGGGTCGTCGACCCGGTCGGCGGCAATATCAACGCCGTTCACGGCATGACAGAGTGGAACATCGGCGTGAGCTTGGTCCGAGATGGGCAGCCGGTGCTGGCCGTGCTCTACGCGCCGCTGGCCGACGAGATGTTCACGGCGATCGCAGGCGGCGGCGCTTTCCTGAACGGTGCGCCGCTGCGCGTCTCGGTCAAGAGTGACCTTGCCGCAGCCGTGGTCGGCACCGGCCAGGCCAAGCCGAGCCGAGCGGCCACCAGCGCCGAACACGTCGGCGACAGCATCACCGCGATGCTGCAGCACGCGCTCTACGTGCGTGTCTCGGTACCTGTCGGCCACCAGCTCGCCGAGGTCGCGGCCGGCCGGATGGATCTGCACTGGCAGTTCGACAACGTGCGCTCACACATCGGACCGGTGCTGCTCGTGAAGGAAGCCGGTGGCACTGTCACCGACCTCGAAGGCAAGCCCTGGGACGTTTCCAGTGTCGGCTACCTGGCGGCCGCACCCGGTCTGCACGTCGCAGCCCTCGAGATCCTCCAAGCCGCCACCAAGCGCGACGCGCTTTCGATCGCGAAGGAGAACTGACATGCGGGTTGCTGTTCTGGGCGCATCGGGAGCCATCGGACGTCTGCTGGTACAGGAGGCCCTCGACCGTGGTCTCACGGTCACGGCAATCGCGCGCGATCCATCCCGTGTGCCGGTGCCGGACCACCCCAATCTCACCAAAGTCAAAGCCGATGTGCGCGAACCAGATTCGATCACCCGCGCCGTTGAGGGCAGCGACGTGCTGCTGTCCGGGCTCGGGATCGGCAAGAACGACAAGGTCGGCACGCTCGTCGCGGGCGCCAAGGCGGCCGTTACATCCGGCGTGCCCAGAGTCATCTGGCTTGGCGCCTACGGCACCGGGCAGTCAGCGCGAGCGGCAGGCCTATTCACCCGCATCCTCCTCAAGATCATCATGAGGGCTGAGCTGCCTGACAAGACCACCGCCGACGGCACGGTCCTCACCGCCAACGGAACGGTCTTCCACGCGGGCCCAATGAGCGGCGCCCCGGCCGGGCTCGACCGACGCACGCTGACTTTGAGCCAGGCGCCCCGCCGCCTCTTTCCGGCGGGCGTCAGCCGTGCCACCGTCGCCGCGGCAATGGTGGACGAAGCGGTGACACCCCGGTTCCCCGGGCAAACCGTCATCCCGATGTAGGGTCCGGGGGCTGGCGCGGTGACGCTCTGTGTTCCGTTTCCAGCCCTGTTAGGGCTCAGCACAAGATTTGAAAACTCACCAGTCGCTCGTTGCCTAGAGACCAGATCTTCGCTGCGTATGTCAGATCAGTTGGCTCTGATTCTTCGCCAGCCCCCGGCACATGGAAGGCGAATTCGTTCTGCTGCCACCAGCTACGTGCGTCCTCAGCAGGCATCCAGGTCATCCCTCGAT
>JANNPJ010000424.1:0-32651 GCA_031400005.1 Kineosporiaceae bacterium | reverse complement strand
CACGCATTTTCCAACGATAGGATCCCGGTTCCTGTGCGTGTAGAATCATTGTGCCAGCTAACAAAATTATGCAAATTAACGATGCGAGGCGTATTCCCATTGTTCTAAAAATCCGTTGATTAAGAGCGGCAAATCTCCACTATAGCCGCCTTCGAGAACACAGGCAACCGGCAGGGCGGGCGGGCAGGGCGCAGATACGCGGCCAGCACTTGACCGCCCGGTTAATTCTCGACACCAGAAAGACCGCGATCGAAATTCCGAAACGACTGTCGGACGAACAGCAGCAGCGACTATCGAAGCTAATCGTGGCCTTTCTTGACGCGGAATTTACCGGGTAAATTCCGACCGGAATTCACAGAAAATCAACGGCTTAAGCTTAAAGAGCGTCAGATCTCGGCTCGCGCCGCCAGCCGGTTCGCCACCTTGCGCCGCTCATTGCGGTCGGTCGTCAGGTAATTGTTGGCGGTCGTCACGATGCTGGCGTGCCCCAGTATCTTCTGGATATGCGGCAAGGCCTGCGGGTCCAGTTGCAGGGCGTGCGTGGCGAAGGTATGCCGCAGCGAATGACACGTTGCCTTGCGCAAGCGCGACTCCATAGGATTTGCCACTGGTCCTTTGGATCGATGGATGAAAACGTACCGACACCGTTTCGCCCGATCGTCCGGGTCGTCCGGCGCCGCTCAACGAAGAGTCCGGCGCTCCGCTCAACGAAGAGCTCGAGGAGACATGATGACGAAATCCCGAGGTCGTTCCCGGCGTCTGCGCGCCCTCACCGGCATCGTCGCGATCGGTCTGACGATGGCGATGGCCGCCTGCGGCGACGGCAGCGACGAGTCGTCGACGCCTGCCGTGTCCGTCGGTCCCAACGGTACGGACGACGGCGCCAAGCTCACGTTGTGGACCCGGGCGCCGCTGGAGAAACAGGCGAAGCTTCTCGTTGCCGCCTACAACGCCAGCCATCAGAACCAGGTCAGCCTCACGGTCGTACCGAACGATGACTACGTCGCCAAAGTGGGTGCGGCGGCGGGTGCGTCGGGATTGCCGGATCTGTTTGCCGCCGACATCGTCTACGTGCCCAACTGGGTCAAACAGGGGCTGTTCAAGGACCTCTCCGCACAGACCAACGGCTTGGCGTTCAAGGACAAGATCAACAAGGGGCACCTCGCCGCGGGGACGGTGGAGGGCAAGGAATACGTCCTGCCATTCGTCCTCGACCTGTCGATGCTGTTCTGGAACAAGGACCTGTTCAAAGAGGCAGGTCTCGACCCGGACAAGGCACCGGCCACGCTTGCCGAGTTCGCCGCAGCCGCGAAGAAGATCCAGGCGCTGAAGAAGCCCGGCGTCTACGGCACTGCGACCGGGCTCAACTGTGGCGGCTGCCTGGTATTCACCTGGTTCCCCAGCGTCTGGGCATCGGGTGACCAAGTGATGGCTGACGACGGCGCGAAGTCGCTGCTCAACGGCGACACGGCGAAGACCATTTACAGCACCTGGCAAGACCTGTGGCGCTCCGGTGCGGTGTTGCCGTCCTCCAAGGATGAAGCCGGGCCGACGTGGACGGCAGGCTTCACCGAGGGCAAGGTCGGGCTGATGCCCTACCCGGCGACTCTGCTGTCGTCCACGACGAAGTTCGACGTCGGCGTCGCGGGCTTGCCCGGAGTCACCGCAGGGGCTTCGACCTTCGTCGGCGGGGACGGCCTAGGGATCTCGAAGGACTCCAAGAAATCGGCTCAGGCCTGGAACTTCCTGTCCTGGTTGATGTCTGAGGATGCTCAGGTGGGCGTGCTGGCCAAGAACAATGACGTGGTGTCACGAGATGACCTGGCCACCAACGAATACTCCACAAAGGACCCTCGGGTGGTGACGATCAATGAGGTAGCGGGCAAGGGCCAGACACCGGTGGCGCTCAACTTCCAGCAGGCGTTCAACGCACCCAACAGCCCGTGGTTGTCCCTGGTGCGGGATGCCGTCCTGGGTAACGGCAAGGCCATCGATGCCAACCACGAGGAGATCACCGCGGTGCTGGGGCAGTGAATACTTCCAGGCGCAGGCGGGCGATTCGGGGCAGCCGGGCCAGTCGAGGTCGAGCGGTGTCGGGGTGGCTGTACGCCACCCCGACCGCCGTCTTCGTGCTCGTTCTCTTCGTTCTGCCGCTGTTGCTGGTGTTGCGCATGTCGGGATCCGACTGGCCGCTGCTCAGCGGCAACCAGGGTGCCAACCTGCCGGAGAACTACCAGCAGGCCGTCAATAACCGGTTCTTTGTGGATTCGGTGATCTTCACCCTGAAGTACACCGTTCTCGCCACCGTCCTGCTGACCGGTCTGGGACTCGGGCTGGCGCTCCTGGTCCAGCAGTCGTCCCACTGGAAAGGATTCCTGCGCACGGCATTTCTTATCCCCAGTGCGCTCGGATTGGCCTCGGCCTCGCTGCTCTTTTACGTCCTGTACTCGCCGCTGGCCGGGCCGTTCTCACCGGTGATGAACCATTTCGGGTGGTCCTTCCTCGGCTCGCCGAACGCGGCGCTGGCGTCGACGGTGTTCCTCATCGTGTGGCGGTACGCCGGTTTCTACATGTTGCTCATGCTGGTGGGCCTGCAGAGCATCCCGACCGAGATCTACGAGGCGGCGTGGATGGACGGCGCCGGTCGGTGGCAGACGTTCCGCCGGATCACCCTCCCGCTGCTGCGCCCCACGCTGGCCCTCACGACGGTGCTGTGCGTCACCGGCTCGCTGTTGGCCTTCGAGCAGTTCTACATCCTGACCAAAGGCGGCCCCGACAACAGCACGATCACGATCGTTCAGCTGGTCTACAACGTCGCCTTCCAGGGGCAGAACGACCTTGGCGTAGCGGCCGCGCTCTCGGTCATGGTCGTGGTTGCCCTGGTCGCCATCAACGCGCTGCAACTGCGCGCGGTCCGACGCACCGACGAGAATTGAGGAGACTATGGTGACGGCCCAGCAGTACGAGCCCCGAGCGGGCCTTGCCACCGCTGCCCCGTCAGCACCCCGGACCACCCTGGCGGGCTTGGCGCTGCGCACCCCGTTCTGGGTTTTCACCGGCGCGCTCGCCGTCATGTTCCTGTTCCCGGTCGTGTGGACGGCGGTCGCATCGGTCTCCCCGCAGGCCGGCACCAGCCAGCACACCGGATGGGGATTTGCCAACTACGCGGCCCTGGCGGACTACCAGGCGGGAATCTGGCGGTACCTCGCGAATTCCGCGTTCGTCTCCGGCCTGACCGTGATCCTGACCCTGGGCATCTCGCTGCTCGGTGGCTATGCCTTTGCGAGGTTTCGCTTTCCCGGTCGGGATGCATTGTTCCTGTTGACCCTGGCGATCCTGATGGTCCCGTACGCCACGCTGCTCATCCCGCTGTACGTGCTACTGAACCAGCTCGGACTGCAGAACTCCCTGGTCGGCGTTGCGCTCGTGCTCACGGTGTTCCAACTGCCGTTCTCCACGTTCATGATGCGCATCTCGTTCGAGTCGATCCCGCGCGAACTGGATGAGGCCGCCATGGTGGACGGTTGCACGTCCTTCGCCGTCCTGTGGCGAGTACTGATCCCCGGGGTGAAGCCCGGCCTGATCACCGTCGGACTGTTCGCCTTCCTGGCCGCCTGGAATGACTTTCTCGCTCCGCTGATCTTGATCAACGACTCCAATCGGTTCACTCTGCCGTTGGCGGTATCAAACATGCGCGGCCAGGTACAGGGGGTCGTCGACTACGGCGCCACGGAGGCCGGCGTCATGGTGCTCGCGCTGCCGTGCATCGTCCTGTTCCTGCTCCTTCAACGACACTACGTGCGCGGCTTCATGTCCGGCGCCCTCAAGGGATGAGAGTGACCGCCATGAACAGCACCAACGCCACTCCCGCCGAACCGACCAGGGGTCGACTGCACCCACTCGGGCTGGGCGACGTCCGGATCGTCGACGGATTCTGGGCGGACCGGCAGCAGGTGAATGCCGCCGCCTCGCTCGCGCACATCGAGTTGTGGATGGAACGCGAGGGCTGGATCGCCAACTTCGATCTTTCCGCGGACGAACTTTCCGCCGGAAGCCGGGAGGGGAGTCCGGCCGGGCACTCGGACGAGCGCTCGGCCGGACCACGGCACGGCCGGGAGTTTGCCGACTCCGAGGTGTACAAGCTGATGGAGGCGATGGCCTGGGAGATCGGGCGGGACGACGATGCGGAACTGGAACAGCGGTTTCGCGCTCTGGTGGTTCGGGTGGCCGCCGCCCAGCAGGCCGACGGCTATCTCAACACTCGGTTCGGCCGACCGGGACAGCCGCCGCGATGGTCCGATCTGGAGTGGGGGCACGAACTTTACTGCCTCGGGCACCTGTTCCAGGCGGCCGTCGCTCGGGCCCGCACTCGACCCCAGGCTGAGGACGGCTTGCTCGAGGTGGCTCGCAAGGCAGCCGATCTGGTCTGTGAGGTGTTCCCGGAGGGCGGGATTTGCGGGCATCCCGAAATCGAGCTCGCTCTGGTGGAACTCGCCCGGGTCACCGGAGAGAATCGATACCTCACTCAGGCAGCACTTTTCGTCGAGCGCCGCGGGCGGGGCACATTGGCGGACATCGAGTGGGGTCGGGCCTATTACCAGGACGACCTGCCGGTGCGCGACGCAACGGTGCTGCGAGGCCATGCCGTCCGCGCGGGGTACCTGTCCGCCGGAGCCGTCGACGTGGCCGTGGAACGGGAGGACCGCGAGCTGCTCCAATCGCTGGTGACCCAGTGGGCAAACACCGTCGCACGGCGGACATACCTGACCGGAGGGCACGGGTCGCATCATCAGAACGAGGCCTTCGGCGACGACTGGGTGCTGCCGTCCGATCGCGCGTATTCCGAGACCTGTGCGGCCGTCGCATCGGTGATGTTCTCCTGGCGGTTGTTGCTCGCCGTGGGCGGCACACAGTACGCCGATCTGATCGAGCGGACCCTGTACAACGTCGTGGCCACGTCGCCGTCGTGGGAAGGCACCGCCTTCTTCTACGCGAACACGTTGCACCAGCGCCGGCCCGGCGAGGTTCCACCGCAGGACGAGTTGTCCCCTCGCGCGTCGTCGTCATTGCGGGCGCCCTGGTTCTCCGTCTCCTGCTGCCCGCCCAACGTCGCCCGAACCGTGGCCAGCCTGGCAGCCTACGTCGCAACCGTCGACGACGATGGCCTCCAACTGCATCAGTACGCGTCGGCGCAGATCCGGACCAGCCTGCCCGATGGTCGCCCGATCGCGCTGGACGTCGAGACCCGTTATCCACAAGACGGCACGGTGTCGGTGGCCATCCGTGAAACAGCTTCTATACCATGGACTCTCACGCTCAGAGTGCCGGCTTGGGCGGCGGGTGCAATGCTGGTGAAGAACCTCGTCGACGGTGCGCTGACGACGCGCTCCGTGCCGACCGGTGAGGTGACTGTCACCCGAACCTTTCGATCCGGCGACGTCATCGAGCTTCGTCTCCCGGTCAAGCCGCGGTTCACCACCGCAGATCCACAAATCGATGCGGTGCGCGGATGTGTGGCGGTGGAGCGGGGACCGGAGGTGATGTGCCTGGAATCCGTCGACCTCGTGGCGGCCGGTCTGAACGGACACTCAGGTGACGTCGGCCTGGTGGCTGTCGATACCCGGGTCGCTCCCCGAGAGGTCGCCGGACGGGCTGTGGTGCGGGTATGGCGGACACCCGCTCCTGAGGCCTCGACCTGGCCCTACCGCTCTGCCGCGGACCCGAGAGCCGCGGTGGACCATGGGGCTGCGGCAGATCCCGGACCGGAGTCGCCTTCTGGCTGGGCCGACGTGCCACTGATCCCGTATCACGACTGGGCGAACCGCGGGCCATCGACGATGCGGGTCTGGCTGCCGGTGTCGTGATCGGCGTGCATGAGCTGAGATGCGAGATCTGCTGTCCTTGGATTTCGCCGCTGCGCATCGGGGCCGACCGAATGGAGATCGACGCCTCAAGTGGCTGGCCTCGGTTAAGACTGGTAGATCATGACTTTCGCTACTGTCTCAACCGGGGCATGGTGGCGGGCGAACCCAAGGGGGAGCGGTGGCGAACGGTCCCGACGGCAGGCAGACCTTTCTGCCGGTCGCTTCACAGAATGTGGCGAGACGGCGAGTACTGGCCCTTGGGGCCGTCTTCTTCGCCGGTGTCGTGCTGCTGATTGGCCAGCTGACGGTTCCTGGGCGCCTCTGGTGGGCGTGGGACCAGGAGCGATCGAAGCAGGTGTTCGACGTCGGGCTGCGCCATGACGTCCTTGCCACCACCGCCGATTGGATCGGTCACCTGACCATACCCACCGTGCTCAGGGTGGTGACCTTGATCTGTGCTGTCCTGCTGTGGCGGCGCGGGATGCGCTATCTGGCGCTCTGGTGGGCAGTGACGATGGTCATCTCTGGTGCCGTCGCCATTGGCTTGCGATATGTGGTGGCCCGTCCACGCCCGGACTGGCCTGGCTCTGGCCCGGTCGTTGAGGGATACACCTTTCCCTCCGGTCATGCGACGAACGCCGCGGTGTTCGCCGGATGCATCCTGGTTGTCGGGTGGCCGTACCTGGGCCGTGCCGGCCGGGCGGCCACCGCGGTCGCCGGTCTGGTGTTCTTCATCGTCGTCGGGGCCAGCCGGGTGGTGCTTGGCGTGCACTGCATCAGTGACGTCGTGGCGGCCTGGGCGGTCGCGGCCACCCTGTTGCTGGGCATGGTGGCGATTGGTGCCGAGCCGAGGGTGCGAAACCTCGCGCGGGCCAAGCTCGGGGTTAGGCCAGAGCTGGTCGAGCCAGGAGCTCGCGCAGCTGGTCCTGCGCCGCGGCCAGGTCTTCGGGGGTCTTGACCGGCACAAAGCGGGACCGCGGGCCGGTGACCGGAACCTGCAGGTATGTGGTCGGCAGGCTTGCCGACGCCTCGTGGAAGACCTGCTCCAGCTGGACGGCTTTGCGTCCTTCCACCGTCTTCTCCACGTACAGCCAGGTCAGGTCGAAGTCCTCGTCGAGTGCCTGCAGGTCGAAGACGACCGTGTTGACGTTCGTCACCGGCAGACTTGAGTGGTCGAAGCCGGGTGGGAAACGCATCGACTCCACCAGCATCGGCCGGCCGTTCACCCGGGCCGGTGCGCCGCCGACGTCACCGGTGTTCGCCACGACTTCGGCGGTCATCGGCCGGCCCGAGGTGATGTGTGCACCGAGCACCACCGGGTCGAGCCGGGCCGGCAGGTTGTCGACGTTCGACACCATTACGTGCTGGACACCGAGCGCACGCAACCGCTCCAGCGTCCCTGACCTGCGGACGGCCCGGAGAAAGTCACCGTGCCCGGGTGCGTAGGGCGATACCCGGCCATCCTCGGTGCGGAAGAGCTCGCCGTCGCGCTTCAGTCGCAGCGAGACGGACTGGGAGAAGAACAGCGGCTCGGGCACCCCGCGGGCCTGGAGGAACTCCCGAGTCGGTTGGTCGGTGGCGAAGCTGGTCATCACTGCACAGGGCACCGAGGTCGAGAGCCGGTCGGCAAGCTCAGCGGTCTGGCCGAGCTTGATCTCCAGGAAGCTGCGCCCGTCCACCGCCTCGACCACGCCCTTGACCTCGCCGCCGAACCGGGTCGCCATCCCGCCGTTGAGCACCACCGAGGCGACCGCCCCGGCGCGTAGCGCCGCCAAGCCGGCCGCGTGGGCGCTGGCATGGTGCTCGTCGCCGGGTTCCGGCAACCGGACGACGTCCGCAGGCAGTGGTGGTTCGATCCGACCGGAGACGATGTTGCTGGCCGGCGAGAGCGAGCCGGAGCGGACCCGGGCGCGGAGGTCGGCGAACCGTGCCTCGTCGAAGCCGTAGGCGCTCAGGATCGCTTGGACGTCGTCATCCAGGTCGCTCGTCACGATGGCACCCGTCTGAGTTCTGGTCATGGTTCCGAATTCTCCTATGGGATTCGCGGTCGGTCCTGGTGAGAGCGCCACGTTGCCCCGCGGGGTCAGTACTGGAACTTAGCCACCGGGTCGGACAGTTCGTTGGACATCCGAGCGAGTTGGAGGCTGGTTTGCTGAGCCTCCTGGACGCCCTGGCGGGTGAGGCGCGCGGAGTCGGCGACTCCAGTGATGTTGGTAGCGATCTCCTGGACACCGGTGGAGGCGTCAGCGACGTTGCGGTTGGTCTCGTCGGTGGTCGCGGTCTGCTCCTCGACCGCAGCAGCAATCGTGGTCTGGAACTCGCTGATTCGCCCGATCACTCCCGAGATTCGCCCGATCGCCTCGACCGCGCCGGAGGTGTCCTTCTGGATGGCCTCCACCCGCTGGGCGATGTCCTCGGTCGCGCGGGCGGTTTCCTGGGCCAGCTCCTTCACCTCGGTTGCCACCACGGCGAAACCCTTACCAGCCGAACCGGCCCGGGCAGCCTCGATGGTGGCATTCAGGGCCAGCAGGTTGGTCTGCTCGGCGGCCCCGGCCTGAAGAGTCAGGGGAAGGATCTTGCCCAGGGGACGCCGTGGATCCTCCGCTCCAGGACGACGCTCAGCAGCCCGATCACCTCGGTGCTCATCAGACGCCGGCGCGCTGGGCCCGAATCTGGTTGGCGTACCAGTGGTAGGAGGCCTTCGGCGTCCGTAGCTGGGTATCGAAGTCGACGTGCACGAGACCGAACCGCTGGGTATACCCGTGCGCCCACTCGAAGTTGTCCAGCAGGGACCAGACGAAGTAACCGCGCACGTCCACTCCCTCGGCGATCGCCTCGTGAACGGCCCGTAAGTGTCCGTCCAGGAAGGTGATTCGCTCGTGGTCGCGGATCTGGCCATCGGCCTGCACCGGATCTGGATAGGAGCAGCCGTTCTCGGTGAGGTAAATCGGCGGCAGGTTGGTGCCGTACCGCTCGCGCAAGCCGACCAGCAGGTCGCGCAACCCGCTCGGAACAACCGGCCAGTCAAAGCCGGTGTGCGGCACGCCGTCAATCGGCAGTTGCACGAAAGGCAGTGGCTGATGTGGATCCTCAGGGGCGCTGACCAGGGTCGGGGTGTAGTAATTGATGCCGAGGCCAGCCAGCGGTGCGGCGATCGTCGCCAGGTCGCCGTCATGAATGACGCCGCGCTCGGCCAGCATGTCCTGGAGCAGATCCGGATAGCGACCGGTCAGGACCGGGTCGAGGAAGAACCGGTTGTGGAGGGTGTCGTACACGTCAGCCGCGGCGAGATCCGCGGGCTGGTCGCTGGCCGGGCTGACCGGCGTGCAGTTGTTCGCCAGGAGTACCTGCCCGCCGCGCTCGGTCAGGGCCGCCGCCGCGAGGCCGTGGCCGAGCAACTGGTGATGCCCGGCCGGGAGAGCGTCAAAGTACAGGCTGTGCCCCGGCGCGTGAATCCCGAGCGCGTAACCGAAAGCCATGTGGATGAAGGGCTCGTTGAGCGTGATCCACCGCGGCACCCGGTCGCCCAGTCGGTCGGCGACCAGGGCGGCGTAATCGGCGAAACGGTAGGCGGTGTCCCGGTTCAGCCAGCCACCGCGGTCTTCCAAGGCCTGCGGTAGATCCCAGTGGAACAGGGTCGGGAACGGGCTGAGGTTGCGCTCGAGCATCCGGTCGACCAGTTGGTCGTAGAAGTCCAGACCCGCCGGGTTGGCGGCGGACTGCCCGTCCGGCTGGACCCTGGACCAGGAGATGGAGAACCGATAGGCGTCCAGCCCGAGCCCGGCCGCCAGCGTGAGGTCTTCATCCGAGCGGTGGTAATGATCGCAGGCGACGTCACCGGTGTGGCCCTCGAGGATCCGGCCCGGCTGATGGCTGAAGGTGTCCCAAATGGAAGGCCCTCGCCCGTCTGCCTCGGCCGCACCTTCGATCTGATACGCCGCTGTTGCGGTGCCCCAGAGGAAGTCCGCACCGAAGGCGGGCAGGGCAGACGTGGAACCGTGGTCGAATTCGGGCAACGCGTGGGTGGTCATCAGCATCCCTTGCTAAGGTGAGGATTGTTCATGTTAGACGTCGGAGGGGTGGCAATGCCAGAGCCGACCGAGATCCTCAGGCGCCGGCCGAGTCAGCGTCGCAGCACCGAGCGGGTCGCCCGACTGCTCGACTCGTGTGCGCAGGTGCTGGACGAGGTCGGGTACGACGGCCTGACCACCCGCGAGGTCGCGCGCCGCGCCGAAGTGCCGATCGGCACTTTGTACCAGTTCTTCGGCGGGAAGTCGGCGCTGTGCCGGGGGCTGGCGGAGCGCAACCTCGAGGCGTTCATGGAGCGGCTGACCGCGCGACTGGATCGCGATCCGGTCACCGGCTGGCAGTCCACGGCGTCCGTGGTGGTGCAGGAATATGTGGCGATGAAGCGGGAGATGCCGGGCTTCGCCGTGCTCGACTTCGGAGATCCACAGCCCGCCCAGCGCCCACGGAAAGGCAGCGATGAGGGCCTGGACACCGCCAATCGGGAGAGTGCCAATCGGGACAACGTCAATCGAGATAGCATCAATCTGGACAATGCTAATGAATTAGTAGCTAATCGGCTGCGACCGCTGGCCGTGCAACTGGGTGCTGCCGACTCCGGGGATCTGACGACGGTCCTGCTGGTCGCGGTCGAGATCGCGGACAGTCTGGTCCGGCTCGCGTTCCGGTTCGATCCGTCCGGCGACCCATGGCTGATCGCCGAGGCGCAGCACGTGCTCGGCACGTATCTGGATTCCCGGTTGGGTCTTCCTGCGCTCTCAGCGAGCGCCGATGCGGAAAGTTACTGACGAGAAACGTGAGAGTAGTTCACATTTGTCGCTACTGCCGTTAGCGTTCACGCCACCTAACTTCGCGCAAGTTCCGGAGGCACTCATGACCAGCAATGGCGCGGCATGGCGGCACCGAACACCGCTCAAAAGCGGTGTACTTCTCAAAGCGGCGGTTGCTGCTGGCGTTCTGATCGCCACCTTCGCGGTGCCGATCCACGCCGAGGCCCTTGCCCCCGCGCGAACGGCGTCCTTCTCCGATGATGATTTCTGTCTCGGCCAATGCGACGACATCCTGCCGCCCGGCGAGAACGGCAGTGCCACCCTTGCCGAGATCCTGGCCAACCGGGCCTTCGGCAGCCAACCCGCGCACGCGAGTGACCAACTGCCCAAGTACAACTCGCTGGCCAGCGGATACCCGAGCCTGACCGACGCCACCATCGACGAGTACTTCAACGACGCAGCCTTCGACGTCGCGCCCACCCAGGTGGAGTCCGTCAAAACGCCGCGCTCGGACGTCACGATCACCCGGGACAAGGCCACCGGCGTTGCCCATGTGAAGGGCACCACCCGCTCCGGGACCGAATACGGTGCCGGCTGGATCGCCGCCACCGACCGGCTCTGGTTGATGGATGTGCTGCGGCACGTCGGGCGCGGCCAATTGACCAGCTTCGCCGGGGGTGCGGTGTCCAACCGGCTGTTGGAGCAGACGTTCTTTACCCAGGCCCCGTACACCGAGGCCGACCTGCAGGCGCAGATCGACCGGGTAGCGGCCTCCGGACCGCGCGGTGCGCAGGCCCTCGCGGACGTGCGGGACTACCTGCTCGGGGTCAACGCCTACATCACCCAGGCGAAGGCGAACCGCACCTTCCCCGGGGAATACGTGCTGGCCGGGAAGATGGACTCGATCACGAACGCAGGAACGATCGAACCGTTCACGCAGACCGATATCGTCGCGATCGGTGCGGTGGTCGGTGCCCTCTTCGGCTCCGGCGGGGGCGGTGAGGTGAAGTCGGCACTCGCGCTGCTGGCCGCCGAGAAGAAGTACGGTCCCACCGTCGGTCGTCAGATGTGGCTGGCCTTCCAGGAGCAAGACGACCCAGAGACCGTGGAGACCATCCACGACGGGACGAGCTTCTCCTACGGCAAGTCACCGAGTTCGCCCACCGGGGTTGCGAAGCCGGACCCTGGCAGCGTCACCACCGAACCGCTGGTCATCGCCTCGACCGGATCAGGAGCCACGGCCGCCTCGACCTCGGCCGGGATCGCCACGGAGTCTCTGCTGGCGCGCAAGCCAGGAATGTCCAATGCCCTGGTGATCTCGGCGGCAAACACGGTCGACGGGCACCCGATTGCCGTGTACGGACCGCAGACCGGCTACTTCGCCCCGCAGTTGCTGATGCTCCAGGAGTTGGAAGGCCCCGGGATCCACGCTCGCGGGGTGGCTTTCGCTGGCACAAACTTCTACGTCCAGATGGGTCGCGGCGTCGATTACTCCTGGTCGGCGACGTCGGCCGGCCAGGACATCACCGACACCTACTCGGTGACCTTGTGCAATGCCAATGGCACCGCGGCGACCGCGGCGTCGACGTCCTACCTGTTCCACGGCGCCTGCACGCCGATGGAGGCGATCACCCGGACGAACTCGTGGAGCCCGACCACCGCGGACGCAACCGCGGCCGGTTCCATCACCATGCGGGTCTACCGAACCAAGTACGGGCTCGTCACTCATCGCGGCACGGTCGGGGGCGCGCCGGTCGCCTTCACCAGCCTGCGGTCCACCTACCACCACGAGGTGGAGTCCATCGTCGGGTTCCAGAAGTTCAATGATCCGGCCTTCGTGACCAGCCCGCAGACGTTCCAGCAGGCTGCCTACGACGTCGGGTACGCGTTCAACTGGTTCTATGTCGATTCCAAGCACAGCGCCTACTTCAATTCAGGGGCCAATCCGGTCCGGCCGGCACACGTCGATCCGACCTTGCCGATCGTCGCCTCGCCGGCCAATGAGTGGGTCGGCTGGGATCCGTCAACCAACTCGATGACGCACACCCCCTTCGCCGCCCAACCGCAATCGATCGATCAGGACTACTACGCCAACTGGAACAACAAGCAGGCGCCCGGGGTGGCGGCGGGCAGCTTCGGTCAGGGTTCGGTGCACCGCGGTGACCTGATCGACTCGCTGGTCAAGGCCGACCTCGCCAAGGGCGTCAAGTACACCCGGGCCCTGCTCACGCAGCGAATGATGCAGGCCGGGCTGACGGATCTTCGGGGGATCAAGGTGCTGCCCGTCCTGCTGGACGTGCTGAAATCTGCGCCGGTCACGGATCCGGCCGACGCCGCCGCGATCAGCCAGTTGCAGACCTGGCTCGATGCCGGAGCGTTGCGGACCGAGACCACAGCCGGCAGCAAGGTCTACGCGAACGCGACTGCCATCCGGATCATGGATGCCTGGTGGCCGTTGCTGGTCGAGGCCGAGTTCTCCGACGCGCTCGGTACCGATCTGTACGCTGCGCTCAGCACGGTCCTGCAGACCGACGAGTCCCCGTCGGGCTCGGTGGGCAAGGCCTCCAGCGTGGAGAGCGCGCGGGGCCACAAGGGATCCTCCTTCCAGTACGGGTGGTGGAGCTACGTGCATAAGGACCTGCGCGCGGTTCTGGGGCGTTCGGTCGCCGGCGGGTTCCCGGCGAAGTTCTGTGGGGACGGCGTCCTGGCCGCCTGCCGGGCCGCGCTGCTGAGCACGCTGAAGACGGCGGCTGCCCTGCCGGCGTCGGCGGTGTACAAGACCGATGCCACCTGCAAGACCGCTGGTGACCAGTGGTGCGCCGACTCGATCGTGCACAGCGGGCTGGGCGGAATCACCCAACCCAACATCAGTTGGCAGAACCGGCCCACCTACCAGCAGGTGGTCCAGTTCCCGGCGAACCGGAACGAGGACAACTCCAACCTCGCGGCGAACAAGAGCGTGACCGCGAGCAGTAGTGAGAATGGCCGGGCAACGAAGTACGCCGTGGATGGGAACGGCGACACCCGGTGGGCCAGCGACTGGTCGGACCCGCAGTGGATCTCCGTGGATCTCGGCAGCCCGAAGCAGGTCGGCCGGGCGGTGTTGAGATGGGAAGCCGCGTACGGCAAGGGCTACACGATCCAGGTGTCTTCGAACGCCTCCACCTGGACGACGGTTGCCACGGTGACCGACGGTGCGGGAGGGACCGACAACCTCGACTTCACCCCGACCACGGCTCGCTACGTGCGGATGGCCGGGACCACCCGCGGAACAAAGCACGGCTACTCGCTCTACGAATTCGAGGTCTACGCCAAGTGATCTGACTGCCCTACCGGCGCAAACCTTCCGCGAAACCCCGGCTTTCGAGCTGAGGACACCGATGGCCTCTACTTCCTCGAAGTAGAGGCCATCGGCCGGTCGGCGAGCGAGCGATCAGCGGTGCGAAACCACGCCACCGTCCGCGATCACCAAGGAGCGTGACCGGCGGGAGCGCCAGGGTAAGAGTGAAAAGGGTCAGGGGTTCAGGGCGAGCTTGATCTGGGTTTCGTCGATCGGTCCGGCGCGCAGTACCTCGGGCTCCGGACCGGTGACCCGGACCAGGGCGGACGCCGTGTCGTAGCGGATGGAGGTCGGGTCCGCCACGATGTGGACAACGCCGTCCGGCCAGTTCAGTTGGCTCAGCTGGCTCAGGTCAGCCTCGTCGATCGGGGTGCTCGGTTCCCCCGAGCGGTTCAGGCTGGTCGCCGTCAACGGTGCGCCCAACTCGGCGATGATCTGCAGGGTGGCGGCATTGTCCGGCACCCGGATCCCGACCGTGCCGTTCATCGTCACCAGTCGGTCCGGCAGCAGTGCCGTCTTCTCGATGATCACGCTGAGCGGGCCGGGAGTGAACTCGCCGAGCAGGCGGGTCGCCGTCTCGGTCAACACGCCGACGGTCTCGATCATGGAGATCGAGGCACAGGCCACGTGCATCACCTGCGAATGGTCCCGGGCCTTCACCGCGAAGGCGCGGATCAGGGCCGGTTCCGAGGTGGCGAGCGCGGCCAGAAGGTAGCCGGTCTCGGTCGGTAGCACGGCCAGACCGCCCCGCCGGAGGTTGTCTGCGACCGCAGCGACGTCCGCCAGTCGAAGCGTGCCGGAGTCCGCGCGCGGCCGGAGGAAAACGAACTGCGCCATAGGCGGCACGATACCCGGCCCGGTGAGGCGCGATAATCACCCTCGCGAGGCTGCCTCCGGCAGCCTGCGGAGGGAAGCAACGAGGGAAGTAGGTCGACGTGCGCGTCCTGAACTGCGTGGACCCGGCGGAACGAGGACGCCCGATCACGGCGGCCGCGTCCGCCATCGAGTCCGGTGAGTTAGTGATCTTCCCGACCGAGCCTGCGTACGTCGTCGGCACCGATGCGTTCTCGCCGTCCGCCGCCGATGGGATCCGGGCGTTGCGGGGGATCGGCCTGGAGACGCCGCTCCAGGTGCTGGTGAAGAGCGCCGCGATGATGGGCGGCGTCGCCTCGGACGCCTCCGATCAGGCGCAGGAGCTCGCCACCGCGTTCTGGCCGGGCGCGCTGACGCTGATCGTGCCGAAGTCGCCGAGTATCAACTGGCGATTGGGCGGGGATGAGCGGTATGTCCAGCTCAGGGTCCCGCTGCACCCGGTGGCGTTGGAGCTGATCGCCGAGACTGGCCCGATCGTCACCTCGGTGGCGAAGAAAGCCGGCGGACCCGTGGTGACCCGGACGGAGGATGCGGTGGACCTCGAGCAGGAGGTCGCTATCTTCCTGGACTACAAGGAACTGGAACCGGCCCCGCGGAGCACGATCGTCGATTGCACCACGGACCGGGTGAGCATTCTGCGCCCCGGCTCGGTGACCGCCGAGCAACTCGCCGAGGTGCTGGGTTACCTACCCGAGCGGCGGTAACCCCAGCACGGTCCGGCGCCGGCCCGGCAACAACCCGGCAGCAACCTGGCAGCAACCTGGCAGCAACCCCGCGGCAGCCCGGCGGTGACGCTCAGTCGTGATGCACGGCTATCTTCAGCGGGCGCAGAATGACCCAGCCGATGAAGAGTGCGCCGAAGGCCAGCAGTCCGATACCGACCATCAGGTTGAGGTTTTCGCCGTCCGCCTTCGCTTTGTCGCTGGCTTCGGTAAACCAGAGCCCGGTGACGATGAGGATCAGGCCATAAAGCCCGAGGAGGCCACCGATGATGCTTCGGATGTCGAACGCGCCCGCCGAGACGACCTTGGTGTTCGCCT
Source organism: Kineosporiaceae bacterium (assembly GCA_031400005.1). Taxonomy (GTDB): domain Bacteria; phylum Actinomycetota; class Actinomycetes; order Actinomycetales; family Kineosporiaceae; genus JANNPJ01. The sequence continues at coordinate 16,738 of JANNPJ010000424.1, read as the reverse complement.
CGGAACTATCGGAGTCCCCTGCCAGGGAAGGGGTTTCATTGTCTGCCATGTCAGTTCCTTTGATCAGGCGAAGGCGATATTGAGGACGACGACCAGCACCGCCGCGATGCTGGCCAGCAGGATGGTGGAGCGGTACCAGACCGCCTCGTCACCGACCGGGTGCTCGGTGCGGTCCTCCTTCGGCGTCAGCGAATACACCAGCCCGCGCAATTCGGACTCCGGTTTCGGCGTGGTCATCAGGCTGACCGCGACACTCACCGCGATGTCCGCGACGAAGGCAACTCCGGCGGCGAGGAAGCTGGCGCCCTGGCCAGGCAGGTCGATCACCTCAGTCTCGGACAGAATGAAGATCGTCACTGCGGACGCCGTCCCGGTGACCAATCCGACCCAGCCGGCGGTCGGCGTCATCCGCTTCCAGAACATCCCGAGGATGAACGTGGCGAACAGTGGGGCATTGAAGAACGAGAACAGTTGCTGAAGGTAGTCCATCAGGTTGGCGTAGCCGGAGGCGAGCAGGGCGGTCCCGATCGCGCCGATGGTGGCAATAACGGTGATCACCCGGCCGACCCGCAGGTAGTACCCGTCCGGCCGGTCCTTGACCACGTAGGTCTGCCAGATGTCGTAGCTGAACACGGTGTTGAAGGCGCTGATGTTCGCCGCCATGCCGGCCATGAACGCCGCGAGCAGGCCAGTGATCGCCAGGCCGAGCAAGCCGTTCGGCAACAGGTCACGCATCAGCAACAGCAGGGCGTTGTTGTACGTGACGTCACCGGTGCCGTCGGCCTTGTACTTGATCATCTCTGCGACCTGGACGGCGGCGATCATGCCCGGGATCACCACGATGAAGGGCACGAAGAGCTTCGGGAAGGCGCCGATGATCGGGGTGCGCCGGGCCGCGGACATGCTGTTGGAGGCCATCGCGCGCTGGACCTCGACGAAGTTCGTCGTCCAGTAACCGAAGGAGAGCACGAAGCCGAGCCCGAAGACGATGCCGATCACGGATAGCAGGTCGTTCGAGAAGCCGGACAGCTCATTGCCCGGCCAGGCCGAAAGCTGTTCTGCTCCACCGGGGCTCGCGGCAACTTTGTCCTTGAGGGCGCTCCAGCCGCCGACCTTGTGCAGCCCGGCCAGGGTGAGCGGAAGTAGCGCGGCGACGATGATGAAGAACTGCAGCACCTCGTTGTAGATCGCCGCAGACAGACCACCGAGCGTGGTGTAGGTGAGCACGACGGCGGCGGCGGTGATCAGCGACAGCCACAGCGGCCAGCCGAGCAGCGCGTTCACGATCGAGCCGAGCAGGTAGAGGTTCACCCCGGCGATCAGGATCTGGGCCGTGGCGAAGCTGATCGCGTTCACCAGGTGGGCGGGCTTGCTGAAGCGCCGGAGCATGAACTCCGGGACGCTGCGGACCTTTGACCCGTAGTAGAAGGGCATCATCACGACACCGAGGAACAGCATCGCCGGCACCGCACCGATCCAGAAATAGTGCATCGTCGGCAGCCCGTACTGCGCTCCGTTGGCTGACATCCCCATGATCTCGATCGCACCCAGGTTGGCCGAGATGAAGGCCAGCCCGGTGACCCAGGCCGGCAGCGACCGACCGGACAGGAAGAAGTCGATGCTGCTGGAGACCTGCCGTCTAGCCAGCAGGCCGATGCCGAGGACCACCGCGAAATACAGTCCGAGCATGAGGTAATCGATGAATTGCGCGTCCAGCCGAAGAATGTCCGAGTCCACGTCGACTCCCTGCTACCAGAAGGACCCTGCTACCAGAAGGACCGTGCTACCAGAAGGACCGTGCCACCAGAAGAAACCGGAGAAATGTCGCTTTGGTATAGCTCTGGATTGCGGGGTCTGCATCTTGGAGGATCCCCTGTGCAGGCGTGACAGGCTCGCCGAGTCCGCGCTAGGAGACCCTGCCGAGGCGATAACCGCCGGAAGCATGGGCGGACCTCCATGCGTTGCCGGAAGATAAGGTTTGACCAGTGAGTTAGACTTTGTTAGCAGGGTGCTACATATATCTGATTGGGACCGGATGAACCGAAATCAGGGTACCGCTAACCTGCATACCGTCACACCCATCCCTAGCGTTTCGGCCGTGGCGGATTTGGGTTGGGTCGTGGCAAACAACGTCCGAGCCGAGCGTGCCCGCCGAAAGTGGCGTCAGGAAGATCTCGCTGATCTCCTCGGCTGGTCGCGGGGGAGCATCGGGCATCTGGAGTCGGGTCGGCGCAGGCCGGCCGTGGCCGACCTGCCACAGCTCTGTCGGGTGTTCGACATCTCGATAAGTGAACTGTTCAGCGGTGCCGATCCGGACGACCTCGCCGCGCTCGGCCTCTAGGTCGGCACGAGCAGGCAGCGCGAGAGGCCGGCACGAGCGGCTGGCACGAGAATCAGACCTGCTGGCGCAGCCCAGCGAGCGCGTCCGGGGCCAGGGTCCACGCCACGACGTCGGGCAGGGTCACCGCCACTCGGCCGGAGCGGTCCACCATGCGGTCCAGGCTGAACGTCACGTCGTCCACCATCAGTGGCTTTTCCGGTGCTCCGAGCCAGGTTCGTAGCGTCTCTCGATCGAACCTGCCGTAGCACTCGTCGCGGTGCCACACTTCCACCGCTTCGCCGCTGATTCTGAACTCGATTGCGGCCGCCCGTCCGGACCTCGTGACGACCTCCATCACGAAGCATTCCAGCTGATCCGACTTGCTCATCGTCGTCCCCCGACTTGGCTCCGGCGCTCTTCGGTGCTTCCGTACCCGACGCCTTTCGGCGTCGATAGGAAAACTCTAATGAGATCGGTAGTTCAAGGAGTGAGATGTAGCGTCCTCGTTGCGTACATTGATATTGGTCGAAACGGCTGTGGCAGATGTGTTCTCAATCCCCACGAGATCCCCACGAGATAGCGAGAAAGCACGCTTAGCAGGCACTGCGCCTCGATCTCAGCACACGCCTCGACTGGGGTGGAGGCCTGAGGCAGGATAAGGAAATGAGTACCAGAGTTCGAGAGTCGCTCTTGAGCGGGCTCGACGGCTTGCGGCACGAGCCAACGGCGAAACGCATCCGAGCGATGCTCGCAGATGTCACTGTCGTCGACAGCACCCGCGCCGTCATCCTGTGGGAACCGCGTCGAGTGGTGCCAAGTTATGCCGTCCCGGTGGACGACGTCCGGGCCGACCTGGCTCCCCGCTCCTCCAACCCGTCTCACCCAGCTGCCGATGCGCCGGATTCGGCTGCCGAGGTCGGGGTGTCGTTACCCGACGTCTCCCGGCGTCCGGTGCTCGATCCGTCGATCCCGTTCGGCGTCCATACCGCCGACGGGCTCGCCGTGGACCTGCTCGCCGGCCAGGTGACCAAGCCGGACGCCGGATTTCAACTCTCCGACCCCGACCTGGCCGACTACGTCGTCCTCGATTTCGACGCTTTCGACGCCTGGTACGAGGAAGATGTGCGCAACCTCGGGCACCCGAGAGACCCCTTTCATCGGATCGACACCCTGCCCAGTTCGAGGCTGGTCCGGATCGAGCGGGACGGCGAACTGCTGGCCGAGTCGTCCCGGCCGGTTCTGCTGTTCGAAACCCTGCTGCCGACCCGGTACTACCTCCCGCGAGAGGACGTTCGGGTCGAATTGGTGCCCAGCCAGACCACGTCCACCTGTGCGTACAAGGGACACGCTGCGTACTGGTCAGCCGTGGTCGGTGATCGGACCGTGTCCGACCTGGTCTGGTCCTACCGATCTCCGCTGCCCGAGGCGGAGGCGGTCGCTGGCCTGGTCGCCTTCTTCGACGAGCGGGTCGACGTCATCGTGGACGGAGAGCGCCACCAGCGACCGACCACCCCGTGGTCGCCCAAGTTGCCCGAATGACGCCGTCCCAACGACCCGACGATGGCCCGCGGATCCGGCCCTACCGGCAGAGTGATCATGATGCGGTCTACGAGATCTGCGTGCGGACGGCGGACGCCGGGCAGGATGCCCGCGGGCAGTACTCCACCGACGACCTGATGCCGGACCTGTTCGCCGGGCCCTACCTGCACTTGGCGCCCGACCTGGCGTTCGTCCTGGCGGATCAGGTCGATGGTGTCGAGCGGGCCGTCGGGTATGTGCTGGGGGCGGCGGACACGGCCGAGTTCGTCCGCGCCTATCGCGCGGTCTGGATCCCGCTGCTCGCCGACCGCTATCCGTACCCGCCGGATCCGCCGCGTACCCCGGAGGAGCAACTTCTCGCCGGGCACTACCGGCCGGAGGGCCGGTTGCGGCCCGAACTCGTGGACTACCCCGCTCACCTGCACGTCGACCTGCTGCCCGAGTATCAGGGTGGCGGTCATGGCCGGGCGCTGATCGAGACCTGGCTGGCGGCTGCGGACAAGGCCGGGGCGTCGGCCGTCTTCCTGGAGATGGACCCGGCCAACACCCGGGCGCGGGGGTTCTATCACCGGCTCGGCTTCCAGGAGATCCCGGTCGTCGACGGCTGGGGCCTGCATCTCGGTCGTTCCACGACCTGAGGTTCACAGCGGTAACGTCGGCGGAATGAGTGATCCGGACGGGACGGCGGTACGGCGGATTCTCGTCGTCGAGGACGACGTGGTGATCGCCGACGCCATCTCCCGCCGGCTGGTCAGCGAGGGCTTCCAGGTGGACGCCGTGCATGACGGTCTGGCGGCGGTGGCCGCCGCGGCAGTGGTCGACTACGACGCGGCGATCCTCGACGTCATGCTCCCCGGACTGGACGGACACGAGGTGTGCCGCCGGATCCAGGCTCGCCGTCCGCTGCCGGTCCTGATGCTCACCGCCCGAGCCGAGGAGACCGACCGGATCGTCGGGCTCGGCGTCGGCGCAGACGACTACCTGACCAAGCCGTTCAGCCCGCGTGAGCTCCTCGCCCGGGTGCGGGCCTTGTTGCGTCGGGTGGACCGGGCCGCGCAGTTGGCGCACGACCGGGTGGCCGCCCGGGACGACGTGGCCCGGCTCGACCTCGGTGCCGGACTGATGCTGGATGCGGGAGCCCGCCGGGTCCAGCTGGCCGGCGCGGAGGTACACCTGACCCGGACCGAGTTCGACCTGCTGCATGCGCTTGCCCGGCGTCCCGGCCAGGCAATGACCCGCGAGCGACTGCTGGCCGAGGTCTGGTCCTGGCCCGATGCCCCCACCGGTGCCGCCGCGTCACGGGCTGCCGACAGCCATGTAAAGGCGCTGCGTCGCAAGCTCGGAACCCACCGGATCCGGACCGTCCAGGGCGTCGGTTATGCGTGGGAGCAAGACCAAGGACCCTCGTGTTGAGAGAGCGGTTGCATCGGCTCTGGGAGGAGTTGCGGCCGCTTGACCCGATCCGCTCGATCAAGATCAAGTTCACGGTCCTGCTGGTCGTGTCCGGAGCCCTGACCGGCTTGCTCGAACTGTATTGCGTCATCGTCCTGGGCTGGCGGCTGCGGCACAGCCTGGCCGTCGCCGTGCTGATCTCGCTCGCTGTCAGTCAGGTGCTCGCCCACGGAATGACCGCTCCACTGCGGCAAATGACCGCCGCCGCCCGCCAGCTCGCTCAGGGTCTGCCGGCTTCGCCGGTACGGAGCACCAGCCGAGACGAAGTAGGCGAGCTGGCAAGGGCTTTCACTGCCATGTCGCGGGAGCTGGCATCGGTCGACGCCCAGCGCAGGGAGCTGCTGGCGAACGTCGGGCACGAACTGCGGACGCCGGTGGCGGCGCTGCGGGCCCAGTTGGAGAACCTGGCGGACGGCGTCCGGCCGGCCGATCCACCGGCATTGAACGAGGTGCTGAGCCAGGTGGAGCGGCTCGGCGTCCTCCTCACGGATCTGCTGGATCTGGCCCGCGCCGAGGGCGGCGTCGTGCCGCTGGAGCGCCGGTCGATCTCGATTCGCCCGTTGGTGGACGGCGTCGTCCAGCAGGTCGATGCGGTTCGTCCGGGACGGGTGATCGAGGTCCGGGTGGAGCCGCCCGACCTGATCGCCGATGCCGATCCGCACCGGCTCGGGCAGGTCCTCACGAACCTGGTGGACAACGCCACCCGGCATGTCAGCGCCGGTGGTCGGGTGCAGATCCTGGCCCGGGCCGGCCTCGGCGGTGGGCTTGTCCTACAGGTCACGGACGACGGACCGGGTATCCCGCCGGAACGCTGGGAGACCGTCTTCGAGCGGTTTCGGGGCGGCACCGGAGAGATCGCGGTGATCCAACCGGATGGCTCTGCGAAGCGGAGTGCGAGCATCAGCCGGGACGGCGGCACCGGGTTAGGGCTGGCGATCGCGCGCTGGGCGGTGGTGTTGCACGGCGGCACGATTGCGGTGGTGCCAGTCGAGTCCGGAGGGTGCCGGATTCAGGTCGAGATCCCACCGGCGTCCCAGATCCCCACCGGATCTCCACAGCTCTGACACCGAATCCCCGGCGTCGCCGACCTACGGTCCCGGCATGAGTCAAACGCCCGGGGCACCCGCAGCGAACCAGTGGCCGGAGACATCCGCGCTCGGCGAGACCTACCATCCGTTACCTGAACTGGAGCCGCTATTCAGTACTTGGTGGCCGGAACCTGGTCCCGCGCAGCGTTGGACGGTCGTAGTCGCGGGGGGAGTGGGACTGCTTGCGGCACTGGTGATCCCGGGCGCACCGCGGCCAGGGATCAACCTGCTGATCTGTGCGCTGGCGACGATGGTGCCGGTGACGGTCCTGGCCTACCAGCGCGGCGACAGGTTAGGCAGGCGCCGGGCGGTCGGTCGCCGCCCGGTCGTCCTCTGCGCCGTCATGGTCGGTCTGGCTTCCGTCAGCGCGATCCGGGCCAGCGAGTGGGTGGTCTGGAGCTGCGCGGCTGCGGCGCTTTGCCTGGGAGCCGCTATCGCGCTCGACGTCCGGCGCTGGCATGCCATCCTCGGCGCCGTTCCGCTGTTCGGTGTCGCCGTGCTTCGGGCCCTGCCCTGGGCCGGTCGCACGGTCCGGATCGGTAGCGTGCGGGCGATCTCCCGTCCCTGGTTGACCGGGATCGGGATCGGCATCGTCTGCATGATCGTCGTGGCCGGCTTGCTGGCCAGCGCTGATGCCGCGTTCGCCGACGTCCTCGTGGCCCTCTGGCCCGCCGTCGATCTGGACCTGTTTCCCGCCCGGCTGCTGATTTTCATCGCCGCAGCCGCGACCGTGCTCGGTGCCTTGTTCGCCGTCTCCACCCAATTCACCCAAGGCACTCTGCTTAATCAAGGAGCACCGCTGACTCGAAGCACTCGGCATCCGGCGGAATGGCTGACCGCGCCGGTTCTGGTCGCCCTCACGATCGCGGCGTTCCTGGTGGTCGAGGCGACGATGCTGTTCGGTGGCGCCGACGTGGTCCAACAGATGGACGGCGTGAGCCATGCCGAACGGGCTCAGGAAGGCTTCGGCCAGCTCACCGTCGTCACCCTGATCGTCCTGGTGCTGCTGGCCTGGGCCGGACGCGCCGCCGCAGCCGGTCCGGCGGCGCACCGCCGGTTGATGGGTGGTGTCGGTGGAGCACTGCTCGTGCTGACCCTGCTCCTTGGTGCCTCCGCGCTCCGCCGGCTCTGGCTCTACCAGGACGAGTACGGCTGGACCGTGACCCGAGTGAATGCTGGTGCTTTCGAGATCTGGGTGGCTGTGGTGCTGGTCGGTGTCGCGGTCGGTTGGTTGCTCCGGCGCATGGACCTGCTGCCGCGGTTCGTGATCGGTTCCGCTGGTCTCGGGCTGCTCGTCGTCGGACTGGCCGGCCCGGACGCGCTGGTCGCCACGGCCAACGTCGACCGGTTCCGGCAGAGCCAGAAGATCGATGTCGGGTACTTGTCGCGGTTGTCCGCGGATGCCGTTCCGGCCCTCAATCGCCTGCCCGAACCGGAGCGCAGCCGCGCGCTGCGCAAGCACACGATCGCGAACGACCCGTGGTTCGGCTGGAACCTCAGCCGCTCGCGCGCCGGTCACCTGCTGCGTTCCTCGCCGTTGGGACGCCGCTGAGCTAGGGCAGCGCTCGGGTGAGGACCGCTATGCTGCGTCGTCAATACGGTCGCCGTCACGAGGTCGGGGCTGGGCAGACCGTGAAGGAGATGGCATTGGCTAGCGTCAACCCGCTGGAGAAGTACTTTCGGCAGAATTCCAAGCGCCTGATCCACAAGTGGATCCACTACTTCGACATCTACCACCGCCACCTGGGTCGCTTCCGCGGCAAGCCCATCGTGGTGCTGGAGTTCGGGGTGTCGCAGGGCGGCTCGTTGCAGATGTGGCGCAAGTACTTCGGTCGTCGAGCCAAGATCTACGGCGTGGACATCGACCCGCGCTGCAAGCAGTTCGAGGCGCGGCGGATCAAGATCTTCATCGGTGACCAGGAGGACCGGGATTTTCTGCGCTCCATCGCGGAGAAGATCGGCCCCATCGATGTGCTGATCGAAGACGGTGGCCACACGATGGGCCAGCAGATCGCCACCTTCGAGGAGCTGTACCCCAAGGTGAAGACGGACGGGGTGTTCCTCATCGAGGACCTCCACACCAGTTACTGGAAGAAATACGGCGGTGGCCACCGGCGACCCGGCACCTTCATCGAGTACGCCAAGGGGCTGACCGACCAACTCAACGCCTGGCACTCCCGCGAGCCCGAGTTCGTGGTCGACGACTTCACCCGGACCACCCGGTCGGTGCACTTCTACGACAGCATCATCGTGTTTGAAAAAGGGCAGGTGGGGAAGCCCCGTGCCGAGAAGACCGGCAATCTCAGCTTTGCCGGTGGCTACAAATTCAAGACCGGTATCTGAATACGCTTGCGCTGCAGCACAGCTGCAGCGCAAGCGTCTGGTGGCGCACTCACCTAGTGACACAATTATCTGGTGGCACAGGGTGAGAGCGTTGTCGGGGCGTTGCATCATGTCGAGCTGTGGGTGCCGGATCTGGCTCGCGCCGAAACCGAATGGGGTTGGCTGCTGGGCGAACTCGGGTACCGGATGGAAGATCAGGACTGGCCGGCCGGACGCAGCTGGCACCTGGGTACCACGTACATCGTCGTTGAGCAGTCACCCGATCTGACGGCGGACCGGCACGAGCGCCGTCGTCCGGGGCTGAATCATCTCGCGTTCCACGCCGGGAATGCCGACCGAGTCGACGTCCTTACCAAGCAGGCGCCCTCGCACGGCTGGGAACTGATGTTCGCCGACCGGCATCCGTATGCCGGTGGCCCCCAGCATTACGCCGCCTTTCTGGCGAATACCGACGGTTACCAGGTGGAACTCGTCGCTGATCGATAGCCGACCGCCGAAGTGGCGGTGATCCAGTTATCGCACGAAAGCAGTCGGATGGCGATGCTGAGCGTGCCCGACTACCCGGTGGAGCCGGCGTGGTGGAAGTCGGCGGTGGTCTACCAGGTATACCCACGCAGCTTCGCCGACGGCAACGGCGACGTGATCGGTGACCTGCCGGGGCTGCTCGGCAAGCTCGACTACCTCGCCGAATTGGGGGTGGACGTGGTCTGGCTCTCCCCGGCGTACCCCTCGCCACAGGACGACAACGGTTACGACATCAGCGATTACCAGGACATCGATCCGGTCTTCGGCACGCTGGCCGACCTCGATGCGATCCTGGCCGGCCTGCATCAGCGTGGGATCAAGTTGGTGATGGATCTCGTCGTCAATCACACGTCGGACGAACGTCCGTGGTTCGTCGAGTCCCGGTCCTCGCCGGACAACCCGAAGCGGGACTGGTACTGGTGGCGGCCCGCCCGGGACGGGATGACCGCCGGTGACCCTGGCGCCGAACCGACGAACTGGGGCTCGTTCTTCTCCGGCCCGATGCAATGGGACGCTTCCGCCCAAGCCGGTTTCAGCACCGGTCTGCCGTGGCTGGTGGTGAACCCCAACCACGCGCAGATCAACGCCGAACAGCCGATCGCCGATCCGGACTCGGTGTTCCACCACTACCGCCGGTTGATCGAACTACGGCATGCCGAGCCGGCGATCGCGCACGGCGACTTCACCATGGTGCTGCCCGAGCATGAGCGGATCTACGCCTTCACCCGCCGGTTGGGTGACGTCGAACTGCTGGTGCTGGGCAACTTGTCGGATAACCTCGAGAAGGTTCGATAAGCCTAGAAGGCCGTGTATCCACCATCGGTCACCAGGATGGAACCGGTGACGAACGACGACGCGGCGCTGGCCAGGTAGATCAGGCTGGGCCCGAGTTCTTCCGGCGTTGCATAGCGTTGCATCGGCACGTCCTCGATCCAGTGCTGCCGGAACTGCGGCTCGTCCACCGGCGCCATCTCGGTCTTCACGTAGCCCGGCGCCAGGGCGTTCACCCGAACTCCCGTCGTCCCCCATTCCGCCGCCAGCGACTTGGTCAGCTGGTGCACGGCGGCCTTGGAGGCGTTGTAGGCCGGCTGCCACTGCGGGCGGTTCACGATCAATGCCGAGATCGAGCCGATGTTGACGATCGACCCCCGGCCGGCCGTCACCATCACCTGGCCGAACACCTGGCAGCAGTTCCAGACACCGGTGACGTTGACGTCCATCACGGCGCGAAACTCCTCCTCGGTGACCTCCAGGGCCGGCCGGTGGACGCAGGTTCCGGCGTTGTTGACGAGGACGTCGACGCCGCCGAACACCTCGACGATCCGGTCAGCGGCCTGCTGCACCGCCGACCGGTCGACCACATCGGCGGCGAATACCTCGGCCCGGACGCCGAGCGCCTGGATTTCCTTCACCAAGGACTGCGCCGATTCCGGGCGGCGGACCAGCAGCGCAAGGTCGCCGCCGGCCTCGGCTAGCGCCAGCGCCAGCGCCCGGCCGATCCCGCGGTTGGCGCCGGTGACCACGCAGACTCGACCGGTCAGATCGAAGGCGTCCAGGACTGCCATCGCCGTACTCCTCGCGCAGGTGGGGTATTCGTTGGGTATCCGGGTCAGTCGGGTGGTCGTTCAGCCGGGTGGTCGTGTCAGTATTACCGGCATGGTGGGATGTCGACAGGTGCGGACCGGGATCACCCGGTTCCTGCCGACGCTGCCTACCTCTGCGCCCATGGCCCTGTCGACGTTCGTGCTGCTGCTCGTGCTGCCGGCACTGGCCCTCGCGCTGGGCCAACCGGCCGGTGGGTGGGATGCCGCGACCCTGGTCGCGACCTCGATCGTGCTGTCGCTCTGCGCCGAGTGGGTCCGAGGCGACATCCCCCGGCTGTCCACCGTGGCCGGTTCGGTGTCCGGCTCGGCCAGGGCAGCGGCCGCGCCGGTTCTCTTCCGGCTGAGCCCGGCCGCCCCCGGTCAGCCGAGGCCGCGAGCTCCCGGACGCGCCGCCCGCGCGCGCCCAGCCTGAATCTGAACTTCGGGGCGCGCGCAGACGGTTCATCGTCCGCTGTCGCGTTCCTGGAGGCTCCCATGTCCCTGTTCTCGTTGTTCGATCCCGCTGTCGCCCTGGTCCACACCGGTTTGGCCGCACTCGCGACCCATCTCGAACCGATGCTCGGCGGCGCCGGTGTGGCGCTCGCCCTGGTGCTCACCACCGTCGTCGTCCGGGCGTGCTTGCTGCCGCTGTCGGTGGCGGTGCTGCGGGCCGAACGCACCCGCCTGACGCTGGCACCGGAACTCGCGCGCCTGCGCGCCCGGTATGCCAAAGATCCGGTCCGGATGAGTCGTGAATTGCAGGCGGCTCACCGTGAAGCCGGGATCAGCCCGCTCGCCGGAATGCTGCCGGCCCTGGCACAGGCCCCGGCGTTGTTCGTGATCTACCGGCTGTGCACGCTTCCGCTGGTCGCCGGGGCACCGAACGTCGTGCTGGCCGCCAACGTGTTCGGTGCTCCGCTGGCTGCTCACCTGCCCGGTCTGGTGCTTACCGCCGGCGTCGTCAGTGTGCCGACCCTGCTCGCCGTCCTGCTGGTCGCCGCGATGCTGCTGGTGGCACACGCCTCGTCGGGTCAGCAGGTGCGACGGCTGCAGGCGGCGGCGGCCGGCGGTGAGATTGCGCCGGTCCAACTGCTGATAGCTCGGATACTGCCGTTCGGTGCCGTCGCTGCGGCCGCGGTGGTCCCGTTCGCGGTTTCGCTCTACCTGCTGACCTCGACCACCTGGATGCTGGCCGAGCGAGCCGTGCTGCCGCGGATATTTTGAGCTCTTGGACCTCACATCGAGTGCTGGTCGTCGGAGCCGTAGGGTCCACGGATGACCACCAACGGATTCCGGGCCCTGCTCTCGCGGCTGTTCGGTCGCAGCACCTCAACGGACGCCCCAACAAGGGTCCCGAAGAGGGTCCCGAAGAGGGCCTCAGGAGGTGCCTCGCGAGGGGCCTCAGGCGGTGCCTCGGCCGGTGCCTCAGGAGGTGCCTCAGCTGCGCCGAGGACCGGTTACGCCGGGGACTTCACCGGCAAGGCGAAGCTCACGTACGCCCCCGTGAATGACGGTCGGCCCGATCCGGGCGAGGTGGTCTGGGCCTGGGTGCCGTTTGAGGAAGACCACAGCCAGGGCAAGGACCGTCCGGTGCTGGTGATCGCTCGGCATCGAAACGCGTTGCTCGGGCTGATGCTGACCAGCAAGGATCACGAGCGCGATCAAGCTCAGGAGGAGCGGCATGGCCGGTACTGGCTGGACGTCGGTACCGGCGCCTGGGACCGGCAGAACCGGCCGAGCGAGGTCCGGCTGGATCGGATCCTGCAGCTGGCTCCGGAGGATGTCCGCCGCGAGGGCGCCGTCCTCAGTCGTACCGTTTACGACCGGGTCGCCGTCGGCGTCCGCCGGGCCAATCGCTGGTAACCGGACGGAGTCAGTCAGCTCCGCTTGAGCCGGTGAAAGTCAAGATCATGAGGGCGGTTTGCCGGTTTAACCGGAGCTGACAGGCCTTCACGGGTGGTCGGCGTCCCGTTGGGCACGCCAGTAGCCCATGAAGGCGACCGATCGGCGGTCCAGACCCAGGTCCTTGACCAGGTAGCGCCGCAACCCGGCGATACATCCGGCCTCGCCGGCCAACCAGGCATAGATCGGCGCCGAGGCCGGCTGTTCGAGCGGCTCGGGCACGTCCCAGAGCTCGTCCGCGTCGTCGTCGAAATCGTTGACGTGGGCGAGATCGCGGGAGGCATCAAGGGCTCCCGCGAGCAACCCCGTGGCCAGCTCTCGTACCGCCGCCGACAGCAGGTCCCCATGGCCGTTGCCGTTGCGGGCCACCCATTCGATCCGGACCCCGGCCGGTCCGTTCAGGGGCAGCACATCCTCCGGTTCGGGAACCTCGATCAGAACCATCCCGCGGGCGGTGGCTGGCAGGCGCTCGAGGATCGAGGCCACCGCGGGGACGGCGGTCTCGTCACCGGCGATGAGCAGAGTGGGCGCCCCAGGCGGCGGGTTCCAGCCGGTCGCTCGGGTCGGACCGGCGTGCCGGCGATTGGGCCCGGCCAGCTGCGCGGGGTCACCGACCACGACGGATGCCGCCCAGCGGGATGCGGGCCCACCGTCCCCGTGCAGGACGAAGTCCACGTCCACCTCGCGCTGCTCGCTCCGGACCCGACGTGCGGTGTACGTGCGCACCGGGTTGCGCAGCTCGTCAGGCAAGGCCAGCCAGTGGGCATACCAACCGTCGTCCTCGGATCCGTCGTCCCCGGGTCCGTCCTGGGATCCGCCAACCGTGGCGGGCGGCGTCAGGGGTTCGCCGGTCGGCCCCGGAAGGATCAGGTTTATCCGCTGGTCGTCGCCGTTGTCCGCGAACCGGTCGAGTTCCGCTCCGGTGAAGGTGACTCGGACGAAACTCGGCGTCAGCCGGGTCACCGCCCGGACCTGGACCTGAAAGAGGAGGTACGCGGGTTCCGCGGCCATCGACATCCAATCGCTCGTAGTTAGGTAACCCTAACTTGGCGATGGATGCTGCTCCCTCCGGGACCAGATCACGGACGGACCAGATCACGGACGGCGCCAGATCATAGGCAGCGCCAGATCATGGGCGGCGCCAGATCATGGATTGCGCGGCTGATGTGAGCTGCCGGACCCGGGACAGTGGCACCGAGTACTCCACCTCGAACAGGTCTGCTCGTTCCCGGGCGGCGACCAGGTAGTCGTCACTGGTGGACAACTCGTCGACCAGGTTCAGTTCCAGCGCCCGCGTGCCGTACCAGTATTCGCCGGTGGCGACGGTGGCGAGGTCGACCTGTGGCCGCTGCTCGCCGACGAAATTCTTGAACAGGTCATGTGTTTCGTGGATCTGCTCGGTGAGCTTGGCCCGGTCGGCGTCCGTGTTCTCACCGAACATGGTTACCGTCCGCTTGAACTCGCCGCCGGTGAACTGCTCGACGTCCACCCCGACCCGATCCAGCAACCGGTAGAAATTCGGCACCTGGGCGACAACTCCGATCGACCCGACGACCGCGAACGGTGCCGCGACAATCCGGTTCGCCACGCACGCCATCAGGTATCCGCCGCTGGCCGCCACCGTGTCGACACAGACCGTCAGCGGGATTCCGCGACCACGCACGCGCAGCAGTTGGGAGGATGCCAAGCCCTGATCGTTGACTGTGCCACCGGGGTTCTCCAGCCGGACCACCACTTCGTCGGCAGGGGTGGCGAGGGTGAGGATCGCGGTAATCTCCTCGCGCAGACTAGACACCCGTGAGGCTCGCAGATCGCCGTGGAAGTCGAGGACGAACACCCGCGGCAGGGTCGGGCTGGCACTGGCCTTGAGCTCCTTCTTCCGGGATTTCTCCGCCTTGGTCGCGGCTTTGAAGTCAGCCTTCGGCAGCACGGTGGCGCGCAGTGTCCGGGCCAGATCGTCGTAGCGTTCGCCAATGTCCTTCACCTTGAGCCGGGACTGTGGCCGGCCACGCCGGGAGAGCAGGCCGATCAGGACCAGCAGCCCCGCGATCAGCAGGACGACGGTCACGGATTTCGCCAGGAAGAGCAGATACGTCACCAGGGAGTCAGGCACCCCACCACGGTAGTCCGCTTCGTCGGGCGAGCCGATAGCCAGCACCCGTCAAAGCGCGGCTGCGGCCACCGCGCTACTAAGCATGGGGATCCCGGTGCTCAGGCAGACTTGTCCGGCGCCACCGCCTCGCCTGAACCGTTCCCGCCCGGCCCGTCCTGACGTTCGGGCCGGCGCATCTTAATCACCGCTCAACGGAGACCGCCGCAGCGGAGAACGACCGGAGATCACCAGATAAAGGCTCAGAATGGAGGTTCGGCCGAGGTGTGTTCGCTAGTGGCGGGCTTGACCAGGGTGGGTTCGGTGAGGGTGGGTTCGGCTGAGGTGGGTTCGGTGAGGGTGGGTGCGGCTGAGGTGGGTTCGGTGAGGGTGGGACGGTGGGTTTTGTAGGTGTGCCCGGTCGGGCTGGTGCTGATCACGGTTCCTTCCGGGTCGGCGGGGTCGGCGGAAACAGCTATCTGCCAGGGTGTTTCGTGCTTTATTCGGTGGTGGCGGCGGCAGCGGGGGCGGAGGTTGCATTCGCAGGTGGCACCGAGGGGAAAGGGCAGGAGGTGGTCTACATCGCAGGCTTCGGCGGGTCGGGTGCAGCCGGGGTGAGTGCAGGTGAGGTCGCGGGCGATGACGTGGTCGGCCAGGGCGGTGGGGGCTTTGTACCGGGTCCGTCCGTAGTCCAGCAGGGTGCCGGTCAGGGGGTCGGTGATCAGGCGTCGCCAGGTGGATTCGGGGCTGAACGCGACGGCTCGGGTGACGTCGGCGCCCAGGGTGCCGTAGCCGGTGAGGTAGCCGGGGTCGTCCCGTAATCCCATCAGGGTTTCCAGTGTCACGGTGACTTGGACGTGGGCCTTGACGCCCCGGGCGACGTCCTTGATCGGCCAGGTGCTCGAGGTGCTTGCCTCCGAGTCGGAGACTGGGGCGGAGTCGGAGACCGGGGCGGAGTCGGAAACTGGGGCGGAAGCGGAAGCGGAGGCGGGTGCGGAAGTCGGGTCTGAGCCGGAGGCGGGTCCTGGACCGGGGGTTTGGGTCGGGCTGCTGGTGGGGGCCGGTCGCGGAGGTGTCGGTACCCAGGTCGGGCCGGGGGTTGTGGCCGGGCCGGAATGCGGTGTTGGGCCGGGGTTGGCGTTCTGGTCAGAGGTCGCGGTCGGGTCGGGGGTGGGGGTTGGGCAGACGGTGGTGATGAGGGCTTGGGTGAGGGGGCTGGGGTGGAGGATGGCTTGGATCAGGGCGTCAGCGCGTAACTGGTTGAGGGTGCGGAGGTCGCCGTGGTCGCGCAGGGTGCGGGCGCGGGCGTCGAGTTCGGCGTAGCAGGCTTTGGCTTCGATGATGGGGAGGTGGGCGCCGAGGAAGCCCATGTGGTCTTCTTGGCCGCGGTGGGTGAGGAAGACGTCGCGTCCGGCGGTGGTGGTGCGGGTGAGGGTCGCGGCGTAGGCGGGGGCGATTCGGGCGATCGCGGTGCGGGTGCTGTCGCGCAGGAGGTCGGTGCGTTGGGTGGGAGCCCGTTTGAGGATTCGGTGTTCGACCATTGCGGTTAGGGCGGTGGCGGCGTGCTCGGCTAGGCGGGGAGATCCGTCGTCTTCGAGGACGCTGGCGTAGGCCCAGGTAGCCATTTTCCCGACCAGATCTTCGATGGCGTTGGCCCGGTCTTCGTCCAGTTGGCCTTCGGCCAGCAGGGCCATCGTGCCCGGCAGTCGGGAGGTCAGGGTCAGTGCCCGGGACAGCAGGCGGCGGGCGCTGTCCTCACCGATGTGCAGGAGCGGGGCGATCTCAGCGACCGTCAGGTCTTCGGCGGATAGCTGTTTACGCCGTGATCCCGGCTCCAGTGGGGTCGCTGAAGCCATCACCGGGCGGTGGTACAGCGGGTAGGCGTCGTCCCACTGCT
>JANNPJ010000401.1:0-6185 GCA_031400005.1 Kineosporiaceae bacterium | reverse complement strand
TGCCTTATGTAGCGACATCATTGTCCTTTCCAGGGTCAGGGCCAGCTTCGGTCAGCTCAAGTTTCTGTCAGTCCAGGTTTCAGTCAGTCCAGGGTATTCAGTCAGGCGCTGATGCTGCTGCGTTCTTCTCGGGATGTCTGGGCGGAACGCGCCACCCCGGTTCGGCCCACCGGGATCGCGACCGCAACCACCAGAAGGAGCACTGCCAGCGGCAGGCCCCAGACGAAGACATCCGGAATCGCGGTGGCCACGGCGTCCGGGCGGGGCGGCCCATCCTCCAGATCGCGTAGCAGAATATTCGCGAAATACGATACGCCGAGCGCCATTCCCAGTCCGCGAACGGAGATCGCGACGGACGTCGCGGCACCGAGATCGGCGGGCGGGACGGCGTCCTGAACGATGGTGACCAGCAATTGCATGATCAACCCGACGCCGGTGCCCATCACGACGATGGCCACCGCCACCTGTCCGTAACTACTGTCCGGCCCCAGTCGGCTGAGCAGGAACATCCCCGCTCCCATTAGCACCGGACCGACGGCGAAGAACAGCCGCCAGCGCCCGGGGGTGGTCGCCGTCATCCCGGCCAGCGCGGAGGCGAGCACGAAGCTGAGGATGTACGGGTTCAACGCCAAACCCGCTTCGGTGGCGCTCATATCGAAGGCGCTCTGCAGATAGGTCGGCAGGAAGACGATGGACCCGTACAGCAGCGCCCCCAGCAGGGCGGCGGCCGGCAGGGCCAGCCTGAGTACCGGGTGGACCAGCAAACCCGGTGGCAGAATCGGGTTCTCGACTCGCCGCTCCCACCAGCCGAGCACGGAGAACAAGAACAGGGCCAGGAGGGACAGCCCGATGATCGTCCCGGAGGTCCAGTCGTAATCGCGGCCACCCCATTCCGCCACCAGCAGGAGGGTCACCATCGCGCTGGCCAGCAGCACCGATCCGCCGAAGTCGATCCGCCGCGCAACCGCGGGCAACGGCAAGCGGACGGCGTACGCGACCAGGGCGATCGAGAGCACCCCCAGCGGCAGGTTGATGAAGAAGATCCACCGCCAGCCCCACTGGTCGGTGACGACGCCCCCGAGCAGCGGTCCGCCGACGCTTGCCACGGCGAACACCATGCCGACGAAACCCTGCACCCGCCCGCGGTGTTCGGGTGGGAAGATCTCGGACAGCGCGATCGTGGGGACGGCGAACAGCGCCCCCGCGCCGATTCCCTGCAGCGCTCGGTAGATAATCAGCTGGTCGATCGTGTCCGCGGACCCGCAGAGCGCGGAGGCGAGGGTGAACAGCCCGATCGCCGCGATGAAGACCGCCCGGCGACCGAAGCGGTCGCTGAACCGGCCGTAGAGCGTGGCGGTGGCGGTGGCGGCCAGCAGGTAAATGGTGACGATCCAGCTGATCGAGTCCAGTCCGCCGAGGTCGGCGGCGATCTGGGGGAGGGCAATCGCCACGATGGTCTGGTCGAGAACCGACAGCAGGATTCCCAGCGCGAGCCCGATGGTGGCCAACGGGACAATGCTCGACCCGGCCGCACCGGTCGGCGTCCGGCCAGTTCCGGTCGATCCAGCTCCGGTTGATTCGTTCATGACGACCTGCTTTCGGCCATCCTGCTTCCGGACAAGCCGTTTCCGGGCAGACTGCTCGCTGCCGTCTCTGGGCCCGGGCGGGCGCCCATCGCGACGAACATCGCGCCGAGGCCGACGTCGGTGAGGAGGAGTTCCTGGTCGATCGCCCCGGCGGCGATGGTGCCGGCCGCCGCCGCGAGCGTGACCTGAGCGAGTGGAACCGGCACCGCGGGCCGACGGGCCAGATCACCGGCGGCATAGATGCCCGGGACGGTGGTCTGGCCAAACTCGTTGATCTCGAGGGCGCCGTCGGCAAGGGTGTCGCAACCCAGTCGAGCCGGGAGGTCCGAGTGCTGGGCGGTCACCGTCCGGACGAAGACGGCATCGCGGGCCAAGGCCTCACCGGATTCGAACACCACACGTTCTACCTGATCGCCGTTGGCTTCCAGGCGAACAATCGGCTCCGGCCGAACGGGGATGCCGACCGCCGTCAACAAGCCGGCGGGGCGGCCGAGGTCGCCACCGTTGCTGCAGAGCACGACCTTGTCGGTGAACCGGCGCAGGTGCACGGCGAGCTGAATCCGGTCGGGCTCGCTGCCGATCACCGCAATTGCCTTGCCGGAAACCTCAAAGCCATGGCAATACGGGCAATGAAAGACCGACCGTCCCCAAAGCGGCTGCACGCCGTCAATGTGCGGCAGGTTGTCGACCAGGCCAGTAGCCAGGATGACCCGGCGGGTCTCCTGGATACTGCCATCGGCCAGTTCGACGCTGAAGCCCTTGCCGGGCAGCGTCCGGACGTCGATGGCCCGAGTTTCCCGCAGGTCAACGGTCGGGTAGCGGGTGAGCTGCGCCCGGCCGACCCGCCGTACCTCGGCCGGCTCGATGCCATCGTGCAGGAACAGATTGTGGACGGCGGGGGAGGGAGCGTTCCGGGCCGCGTCGCCGTCCAGCACCAGGACGTCGCGGCGGGCCCGGCCCAGCATCAAGGCGGCGGACAATCCCGCCGGCCCACCGCCGATCACGATGACCTCGTACATGAGCACCTCCGGGTGCAATTGGGCGGCCGTTCGGGCTGGCCGGGACGTCGGTTCTTGACGGCACTCTCCACTCTGCAAGTTAATGTCAACATGAAGTCAAACCCGATGCAGCCAAGCCCGGCAGAGCTGATCACGATCGGCGCCCTGGCCGAGCTCTTCGGGGTGGGTACCCACGTCCTACGGCACTGGGAGGCGATGGGTCTGCTGAAGCCCACCGAACGGGTGAACGGGCGTCGCCGGTATGGCGAACGGGACATCGCCCGAGTGGCGTTGATTCAGCGCGGCAAGGCGGCCGGGCTGAGCCTGCAGCAGATGGGTGAGCTGATCGCCGCTCCCAATCCCGACGTCCGGCGGGCGTTGCTGGCCCAGCATCGCGCGGAACTGAACCGCCGGGTAGAGGAACTCGTGGCCTCGAGAGCGCTGCTGGATCACGCTCTGGAATGCCAGGCGACGGACTTCACCTTGTGCCCGGCCTTCCGGAAACTGATGCACGAGTTGCGCGAACCGGTGGTTGACCGGCGGACCGCTCTTGTCGGTCGGCGAAACGCCACGGGGACGGCGGGATCTGCGGGGGCGGCGGGATCTGCGGGATCTGCGGGGACGGCGGGATTTGCGGGATTTGCGGGGACAGCGGGGACGGCGGGATTTGCGGACGGCGGGGACGGCGGCAGAGACGGCGCGGAATAGCTGACCGGTGGACCGCCGTGGCCAATCGGTCACCCCGGTCCGCCGCCCGACGGGGGAATGCCCCGAACCCACTGTCACAGCCATCGTGGTCAGTGCCAGCGGTGTCCATCGGTGTGGGGGCGGAACGGCATGGAGCGAAAGGTCGGAAGTACCGGACAGATGCCAGGAGTGGCTGGTTCGGCCGGCGGCAAGGGGGTGCTGACATCGCTGCCCAAGGGTCCGGCTTTCGATCCCTGGCGGTGCGGCGCAAATACCCTGCCTGGCGCAAATACCCTGCCTGGAGCAAGTACCGCGCTTGGCGCGAACACCCTGCTCGGTGCGCACTCCCTGATCGGTGCGGCCGTGCTGGCGGCCAATGCCCGCAACGTGCAGCCGTGGCGGTTTACGGCGACGTCCGAGCGGATCGACGTCTACGCCGACCCTGATCGCCGGCAGGGTGCCCTGGACCCGTTCGACCGAGAACTGTACGTCGGTCTCGGGTGTGCGGTGGAGAACATCGCCCTGGCGGCGGCCGCGAACGGCCAGGTCGCCCGGATCCGGTTGATGCCGGACCCGACACACCCCACGCTCGCCGCCGCGGTTGAGCTGGCACCGGCCGAGACCTCGATCGGACCGCTGTACCTGGCCATCCCGCACCGGCGGACCAACCGTGGCCCGTTTCAGCGGCGTGATCTCCGTCCCGATCTGCTTGCCGAAATGTCACTACTGGCGAACGATTTTGCCAGGGCAGAGCTGATCTGGTTCAGCACCGGTGAACGGCGGGCGGCGATCGGCGAGATGTTGGTAGCCGCGACCCGGGCGATCATTGCGGACGACGAGCAGTCCCAGGACGGGCATCGCTGGTTCCGCCACTCCGAGAAGGAGATTCAGCGCCAGCGGGACGGCATCACGATCGACACCCAGGGCCTGGTGCCTGCGCTGGCCGCCGTCGCCAAGCGATTGCCGCGCCAGCCCAGGAGTATCGCGGACCGGTTCTGGTTGCGCCAGACCGCGCAGGTGCACATCCCGACGAGCGCAGCCTTCGGCATGATCACCGTTCCGGACGCCAGCGAGGGAACCGGCCGGCTGGAGGGCGGCCGATTGCTGCAGCGGCTGCATCTCTTCGCCACCGCCCGCGGGATCGCGCTCGGTCACCTGAACATGATGACGGTCCGGGCCGACCGCGAGCGGCAGACCGGTATCCGCCCACAGTTCACCGATGCCCTCGCCGGATTCGTCGGTAGTCGTGACCGGCAGGCGCTTGTCACCTTCCGGATGGGTTACCCGGTTCGCTCGGCAGGGGCCGCACCACGACGCTCCGTCAGCGCCGTCCTGCTTTCAGAGCCTGCCTGACCGAAGCGTGCTCGCCGCTGCAAACCTTGCCCGAAGCTTGCTCGGATCCTGCCCGGATCCTTCCCGGATCCCGACTGAAGCCCGACTGAAGCCTGCTTGAAACTCGCCTCAAGCCCCGCCCGACGTAAGGACATCACCGTGTATGACGTCATTGTTGTCGGTGCCAGGTGCGCCGGATCGACCACCGCGATGCTGCTCGCCCGCGCCGGGCACCGCGTGCTGCTGCTGGATCGTGCGCACTTTCCGAGCGACACCATGTCCACTCACTACGTGCACCAGCCAACCATTGCCCGGCTGGCCAAATGGGGACTGCTGGACTCGCTGAAAGCCAGCGGCTGTCCTCCGTTGGAGATCGCCCGCTGGACCCTGGAAGGATTCTCCTTCACCGGATGCGCCCCGGCCGTGGACGGGATTCGGGCTGCGTACGGTCCTCGCCGGTACGTGCTAGACACCCTGCTGGTCGAGGCGGCTAGCCAGGCCGGGGCGGAACTGCGGCAGGGATGCAAGGTCACCGGTCTGCTGGAGGAGGACGGCCGGGTGGTGGGCGTTCGAGGCCGCAGCGAAAGCGGCGTCGACTTCACTGAGCGCGCCGCCGTCGTCGTCGGCGCGGATGGGCTGGACTCGGTGGTGGCGCGGACCGTCCAGGCCAGCACCTACGAAGACGGCGAAACCCTGTGCTGCTTGTATTACACCTACTGGAGCGGTGTTCCGGCAGACTACGAGATTTACGTCGGCGGTCGCCGCGCCGTCGGGGTGGTTCCGACGAATGACAATTGCACGATGATCGGGATCGAATGGCCCCGCGATCAGTTCGATCTGATTCGGCGAGACGTCGAACCGGCATACCTGGCTGCGCTGGAGTTGGCCGCCCCCGAACTGGCCGAGCGGGTTCGAGCCGGCCAGCGAGAGGCACGTTTCGTCGGAACCGGGAGGCTGCCCAACTTCTTCCGGCAGGCCTGCGGACCCGGCTGGGCGCTGGTCGGGGACGCCGGATACCACAAGGACCCGGTTGGGGCGTACGGCATCAGTGATGCCATCAAGCACGCGGAAATGCTTTCCAAGAAACTCGATTCGGCATTGTCGGGGCAGATGCCGATGGATGCCGCGCTGAAAGCCTATGCCGTCGAGCGAGATGAGGACGCGATGCCGAGTTACCACTTCAATCTGGCCGCGGCCCGACTGGAGCCGATGCCCGAACTGCTCGACGTGCTGCGCGCCGTCCAGGACGACCAGCACGAGGTGGACCGATTCTTCGGCTTGGTCGCGGGGATGTACACCACCGATGACTTCTTCACCCCCGAACTGCTGGCCCGGGTCGAGGACGCTCGGACGCTCTCCCTGCCTGGCGGCGCCCGATCGCTCTCCGACCCGGGCAGCGTTCGATCGCTCTCCGGACCGGTCGGCAGTCGATGTCCACCAGCCGCGCCTGCAGCGCCACCAGCCGGGTCAGGCGATCGGGCGTGAGCCGCCATCGCGCTTCAGGGTTGCGTCGCCACGTGCCGGTGCCGGAGCAGGGAGCATCGACTAGCACGACGTCCGCCTGGCCCAGCAGGTCGGCGAG
>JANNPJ010000368.1:0-2401 GCA_031400005.1 Kineosporiaceae bacterium | reverse complement strand
CCCTGGATGTCCCCTCACCTGGTTGACTGCAAGCATGGAGATCCAGGTCGATGTCGGCGATCTGCTTTTGCCGGCCACGGTGGATTTGCCCACTAGTCCTGTACGTGGTCCGGTGGCCGTGCTGCACGGCGCTGAGGCCGGCCAGCAATCATTCTTCTGCTACCTGCATCTTGCCCAGGTATTGCCGGCGGCAGGGATCGCGGTGCAGCGCTATGACCGCAGGCCGCACGTTGATGACGAGGACGTTCCCCTCGACAGGCAAGCAGGTGATGCGGCCGCGGCCCTCAACGCGCTACGTGGGCATGTCGGAGATGTGCCCATCGGGCTTTGGGGGTTCAGTCAGGGCGCCTGGGCGGCGCCGCTGGCCGCCGCACGGCACCCAGAGCAAGTCGCCTTCCTGATCCTCGTCTCCTCCTGTGGGGTCAGTCCCGCGAAACAGATGCGGTTCGGTACGGCGCAACAGCTACGCCGGCACGGGTTCGCCGCCGCCGACATTGCCGAACTGAACCAGCTTCGCGCGGTTGTTGAGGAGTACCTGCGCGGCGACGGCGACCGCACTGCCGCTCAGATGGTCGTCGACGGGTATGCCGACCGAGACTGGTTCTCGCTGGGCTGCATCCCCCAGCATCTACCCGAACAGCCCGGTACCTGGTGTGACATGGATTTCGAGCCCGTGCCGGTGTTCGCACAGGTGTCATGCCCAACTCACCACCAGGTAACCCCGAGGGCCCGCGAGGAAGAACCGGCTGGGCTCACGTCGGTGGTTTCAGCTGGACCTGGCTCGACTTCATTCAGGACGAAGAACCCGACACGACGGCGGGCGGGCGCGCGAGCGGCTTGGCAGGCGGGCTGGCTGGCTCGCTGGCATTCGTTGACTGGGTTTATCGCCTTTGGACGGGCTCGCCGCTGACACGTGTACATGCGAGGACACCACCACAGGCGGAAGGGCGGTGCCGACTTGCCCCGACACCGCCCTGTGATCAGCCGTTCCTTCCCACCGTCAGCTATTCCTGGGAATCCTGGGGTGACTCCCGGGTCTTGATGTCTCTTAAGTCGGCTGAAAATGGGTCAGAGCCCCAGCACGTCGAGCGCCCGACCCAAGTGCGGATCGAACCGCGTAGGATCGGCTTTACGCACCTCTGATGCGGTCCACCAACGGACATCCGCAAACTCCCGTTCATCGGTCGAAAGCACTTGCCCGACGTGACCGCTCAGTGCGAACCAAAGGCTGACGTCCATATGCCTGTGTTCCGGAGTGTCCCGGGTCTCGGTGACCGTCAGCAGAAACGGTTTGGCACCCCAATGTACTTCCGGCACAGCCGATGTCCCCAACTCCTCGACACATTCGCGGCGCACGGTCGCGTAGGGATGCTCCTGGGGTTCCACATGACCGCCTGTGGGTAGCCAGAGACGGGCCAGGCGGTGGTCGCAGAGCAGAACGCTGCCGACGGTACGGTCGATGAGCAGGAAGTACGAGACCAGATGGGGCGAGGGGACAGCGGGTTTCACCCGGCGGAAGATGTCACCGGTCGAGGCCAGCCATTCAAGCGTCTGGGTGCGGTGCTGCCGGGCTAGCTCGTCGTGCGGGATCAGGCCCGTGACCAGGCCGGTGATGGCGGTGTGCAGGGAGGACATGGGTTGCCCCGAGCCGCGAACAGCATCGTCCGGGTCTGACCTCACCAGCAGTCGCGTCCGGAGTTGCTCGACCGTATCGTCGCCCAGACCGGCGGTGTTCTTCAGATACTCCTCGGCCGAGCCGTATCGGGTCTCGAGATCGGCGAAGAAGAGTTCCATGATCCTGGCCGGAGCCCGTCCGTACGAGGGCCACAACAACTCGCGCTCCGGGTTCGCTGCACGCCAGTCGGCGGCCAGGCGCTCAGTAGCCAACTCGGTCAGAGCGAAGTCAGCCAGCACCTCCGACCGGGGAACGCCTAGCAGAGTCAGGGTGAAGGCAGCGATGAGCCCCGTCCGGTCCTTGCCAGAGGTGCAGTGGAAGACCACCGGGTCGGGAGCCGTTGCCAGGTGCTCGATCACCTGACGGATCTCGTCGGCGCCGTCCTCGATCACCTCGGCGAACCGGTCAGCCAGGAACCGCCAGGGGTCCAGCTCGGGATGGATCGTCGCCTGGTCGTAGGGACGGTGCTCGATGCTCAGGTTGTAGTAGTGGAAGCGTTCCACCTCGGGAACCCGGCCCTTGCTCTCGATCTCCCACGGGTAACGCAGGTCGATGACCGTCTGCACGCCCAGCCTCAGGAACTTCTCCCCGTCGGCCCCGCTCAGCTTGCCCAGCGAGTCCGCCCGGTAGACCGTTCCGGTGACCACCTGGTCGCCGTCCGCGGTTCGGTAGCCGCCCAGATCCCTGAAGTTGTGGAGCCTCTCGAACGTCACGTGCCGGTCCATG
>JANNPJ010000361.1:0-4533 GCA_031400005.1 Kineosporiaceae bacterium | reverse complement strand
CCTCGAAGGGCCGAACCTCGACCGGGGCCGACCGGAATGTCATTGTCGCGAGCGTACTTGCAGATGTCCGCGACAATGAGGAAGTACGAGGAGTAACCCAGCGGCCCGATGACCTTCATCTCGGTCTCGTAGCGCTCCAGCACCTCTTCGGGAACCGGGGTGCCGTAGCGCATCGGCAGGGCCGCCTCGACCTCCTTGCGCAACCAGGATTCCTGGGTCTCGCCCTCCGGGACGTCGAATTGCGGCATTCGGTCGACGTACGTGAAGACCTCGTCGTACGGCTCGACCATCTCCGCGATGAGCAGGGTGTTGTCGCACGCCTCGGGGATTCCGTCGAACAGCTGCCGCATCTCGGTGGAGGTCTTGATGTAATAGCCGGTGCCACTGAATTTGAAGCGGTTCGGGTCGTCCTTGTTCTTGCCGACACCAATACACAGCAGGCTGTCGTGCGCATCGGCCTGGTCGGCAGTGACGTAGTGCGAATCATTTGTCGCCAGCAGCGGGATATTGAGATGCTTGGCGAGCCGGAGCAAGTCGTCCCGGACCACCCGCTCGATGTCGATCCCATGATCCATCAACTCGAGGAAGTAATTCTCTTTCCCGAGGATGCTCTGATACGCGGCGGCGACCTGCACCGCCTCATCCCACTGACCGAGCCGCAGGCGGGTCTGGACCGCCCCGGAAGGGCAACCGGTGGTACCGATGATGCCCTCGGCGTGGTCGGCGATCAGGTCCATGTCCATCCGCGGCTTGCCGGCCGGGAACTGCCCCTCCAGCGACGCCATGGAGGAGAGCCGGAACAGGTTCCGCAGACCCGTCGCGTTCTTGGCCCACATCGTCATGTGGGTGAAGCGGCCTCCGCCGGAGACGTCCTTGCCCGCCTCGGAACCGTCGGCACCGGCACCCCGGACCCCACCCTGGCCCCAGAACACCTGCTTCTTGTGGAACCGGGACTCGGGGGCGAGATACGCCTCAATCCCGATGATCGGCTTGACCGCGCCCTTGGTCTTCTTCGCGGTCTGGAAGAACTCGTAGGCCCCGAACATGTTGCCGTGATCGCTCATGGCCACAGCCGGCATGCCCTGCCGCTCGACCTCGGCGATCAGTTTGCTGTTCTTCGCCGCGCCGTCCAGCATCGAATACTCGGTGTGGACGTGCAGATGGACGAAGTCTTTGCCGGAACCTGAGCCGGACGGCACGGGGACGCCTCCAAGCGGACAACCGAAATCTTGGGCCCGAAGGGTGATCGGGCCGGAAGGGGTACAGCGCGGCGACCGGGGAAGACACCGGGTCGGCGACGACTCAGTGTGGTCTGTGCGGGATGGAACGAGGAGCAGTCTAAGGCTGGGCCCCGACACTTTCCGCGCACCGGGAAAACTGCCCAGCCCGTTCGGCGTGTCTCGAACACCGACCGCCGAACGGGCACCGGTGAGCCGGTCCGCGGCCGAGATCCGGTCCGTGACAGACTGTTTCGTTCAACCACGGAGGGTTATGAATCAGGCCTGAGAGAGTCAGTTGGTGGCGCGTAAGCGGTCCAGGGCGCCGGCGAGATCTGCCGGGTAGGTGCTGTCGAACTGAACCCACTCGTCGGTCCCGGGATGGGTGAATCCCAGCCGAACAGCGTGCAGCCATTGCCGGGCCAGGCCGAGCCGACCGGACAGCGAAGGATCGGCCCCGTACATCAGGTCCCCGACACACGGGTGGCGCAGCGCGGAGAAATGCACCCGGATCTGGTGCGTCCGGCCGGTCTCCAGGTGAACCTCCACCAGCGAGGCGGCAGGGAAAGCCTCAAGCGTTTCGTAATGCGTGATGCTGTCCTTGCCCTCGGCGACCACGGCCCACCGGGCGTCGTGGCTGGGGTGCCGGCCAACCGGTGCGTCGATCGTTCCGCGCAGCGGGTCGGGATGACCCTGGACAACGGCGTGGTACGTCTTCTCCACGGTCCGGTCCCGGAACGCCTGCTTCAGCTGGGAGTAGGCGTGCTCGCTCTTCGCGATCACCATCAGCCCGCTGGTCCCGGCGTCCAACCGGTGCACGATGCCCTGCCGCTCGGCTGCACCCGACGTCGCGATCCGGTAGCCGGCGGCGGCCAGCCCGCCGGAGACGGTCAGCCCGGTCCACCCCGGGCTCGGGTGCGCCGCCACGCCGACCGGTTTGTCGATCACCACCAGGTCGTCGTCGTCAAACACGATCCGCATGCCGGGCACCGGCTCGGCGATCACCTGAATCGGCTGGGCCGGGCCGGGAAGCGTCACTTCGAGCCAGGCACCGGCCTTGAGCTTCGCCGACTTGCCCACCGGCGCCCCGTCCACCAGGACAGCGCCGTCCTCGGCCAGGTCGGCGATCACCGAGCGAGACAGCCCGAACAGTCGGGCCAGGCCGGCGTCCAATCGCTCACCGGCGAGCCCTTCCGGGACCGGGAGCGCACGCATCTCAGTCATTCGGGTACCCCTGACCGATCGGTGCTCGACGGCCGATCGGCGGGCGCGCCGCCGGACGAGGGCTTCGGATCAGCCGCGGCGGGTCCGGCCGGAGCAGCAGCAGACGTAGCAGAAGCAGAGTCATCAGGAGCAGTGTCATCAGTAGGTGCGGGCTCCTCGGTACGGCCGCTGAGTCGTTGCCCGTCGATCCCGATCCCGCGCAGGCTGAGCAGCGCGATCAGGCAGGCAGCGGTGACGATCGACGTATCGGCCAGGTTGAAGATCGGCCAGTGCGGGAATTCCAGAAAGTCGATCACGTGCCCGTGGAAGAAACTGGGCGCGCGGAACAGCCGGTCGCCGAGATTGCCGAGTGCGCCGCCGAGCAGCAGCCCCAGGGCAACCGCCCAGCCGCGGCTACCCAGGTTCCGGGAGATCCGGATGATGGCCACCACGACGACCAGCGCAATGATGGTCAGCAGCCAGGTGGCGCCCGTCGCCATCGAGAACGCCGCACCGGCGTTGCGGGCCAGGTGCAGCCAGAGGACGCCGTCGATGACATCCACCCGGCCGCGGCCGGCCAATTGCTCCACCGCAACCCACTTGGTGCCCTGGTCGGCAAGTAGGACCAGGGCCGCGATCGCCGGCACCAGCAGGGGCAGGCGGCCACGTGCGTTGATTGGATCAGTCATGGTGGTCCAAGGGTGCCACGGATCCGCGAGCGGTTTAGCGCCGCTCCTCTCGCTGCTTGCAGACGACGCAGAGCGTTGCCCGCGGATAGGCCTCGAGCCGGGCGGCACCGATCGGCTTCCCGCAGGACTCGCAGTTGCCGTAGGTTCCCTCGTCAACCCGAGCGATCGCGCGCTCGGTCTGGTCGAGAGCCTCGGCCACTCGGTCGGCCAACGCCTGTTCGTGTTCGCGGCCAAAAGTCTTGGCTCCGCTGTCAGCCTGATCGTCACCCGACCCGGCCGCACTGTCTCGGATCACTTCCTGCAATCCAGCCCGGAGCGCTGCATGCTCCAGGGTCAAGCGCGCATGCTCCTCCGTCAGGGCAATACGCGCGATAGCCAGGTCATCCTTCGACTCGACTGTGGTCTTCTGCTCAGCCCTTGACACTATTTCTTCCGATCCCCCTCATGCAGATGAGCGGTGCCGGGCCCGCCTAGGACCCAGCACCGCTCAGCCGCGGTTTCTACGACCAGCTCAAGTGTCACCCGAGCCCATCGATTTTAGCTAGTTCTGACCACCGAACGGATACTGCGCAGGCTGTTCGGAGCCCTGATCCGCATATCCACCACGGGTGGGTAGCGGTCCACTATACGGGGCCTGGGAGGCTCCCACGGTGGCCGGCGGCGCAGGCTGCTGGGTGCCACGAGTGGGCACCACAGCCGCCTTCGACTCCAGCTCGCGCAACTGGCCTTCCAGGTACGACTTGAGCCGGCTGCGGTACTCCCGCTCGAAGGCACGCAGTTCGTCGATCTTGCGCTCCAGGAGCGAGCGCTCTTGCTCGAGCGAACCCAGCGTCTGCCGCTGCTTCTCTTCGGCCTCACGCATCAGCCGGGTTGAGTGTTCGCGTGCCTCGCCGACGATCCGATCTCGAGTCTGCTCACCATTGCGCACGTACTCGTCGTGCAGCTTCTGGGCCAGCGCCAACATTCCGGCGGCGGCTTCGGGACCCTGTCCGACCGTCTCGAGCTGCGCGTTAGCTCGCACCGGCTCGGGAGCCTGCACTGCTACCGGCTGCGGCATCTGAACCGGAGGCGGTGGGGCTACCTGCAGTTGGACCGGAGCCGACTCGGGAGCTGCTTCTCGGGCCACCGTGGCCCGGGAGAGTTCGCCGACCCGGCGCTCGCAGGAGCCGAGCTTGGTGCGCAGCTCCTCGTTCTCCTCGCCGAGACGGCGCAGTTCGTTGACCACTTCGTCGAGGAAGTCATCGACCTCGTCCTGGTCGTAACCCTCTCGGAATTTGGTCGCCTGGAAGCGCTTATTGACAACGTCCTCGGGCGTCAACGCCATCTGGTCACCTCGCGTTGGAAACTCAATCGGAAGTGCGGAGCCGCTGCTATGCCACCGTACCGGAAGGTGACGCTACACAACGATGGAGCTTGAGGCCACC
>JANNPJ010000352.1:0-2405 GCA_031400005.1 Kineosporiaceae bacterium | reverse complement strand
GCGTAGGACAGCACGTCAGACCACCGCTCGGTCGCGGATCCCGGCGAACAGGTCATCCTCGGGGATCTCCGAAGTCACCATCGTACGCGCCAGCTCATAGTCCTCGGTGGGCCAGACCCGGGCCTGGACGTCGCGCGGGATCGAGAAGAACCAGCCGTCCGGGTCGATCTGGGTGGCATGCGCCAACAGTGCCTGGTCACGACGGTCGAACCAGTCCCCGCAGACGATCCGGGTGGTGATCTCTCGGTCCGGGCGGTCCTCCCAGCGCTCCAGCCATTCCTGGAACGGTGACTCCACCCCCATCGCGAGCAGCGCTTCATGCATCGCGACCATCCGCGGCCGGGAGAAGCCGACGTCGTAGTACAGCTTGAGCGGCTGCCACGGGTCACCGCTGCCGACATACCGGTCCGGATCGCCAGCCGCCTCGAAAGCCTCCACCGAGACCTTGTGGGTCATGATGTGGTCCGGGTGCGGGTAGCCACCTTCTTCGTTGTACGTGGTCATCACATGCGGGCGGAATTCTCGCACCAGCCGGACCAGCGGCGCCGAGGCCGTCTCCAGCGGCTGCAACGCGAAGCAGCCCTCCGGTAGCGGCGGCAGCGGGTCACCCTCGGGCAGGCCGGAGTCGACGAAGCCGAGCCACCTGTGCTGGACACCGAGCGCGGCGGCGGCCGCTGCCATCTCGCGGCGACGCACTTCGGACATGTCCCGCAGCAGATCCGGGTCGTCTTTCAGTTTCGGGTTGAGTACATCTCCGCGCTCGCCTCCCGTGCAGCTCACCACCAGGACGTCCACGCCCTCGTCGACGTACCGTGCCATGGTTGCCGCACCCTTGCTCGACTCGTCGTCTGGGTGCGCGTGCACGGCCATCAGCCTCAGTCGCTCGGCCACCGGTGGGTCCTCCTGAAGTTCGTCGTCTGTCGTAGGCAACAATCATGACGGACCGGTTGTCATTCCCGGGTGACGGCCGACGACGACGCTCCAGGCACCTACCGCCACCTATCGCGAGCGGACGAAGTACCAGGACGGGCACGCACGTGAGCACACTGATGCAGGACCGGTACGGACGGCGGAGCACGCCGGGCCGGCAGAGCCTGCTGCTCGCGGCCGGGGCGCTCGCTCTGGCCGCCGCGCTGGCCTTCGTCGGGTGGGTCTCGTTGTCCGGGCGACCCGCGCTGAACTGGGACGACATCGGCTACAAGGTGCACTCGGACAGCCGGGTCGAGGTCACCTTCGACGTAAACTTCACCGGTGGTGGACCCGGCTCCGGGGCCGGGCAACCGAAGGCCGTTTGCACCATTCAGGCGCTCAACACCTTGCGGACCGAAGTGGGCCTGCGCGACGTCCCGGTCCAAGCCGGACCAGGGGGAAGAGTCCGCGCCACCGTCACCGTGCAGACCAGCGAACGGGCCACCACCGGGCTCGTCAAGTCCTGTACGCGGACTGACGAGTAATTTCCGACCTGAATGTCTGGCTCCGTTTTGTTAAGCTCTAGGTTTCTCCCAGTAACGCTTGGGTAGATATGACGTCTGAAGGGCCGTGGACCCTTGAACCGTCGCCGTCCACCGCCTCCGATCACGATCCCAGCCCAACTAGGAACGGAGTAGCACATGAGCGAGACCGGTGCTGCCGTCGCATGGCTGACCCAGGACGCCTTCGACCGGTTGAAGAAGGAGTATGACTATCTCTCCGGTGAAGGACGGACCGAGATAGCCAAGAAAATCGAGGCGGCCCGCGCCGAGGGCGACTTGAAAGAGAACGGCGGCTATCACGCGGCCAAGGATGAGCAGGGCAAGCAGGAAGCCCGCATCCGACAGTTGCGCCAGTTGCTGGAGAACGCACAGGTCGGCGAGTCGGCAGCGGACGACGGCACGGTCTCGTCCGGCAGCGTTGTCACCGTCGAGTTGGCCGGTGAGGAGATGCGCTTCCTCCTCGGCAGCCGTGAGGTCGCTGGCGACACCGACCTCGATGTGTACAGCGAAATGAGCCCTCTCGGAGCGGCTATCGTCGGCCACAAGATCGGCGACAGTGCCAGTTACACCGCCCCGAACGGGCGGGAGATCTCCGTGAAGATCCTGGACGCCACTCCGTTCAAGCTTTAACCAACCGCAGTCCGACCAAAACGGTTAGCCCTTCCCAGGGGCTAACCGTTTTGGCAGTGGGATGACAGTATGCGCTCCATGTGCGGACTGGCCGGAGAAGTCCGCCGCGACGGCTCCCGGGCTGATCTGGCGGCGGTCGAGCGGATGGCCGCCACCATGGGTGACCGCGGTCCGGACGATTCCGGGTCCTGGGCGCGGGGTCGGGTGGCGCTGAGCCACCGACGACTCAAGATCATCGACCTGTCTGCGGCGAGCCACCAGCCGATGGTTGATCCGGTCGCCGGGCTGATCGGTGTGTTCAAC
>JANNPJ010000338.1:0-6465 GCA_031400005.1 Kineosporiaceae bacterium | reverse complement strand
CGCACTGCGGGGCAAGGCCGAACTGGCTCTGGACCCTACTACTCGCGTCATGGCACCTCCCAAGGTTACTCGAACGTCCCGATCACATCTCTGACTGCGCTGTCATGTCTACGCTGTCAGAGCGGAAAGCGTCAAGCGTCTTGACTGATCCGTAACCTGGCGCCTGGCCGAAACCGCCTTCAAGCCAGGCATTTCGCACCGATCTGCCGAGGCAGGCAACACCTCCAGCCCTCCCACAGGCGACCTCGCCTGGTTTTGCGATACGAGTTCTTGACATCGGAGTGAGCTGGACCACAGACTTCCGCCTGACTGCGCTGTCAGACGCAGCGGTCCGGTTGCTGTCGATGGCCAAGTCCTGGACACGTCACTGCAACGGTGGCCCAAAAAGCCCGTCATCGTGTTCATCCCCGAAGGAGGGGCTATGCAGAGAAAGCTAGGAAAGGCACTCGGCAGCTTCGTCGCAGCGTCCGCAATGCTGGTGATACCCGTGGCCGGCGTGCAGGCATACAACCCGACCGGCGGGATCCTGTACCAGCTCGGAAATGAACCGTGCCTGAAGGGGCGATTCAACTGCGCGGTCTACCCCAAAACGGCACAGCTGCCGAGCGGACGTCTCGTCGCGACGTTCGAGAAGGCCACCGTCGTGCCCGCGACCGGAAGTGCCGATCAAGAGACTCTCCCGGTCTACAAGAGCGACGACTACGGAACGTCGTGGCAGCCGCTGTCCGAGGTCAAGGCTCCGGCGTACCTCTCCAGCGATCCCGCGTACGCGAAGTACACCAGCAACTGGACGAACGCGTATCCCTACGTGCTGCCGCAGGACGTCGGCAAGCTGAAGACCGGCACGCTGCTCCTCGCCAGCGTCGTGTCGGGCGACGACTACTTTTACCGCGAGCACAAGGCAGCCGACCCGAACTGGACGCCGTCCAACGACGGAGACCGCGCTGACATCGGGATCGCCCTGTTCTCCAGCACCGACGACGGCGTGACGTGGAACGTCGTCAACGTCATCGCGACCGGCGGCTGGCAGGGTGGCAGCGCGGGCGCGGTCGGCCAGAACATTGCCAACGCGAACGGCTACAAGCAGGTGGATCCCCTCTGGGAGCCGTACCTGATGGTCACCAAAGGCGTTCTCGTTTGCTACTACTCGGATGAGAACGACTACATCAGTGTCGATGCCGGCACCGGCGTACCGAGGTTGGACCCGGCGAACGACACCGCCAAGGATTCGCACGGCCAGATCCTCGCCCACAAGACCTGGAACGGTGTCAGTGCAGCGTGGAGCGAACCCGTCGTCGACGTCGCGGGACTGACCGAGAGCATGGGAGGCGGCAAGACAGAGATCGGCGGCGGGCGGCCAGGGATGACGAACGTCGTCCAGACGACGGACGGCAAGTGGCTCCTCCCCTACGAGTACTGGGCCGGCGGGTCCAACACCAGGTACGTGATAGCCGATCATCCGTTGAAGTTCTTCCGCGGCTCCGCAGGCAACTCGGTCACCTCATTGCCGGTCGACGCCGGTTCCTGTCCGCTCACCACGGGTGGCAGTCCGGTCATCATCAAGCTCCCGGACGGGCGCCTGGTTTACAACGCCAGCAATAGTGGCAACGTCTGGGTCAACGAGAGTGGACGCAGCGACGGCACGTGGACGGAGTACCAGACGACCCTGGGCCCCGGCTACAGCCGCAACCTGCGAAACCAGGGCACCTCGCAAATCGCTTACACCGAGGTGGATCTCGGGAACTCGGACGGCGCCTACTACCAGCTGGTGAACCGGAAGACCGGCCAGGTGCTCGGCACCGGAAGCAAGACGAACGACGCGAACATCGGGAACCGCGACGTTCCCGACGTCGTCCTGGAAGCCCCCGGCTCAGCTGCGAACAAGGACACCCAGTACTGGCACCTGACGACCGAGCCGAACGGCGGAATGACCCTGCTGAACAAGTCCGGCGGCCGGGCGGCAGCGATCTGGACCGGGAACGCGACGGTCGGGCAGAGGATCGGCCAGTGGGTCGACGACAGCACCACCGGCAGCTGGAAGGTGATCAAAACCGACAACGGATACTACAAACTCCAGGCGGTCAAGAACGCGAACGTCTACCTGACCGGTGCCTCTCCGGGAGCGGCGCTGACGTTGCAGAACGCGGTCGCGGACGGCTCCCAGGAGTGGCAACTCGTCCAGCAGGCTCCGACCTCCGCGGCCCTGATGCGCGCCAGGCGGTCGCCGAATCTGATCTCGGCGAAGCGCGTCGGAGGCCAGGTGAACGTGGCGCTGAACGCTGCGGCGGCAGATCCCGCAGGCCGGGCCCTGCACCAGAACACGACGGGCCAGGTCTACGTTTTCGCCGCGGACGGGACGGCTACCGATCTCGGCCGGGTTTCCTTCGACGAGACCCAGAAGGGCGGCAGCGTAACGCTTCCGGAAACGATCGCGGTCGGGACGGAATTCAGGATCGCCGTCGTCTTCGACGACACGGCGCTGATGTGGGACTCATCCAGGGTTCGGGCCGAAAGGTGATCTGAGGGTGGGCTGACTTGTCAGCCCACCCTCAGAACTGCCCGAGACAAGGAGCTCACGACGGTAAGGAGCCGATC
Source organism: Kineosporiaceae bacterium (assembly GCA_031400005.1). Classification (GTDB taxonomy): domain Bacteria; phylum Actinomycetota; class Actinomycetes; order Actinomycetales; family Kineosporiaceae; genus JANNPJ01. The sequence continues at coordinate 3,870 of JANNPJ010000338.1, read as the reverse complement.
GCGCCGGTCGACTAGCCGAACTTCGATCGCAGGAACTCACCCTGCAGGAGCAGCCGGGTCTCGGGGTGCGCACGCCGAGGACGTTCAGCCATGTCGGCCAGTCCGGTCTCGATCGCGGCCAGTTGGCTGGCGACCTCCACCGCCGCTGGCCGACCCTGGACGACGGTTTGCGGGTCGCTCAACGCGAGGAACGGCTCCAGGGTGTCCGGCAGATAGCGGGTGATGGTTGCCTTCACCAAGTGGGCGGCATCGGCCTCGAGGTCACCCTCGAGGAGACGGATCAGCAGGTCATCGAGGTGAGCATCGATCTGGCCCACGATGGCGACGCCGCGCTCGTCCAACCGGCCCGAGCGTTGGGCCCGCTCGAGGAGTGCCTGGCGGTCGCGGTCGAGAATATCGACCCGATCCGGGGCCGCGGTCGCCCCATCGATCTCACCCAGGGCGCCGGCCAGAGCACCGATCCGCGCCTGGGCGCTACGGCGGCTCCGCAGCGCAGCGACTCCGACGGCGGTCCCGAAACCGGCGACCAGGCCGACCACCACCGCCGTAGCGGTGCCGGTCATGACCAGGAGGAGGACGCCGATCCAGGCGGCGACCGCACCAACCAGGATGGCGGCGTCCCTGGCCCGGGCCGATCGGCTCTCGGCCACGGGTCGGCCGGGCAACGCCTCGAGGACCTCGGTATAGGCAGCCAGCCGAAGGGCCAGGCCATGAGCCCGGACGGTCGACAGTCGCGGGCAGACCCGCGTCACATCTTCCCGGGTGCGGGCCAGATCCCGCTGGATGCGCCGCGAATCAGCCGGCCTGACCCGCCCGCGCGCCGCCATGGCGACAACCCGGTCACGGATCCCATCAAGGCGAGTCTCGGCGGCGCGGGCACCACCCGATGGATCCACCCACAACAGCGGCACAGACACTGCACGGTAGACCCGATCGGACAACCCCGGCGCCCGATCGTCGACAACACCGACCGCGCCGTCAACGAGGCGACTTGCCAGTCGCCGCCGTCCAGTCGACATCATGCCCCTCCCCGTCCTTCCGCCGGCAAATCCTGCTGACCACCAACGGCGATACCAAGATTAGAACGCACCACCACTCCCCATTGTGCCCAGATGATCCCAGTTCCCGGGTTGACTCCGGATCACCATCGCATCTCCACGGAATCTCCACCGAGCTACGGCAAGATCCGACAGATGCGACACACCCGGCCCGTGGCCGTCCTGCTCGTCGTCACCGCCGTCCTGGTCGCCGTGGTGATGCACAACGCCGGGTCGGGACTGGCTGTGATCATGGCAATGCTGGCGTTGAGCAGCACCCCACTGATCACCCTCGGGGTGGCCGGACGAGCCTGGGCCCGCGAGGTCTCGGTGACCGTCGTGCGCACCGGGGTCAGCGCGGTGGTCCTGCTCAGCCTCGGGTTCGTGATCACCCAGTTCGTCCTGGTGGTCACCAGCCTTGCTGAGCGCGGGGGCAGCCTGCGGGCGGACACCCTGGCCGCGGCGGCCATCGTCGCCCTGGCCACGCTGTTCCTGATGATGCTGGTCGCCGCCGGGACCGCGACCATGCCGGTACTGCGCCCGGTGGAGGCCGGCCGGTGGATCCGCGGTCACCCCGGGGCGGTCGCCACGACAGCGGTCGTGGTTGGCTTGGTCCTGGTCGGGATCGCGACGGCCGGGTCCGAACCCGCAGGCTCCGATCCCCGCGATTTCGACGGGACCAGCGAGGGTTTCGGCGCAGGGAGCGAGCCGTTCGCACCACCCACGATCGACCCGGCCGTGATCCACGCGCTGATCTCTCAGGCGTTTCCGGACCCGGTGTTGCGCGACTGTGTCAACGCGGCCAGCTCGACGAGCACCATCAGCGTGCAGGGACTGGCCGGCCTGATCCAGCTGAGTTGCTCCGGCAGCGACCACCCGGATCGGCAGGTCCACTCGCTGGAAGGGCTGCAGCACCTGACCAATTTGGAGACCCTGGATCTGAGCAAAAACGCCGTCCAGGAGCTGTCGCCACTGTCCGGGTTGCTGCGGTTGCAAAAGCTGGACCTGAGCGAGAACCGGATCACCGAGGTGACGCCCCTGTCCGGAGCGGTCGCCCTGGACCGGCTCACCCTGCCCGGCAACCGGATCTCCGACCCGCGCCCGCTGCAGACGTTGCCCGAGCTGACCATGCTCAACATCGCCGACAACCGGATCACCGATGCCTCCCGCCTGGCCCGGTGCCCGAAGGTGAACGAGCTGTGGATCGGCGGCAACCCACTGACCGATGTCGCTCCGTTGCTGTTGATGCCGTCCCTGCTGGGGGTCGACGTGGCGGGCCTCGACCAGACCCGGGTCACCGGAGTGCAGGTGCTGCAGGACAAGGGCGTGTATGTCGGAGGGATGGCCTCAGGTCGAGGCTGAACCCGGCCGGGACCGATCGGAACAGGGCGGACGAGGTGAGCCCAGGAAAACTTTCTGCGGCGGGGGCATGTCCAGAAGTGCAATTCATGCCTAAACTCACGGCCACCGCCCGACCTACCGGGCAGTAGGTTTTAGGGAGTTGCGATGCGCCGATGGACAGCGGGACGACTGGTTGCGACGTTGGCGATGGGCCCGGTGCTGCTCGCGGCCGGGCTTCTCCTGCCTGCCTCGGCGGCACCGAGTTCCGGGCCGATCGGCTCCCCCGTGTCCATCCCGTCTCCGGAGGCCGACCTCAACGTCACCGGCGCGCCCTTTACCGGTCTGGATGCGGACGGACAGGTCAGGGGGTTTGTGGACGCCCATTCGCACCTGTTCGCCAATCAGGGTTTCGGCGCGAATCTCCTCTGTGGCAAGGTTTTCGACCCGGCCGGGGTCGCGGCCGCGCTGAAGGACTGCCCCGATCACTACCCCGACGGCTCGTTGGCCTGGTTCGAGAACCTGACCAAAACCGGTTCCCCGGTAGGCAAGCACGATCCCGTCGGTTGGCCGACCTTCAAGGACTGGCCATCGCATGACTCGATCACCCACCAGCAGATGTATTACCGCTGGGTGGAACGCGCCTGGCGCGGTGGCCAACGCGTGATGGTGCTGGACCTGGTCACCAACGGCGCGCTGTGCTCGATCTACCCGATCAAGAGCGGCAGTTGCGACGAGATGGTCGCGATCCGCCGTGAGGCTGCCTCCGCCTACGAGCTGGAGAAGTTCGTCGACGCGCAGTACGGCGGGACCGGCAAGGGCTGGTTCCGGATCGTCAAGACGCCGCAGGAAGCCAAGGCCGCCATCGTCGACGGCAAGCTCGCCGTCGTCCTCGGAATCGAGACGTCAGAGCCGTTCGGCTGCAAGGAGATCTTCCGGATAGCGCAGTGCAGCAAGGCGGACATCGACAAGGGCCTGGACGAGGTCTACGCGCTCGGGGTGCGCAGCATGTTCCCCTGCCACAAGTTCGACAACGCGCTGTGCGGCGTGCGGTTCGACGGCGGCACCTTCGGGCTGATCCTGAACGCAGGCCAGTTCACCAGCACCGGGCACTGGTGGCAGACCGAAACCTGCACCACCGCCGCACACGACAACACGATCGAGGCGGGGGTGCTACCCGCCGAGGTGGCAAAGTATCTCCCCGGCGGATTGCTGGCGCCGGTCTACGGTCCCGGCCCGCACTGCAACCGCGCCGGTCTGACCTCCCTGGGCAAGTACATGATCCAGGGGATGATGAAGCGGCACATGATGGTCGAAGTGGACCACATGAGTGCCAAGGCGGCGAACTCCGCGCTCTCCCTGATGGAATCGGCGTCCTACCCGGGCGTGCTCTCAACGCACAGCTGGCTTGACGACTCCTATTACGAACGCGTCTACAAGGCGGGCGGTTTCGTCACCGAATACCCGACCGATGCGACGTCCTTCGTGGCCAGGT
>JANNPJ010000331.1:0-11442 GCA_031400005.1 Kineosporiaceae bacterium | reverse complement strand
GCCAGACGGCCTCAGGGAGCACGATCGCAGACACCTGAACAGTTTATCGGGGCAGCTCATGGATAGGCTGCCGACCGTGCGTATCGCGAGATTCACCAACGGCGAAGATCCCAAGTATGCGGTCGTTGAGGGGGAGCCCGGCGCGGAGATGCTCGCTGTCGTCAGCGGCGACCCGCTCTTCCAGACCGTCCAACTCACCGGCGAACGACTGCCGCTGGCCGGGGTTCGCCTGTTGGCACCGGTGATTCCGCGCAGCAAGGTGGTCGCGGTCGGTCGAAACTACGCCGAGCACGCCGCGGAACTGGGCAATGAGGTGCCGAAGGAGCCGCTGCTGTTCTTCAAGCCGAACACCTCGGTGATAGGTCCGGGGGATCCGATCGCGCTGCCCCGGCAATCCAGCAACGTGCACTTCGAGGGCGAGTTGGCGATCGTGATCGGCCGGCTGTGCAAGGACGTCCCGCTGGAGCGGGTTTCCGAGGTCGTCCTCGGCTACACGATCGCCAACGACGTCACCGCCCGGGATCTGCAGAAGAGTGACGGGCAGTGGGCTCGGGCCAAGGGTTTCGACACCTTCTGCCCGCTCGGGCCGTACCTGGTGACAGACCTCGATCCGGCCGACCTGAAGCTCACCACCCGGCTGAACGGCAAGATCGTCCAGGACGGGCGGACCTCACAGCTGATCCACGACATCCCGTCGATCGTGGCTTACGTCTCGGCCGCGTTCACCCTGCTCCCTGGCGACGTGATCCTGACCGGGACGCCGGCCGGGGTCGGGCAGATCGTCGAGGGTGACCGGGTCGAGATCGAGATCGAAGGCATCGGCACCCTCAGCAACCCGGTCGTCAGCCTCGACTAGCTCGACCAGCTGGACCAGCTCGACTTAGTGGTAGCGCTGGGTGGGGACCAGGCGCCCTTCGCGGGCGGCCAGCCACTCCTCGAAGTTGGTGAGGGGCATCGGGGCAGCCAGGTAGAAGCCCTGCATGTTCTCGCAGCCCAGGCGTTCCAGCTCCTGCCAGGTCGCCAGATCCTCCACGCCCTCGGCCACCACCACCAGGCCGAGATTGTTGCCGAGGTCGACGACGGAACGGACGATCGCCGCGTCCTCGGGCGATTCCAGCATCGCCATCACGAAGCTCTTGTCGATCTTGACCTCCTGCACCGGTAGCTGGCGCAGATAGGACATCGACGAGTAGCCGGTGCCGAAGTCGTCCAGCGACAACCCGACTCCGAGCGCGTTCAGCCGGTCCAGGACCTGACCGGTCCGAGCCGGATCCCTGATCACCGAGCTCTCGGTGATCTCCAGGATGAGTGCTTCGGCCGGCACCCCATGCCGGTGCAGCAGCGATTTCACGCCCTCGACCAAATCGTCATTGAAGTTGCTCCGGGCGGACAGGTTCACCGACATGGTCAGCCGGATGCCCTCCCGTCGCCAGCGCCCGGCCGCCGCCAACGCCTGCTCCAGCACCTCATCGGTGAGCTGGCGAATCAGGCCGCTGCGCTCGGCGAGCGGAATGAAGCTGTCCGGGAAGAGCAGCCCATGCCGGGGATGGCGCCAGCGCACCAGCGCCTCGACGCCGAGCACCCGCCCGGTCCGCAGCGATGCCTGGGGCTGGACGTAGACCTCCAATTGGCCGCTGGAGATCCCGGCTCGCAGTTCGGCGGTCAGCGCCAGCCGCTCCGGGGACTGGTTGACGTCCAGCCCCGCCTCGTAGATGTGCAACCCGCTACCGGAGTTCTTGGCGTCGTACATCGCCGCGTCCGCGCGCTTCATCAGGGTGAGCCCGTCCAGGCCGTGCAGGGGCGCCACCGCGACCCCGATCGACACCCCCACCTCGACGTCCACACCCTCGATCCCGACCGGGCGCTCCAGCGCTTCTCGGACGTGGGCGGCCACGTCCAGTGCATCGTTCACGGAGTCCAGTCGGGGCAGGACGGCGGCGAACTCGTCTCCGCCCAGCCTGGCCAGCAGCCCGCGCCCGGCCAGGACCTCTGACATCCGCTGCCCGATCTCCTGCAGCAGCAGGTCCCCGAGCTGATGCCCGAAGGTGTCGTTGACCTGCTTGAAGCCCACCAAATCCATGATCATAACGGTCAGTCCTGGAGAACGGCCGGCGCGCACGTCACCGAGGGCCTGGACCACCTCCTGATTGAGCATGGTCCGGTTCGGCAGCCCGGTCAGTCCGTCGTGCAGCGCGTCATGGCGCAACCGATCGACCAGCCGGCCGTTTTGCAGCGCCATGCTGGTGTGATTGGCGACGGTCATCAGCAGTTGGACGTCGTCCTGGTCGAAGCTGCGGACCTCGCCCATCCGGTCTCCGACCAGCACGGTCCCGACAATCCCGGACTCGCCGCGCAGCGGCACCAGGACGGCGTCGCGCAGGTCCCGGTGGGAGAGGAACCGGCGGCCGGCCCGCCCGCCCCGGGGCATCAGCAGGGGGGTGCCACCTCGGATCACGGAAGTCCAGACCTCATCGGTGGCATCCCGGTCGGACAGCCGAGTCCGACGCAGCCGTCCGTCCGCGCCGTCGGTGTCGATCCGCACCGGTTGATGGTCGGAGGCCGAGGAAACGAAGATCACTTCGGCGTACTCGGCGCGCAACACCTCCCGGGCATGCCGGAGCACCCCGGCGAGGATTTCGTCGACCTCGGGGGTACTGCTGACGGCGTGGCTGAAGCGGTAGAGCCGTTCCAGGCTGAGATGTCGTTCGGAGAGGCCGCTGTAGGCCCGGTAGCCGAACAGCAGCAGGGCCATCGCCACCATCAGCGGTCCGCCGGCCAGCGGGCCCTGAGCCAGCGCGTGTACCCCGACCAGCGCGACTATCGTGACAAAGATCGAGGTCAGGGCGCCCCGGATCGGCTCCACCAGGAAATCGCGGTGGTGCACCTCGCCGTCCACCAGGGCGATCACCGCGGTGACGGACAGCGAGGCCAGCAGTCCGGCTGTCACGGTGGCGACGATGGCGGCCAGCCAGGCGACCGGGTCGAGGGCGACGTCGCTGCCCCGGATGCTGTGGAAGACCAGCAGCGCAAGCGTCGATTCGGCGAAGAAGAGCCCGGCGTTGAAAGACACCTTCACGACGCTCTGCCGCCGCCAGAGCAGGAAGGCCAACAGCGTGCCCACCGCGCGGCCAACGATGAAATCGGTGGGGGTGCAGAAGAACAATCCGATCACGGTGGCGATCTCGCTCAGCGAGATGGCATGCGCTTCACGCCGGACCTGGATGTGCATCACGACCATCTCGCAGGCCCCGGCCAACAGGGCCAGCATCCACCAGTCCAGGTGGGTCGAACCGGGGCCGGCCCCGACCGCCTCGCGGGTCCCCGGCAGCGCCCAGACTCCCGCCCCCAGCGCCGCCAGCGTGAGGCTGACAGCAATCACCCGCAGAGAAGTCATCTGTTGGCGGGCGGCGGACACGTTCGGAGTATCGGCAGTGGAGGCGGTCGACGAAACCGGAATCAGCGGAAATTCGAGAGCCGGAAAGCCAGCAGCCGGAATTGGCCCCACTGTCATCCTGAGCACCGCCTCTCGATTCCCCGCTACCCGGCCGATATGCCCTGTCCTGCTTGATCCCTACGGTGCCTCACCGTTCCGGCCCTACGGTCGGGTATTGCGAGATCAATTCCAGGTGCCACCGGACCAGGACGCCGATACCCAAGTACGTCCTGACCAGGAACTGTTGACCCAGGCCGAGCCGACCCAGGCCCCGCTCACCCAGGTGCGCCCGACCCAGCTGCGTCCGTACCAGGAAGCGCCGGCCCAGGAGGGTGCGGTCCAGGGCACGGCAGCCCAGTCGCCTTGAGCATTGAAACCGGTACCGGTCCAGACATTTCCGCGCCAGCTGCCGCCGTTCCAGGTAGTCCCGGCCAGCGCCGCCGGTGCCCACGTCGTGCTTGACCAGGTGGTGCCGAAGATGTCCCTTTCGCCGGTCAGTCGCTGTTCGGTGGTGGGCGCGACGGTGGTCTTGTCGTTGATCGTGGTCTTTCCGGTGGTCAGGTGCGAGCCGCCGCGGGCCAACTCCAGGGAGCCGGTGCCGGTGCCGTACTCGGCCTTGTTGACCAGCGAGGCCTGGCTGGGCAGCGTGGCCTTGCCGGCTGCCTTGAGCGCTGCAGCCGCGTTGATCAGGCCGGCTCCACGGTTCGTCGACGTCCCTTTTGGCAACGCCGTGGCGGAATCGCTGAGGGCCCACTTGACCTGGTCGGGCGTCAGCACCGGGCGAGCCTGTAAGAGCAGGGCGACCACTCCGGAGGTGACCGCGGTGGCCTGCGAGGTGCCGCTGCCACGCAGGAAGCGGGTGCCGACCCGGGCGGCGGGGTTGGCCAGGTGGACGACGCTGCCAGGGACCGCCAGGCCGAGCACATGCGTGCCGGGGGCGACGATATCGACGTGCCGTTTCATAGTCCCGCGGTTGGAGAAGGCGGGAATGGTGTCGTCCGTCGTGGTGAGGGTGCCGTTGGGGTCTTCGGCGCCGACGGCCATGACGGTGGGGTCCTGCGCGGGGTTCGCCAGGTCCACCTTGTTCGTGCCGTCGTTGCCGGCCGCCACGACGACAACGATTCCCTGGCGCCAGGCAGCCTCGACCGCGTAGGTCAGCGGGTCCAAGGTGTAGTCCTGGGTGGAAGGGCTGCCATAGGACAGGTTCAGCACCCGGATGTTCAGGCCGTCGCTGTGGGCGTGCTGGGTGACCCAATCGATCGCGGCGATCACCTGCGAGACATCGGCCGAGCCGTCCGTCGCCCCGACTTTGAGGCTGATTACCCGGGCGTCCGGAGCGACCCCGGCATAGCTGCTGGTGCCGGTAGCCGCGTAGCCGGCCGGGCTGGATGCCGCGTCGCGACCGGCGATGATGCTGGCCATATGGGTGCCGTGGCCATAGCCGTCGCGGTAGCGCAGTTCGACGGATGCCTGGTCGGTCGACAGGTCCGGCCCGTTCACCACGTTGCCGCTGTTCAGCCCGGTCACCTTGGATACCCCGGTGTCGATCATCGCGACGTCCACCCCTTTGCCGGTCCACCCGGCCGACCACATCGATCGAGCGCCGACCAGTGCGGTGATCTGGTCCAGAGAGCCGGTGTCGGCTTGGTCGTAGCCGAGCGCGGGGTTGACCGTCTGCACCCGGCCGGCTGCGTCGGGGGTGATCGCCAGCACCCGGGCGTCGGCGCGCAGCAGGGCAACCGCACTAAGTGGTACCGCCGCGGCGAACCCGGTGATGATCGGCAGCCGTCGGGTGATTGTGCCGTTCAGCTCCCGCACCCGGGCGATCACTGGATCAAGCGACCCCGCAGTGACCCGGATGATCACCTGAGCCTCGGTCTGCTTCGGGTGCGTAGCCGTCGGGAGTGCTCCGGTCCGTGCCTGCGCCGAGTCGGCGGTGGCGATGCTCGCGCTGGTGCCGGTCAGGGCGAGCAGGACGACCGGAGCCGTCAGGTACCGGCGGAAACGCTTGGCCCGTGGGGTGATGCGCACGTCGCCTCTTCCGTGAATGTATTCAGTAGATCACTGAAAGTAATGTCAACAGACTCAGGATCAGTGACGTCGGCGGCCTGGCGTCAGGGCCGGACGGGTGGTTGAAGGGGTGATTGCACCGGCTCGCTCACCCAGCGTGAACAGCGCCGAGGGGCGCGGCCGCTGGATAGGCTTGTCGCATCATGACCAGCACAGAACCCACTCCCAGTCAGAACGCCCAGGTCACACACCCTTCGTCGGGTGCGGTGCGGGTTCGTTTCTGTCCGTCCCCGACCGGTACGCCGCATGTCGGCCTGATCCGGACCGCCCTCTTCAACTGGGCTTATGCCCGGCATACCGGCGGCACCCTGGTGCTGCGGATCGAAGACACCGACGCCGCCCGGGACAGCGAGGAGAGCTATCAGCAATTGCTGGAGGCGCTGCGCTGGCTCGGTATCGACTGGGACGAGGGGGTCGAGGTGGGTGGCCCGCACGCGCCCTATCGGCAGTCCCAGCGTGGCGGGATCTACGCGGAGGTGATCGAGAAACTGGTCGCCGGGGGCTACGTCTATGAGTCCTTCTCGACCCCGGCCGAGGTCGAGGCCCGACACAAGGCCGCCGGTCGGGACCCGAAGCTCGGCTACGACAACGCCGACCGCGTGACCACCGAGGACGAGAAGGCCGCTTTCCGGGCCGAGGGCCGAGCCCCGGTGTTGCGGCTGCGGATGCCCGACACCGAGATCGGCTTCGACGACCTGGTCCGCGGCCGGGTCACTTTCCCGGCCGGGAGCGTGCCCGACTTCGTCGTCGTCCGCGCCGACGGCAGCCCGCTGTACACGCTGGTGAATCCGGTGGACGACGCCCTGATGGGCATCACCCATGTGCTGCGCGGTGAGGACCTGCTGTCCTCCACGCCTCGCCAACTGCCGCTCTGGCAGGCGCTTGTCGAGCTCGGATACGCGGCGGCGGTGCCGCGGTTCGGGCACATGCCGTACGTGATGGGTGAGGGCAACCGGAAGCTGTCCAAGCGCGACCCGGAGTCGGACCTGTTCCTGCATCGGGCCCGGGGCTTCGTCCCGGAAGGGCTGCTCAACTACCTGGCCCTGCTCGGCTGGTCCATTGCCGAAGACCGGGACGTCTTCACGATGATCGAGATGATCGCCGCGTTCGACATCGTCAATGTGAATGCGAACCCGGCCCGATTCGACCTGAAAAAGGCCGAGGCGATCAATGCCGAGCACCTGCGTCGCTTGGAGCCAGAGGACTTCGCCGGTCGGCTGCTGGCCCCGCTGCAGCTGGCCGGGCTGCTGCCGGAGCGGCCCTCGCCGGAGCAGGTCGACCGGTTGCACGCCGGTGCCGCCCTGATCCAGACCAGGATCCAGTTGCTCGGCGAGGCCCCGGTGATGCTCGGCTCGCTCTTCGTTGCGGACGACGCTTTGGTGATCGAGGACGACGCGCTGGCCACCGTGACCAAGGACGTCGCACAGTCCAACGCGGTCCTGGCCGCGGCCATCGATGCCCTCAACGCTGCGCAGGACTGGAGTGCGGCCGCGTTGGAGGCCGGGTTGCGTGCCGCCGTCGTCGAAGGACTCGGAATCAAGCCCAAGTTCGCCTTCGGGCCGCTGCGGGTAGCGATTAGTGGTCGTCGGATCTCGCCGCCGCTGTTTGAGTCGATGGAAATCCTCGGACGGGAATCGACGCTGGTCAGACTGGCTTCCTTGGCTGGTCGACTGGCCGCTTCGTGAGTCAGCGGGGGCGCTGATCGGCGTTTGGGTGGGCCGCGAGGGAGGATCTGATTTGGGTGCCACCCCTGCGGCCCGCTAACATCTCTGGTGGGTCGCTACCTGCGGCTGTCAGCACGTCTGACAGTCGAGGGTGCTACCCCCATGGGGTATGGTGTAATTGGCAGCACGACTGATTCTGGTTCAGTTAGTCTAGGTTCGAGTCCTTGTACCCCAGCGGCCTGCTTCTTCTCGGAGATGCTCGGCTGTGGCCCCGTTGTGTAGCGGCCTAGCACGTCGCCCTCTCAAGGCGGTAGCGCGGGTTCGAATCCCGTCGGGGCTACCCGAAATGGACGGCCCTCGACCGTAAGGTCGGGGGCCGTTGCGGTGTCCGGTACTCTCTGTCGGCCTGCAAGTACAGCCAAACTTGCTGAGCAATTGCTGAACCACGGAGGGAACGTCATGACGGCCCAGATCGGCCAGTTGGTCCGGGAGTTGTTGTCGGGGGATCTGCAGTCCTACCCGGAGCGCACTGCTGCCCTTGATGAACCGGGCTGGAACGCCTTCAGTGAGATCGTCGGAGCGGCTTTCTATTCCGCCGTGGGTCAGCGGTTCAGCACCAGCCAGGGCGCCGGTGAGATCACTGGCTTCGTCGCCGCGGCGGCGGGCCGGTATGCCGGTACCCCGGTTGCCGTGGATGTCTCGGCCGCCGAAGCGCTGGTCCGCTCGGTACTCGGTGACGAGGCCACCGTGGGTGCGGTGCTCGAACAGCTCGACGAGCCTGACCTGGCCCGGATCGAGTTGGTGCTGCTGCGCAAGCTGCTCGACGACGCCGGCCCGGACGGTCAGTCGGTGGAGACCCTGGTCTCCTCCGCCCAGAGCGACGCCGCCCAGTTCAGCGGCGAGGCCGGAAACTAAGCCTGTCTTTTGAGCTTGGCCTTGAACCTGCCTTTGGAGCTCGGTTTTTGGCCTTGGTTTTTGAGCTCGGTGAAGATGTGCTGCTGTGCCAGTCGGCGCAGCGCGATCAGTACCGGTTCGTACATCACCGTTCCGATCACCACATAGCGGACCGTCTCGGCCGGTGACCCGCTGGGGATGCCTTTGACCTCGGTCTCGGCGACGGCGAGCGCCGCACTGGCATAGCTGCGCAGGGCGGCCTCGTCCGGCGGTAGCTGGACGTTCTCCAGGGCGGCCAGGGCGCTCTCCAGTTCGCGCAACGCAGCCGATTGCGGATCCACCTGCCAGCCGAGCGTAGTCATCGCCGCGAGCGCTCGTTCTGGCGGTGGTGCATCGGCCGTCGGCCGAGCCGACAGAGCCCGGTGGGCAGTGGCCACGGCCCGAGCCGCCCGATCGCGAGGATCGTCGTCCTGTGGGCCGTCCAGGATGGCGAGCAATTCGCCGACGGTGGGGATCGATAGCCGCCCGACCTCAACCAAGGCACGGATCAGCCGCAACCGCTCGACGTGCGCGCTGTCGTACTCGGCCTGGGTGGCGTTGATCGCCGTACCCGCCGGGAGCAGTCCTTCCCGGATGTAGTACTTGATCGTTGGCAGCGTCAGCCCGGTGATTCGGGACAATTCTGAGATTCGCATTGACTTGGACAGTAGCAGTATCCAGACTGGGTAGTGTAGCTATCTAAGGGGTTGTTCCATGTTGCCAATCGCCTCCGGCGTCCCACACGCCGCCATCGCCCTGTCCGACTCGTCGAAAACCACTGCCGGCATCCTGCTGCTCAGCATCGTCGGGATCGCCTACGGCGGCACGTTCCTGCTCCGGGTGGTCGGCGGTGGCGTGCCGGTCACCGATTTCCAAAAGTCGTTCTTCCGTGCCGGGCATGCTCATGCTGGGGTGCTGGTGATCCTCGGCCTACTGGCAACCATCCTGGTCGACGTCACCGATTTGGACGGCGTACTGAAGATGGTGGCCCGCGACGGCGTCCCGTTGGCGGCGATCCTGATGTCCGCCGGCTTCTTCACGGCTGCCATCGGTCCCGACCGGACGACGCCGAACCGCCTGATCGTGCTGGTCTGGCTGGGCGTGTTGTCGCTCACCGCCGGCGTGCTGACACTAGGCATCGGCCTCTTGACCGCCTGATCCCGCCTTTGGTCCCGGCCTTTGGTCCCCGCGGGCGGCGAGCCGGCCGTCGCCCAGTTTGGTTCGGGAAGGATCACTGCTGTGCCCCGCTAAAACCGGTGACGAGGGCAGATTTTTGTCTCGATCACCGGTTTTTGCGGGGCACAGTCGCGCGTCCGTCGGGCCAGGACCAGGCAGCCAACTCCTGGCAGACCGCCAACCGGCAAACCGGCAGCCGGTCATAGTGGTCTCGGTTTCACCCGGTTTTCACCGGTTCCCTGGTTGAGGCGGTTTCGCCGGTTCGCCGGTTGAGGCGGAGTTGCCCCGTCCGGGGCGCTCGTCTCGCGCTCGCTTGCAGTCAGCGCACGGGTGAAGCTATGTCCAGGCGCTGCCTGGCGGTGTCTTGATCAGAGTGGCGTTAGTACTGTTCCCGCGGTACCAAATTCACTCTGCTCAAGACGCCGTCAGCCCATGGCCCGGCAGCGCTCCCGCGAAGCTCCAGATGGCACCTCCAGCAAGATCATCGTGCCGGATTGCGGTCCAGTCATCATTGGGCTGGGGATGTTTCGGTGCCTTTGACCTGATTGATCACGGCTTGGAGTCGACGACGGCTTCCTCGGGGCAGCTCAACCCGGCGATGCTCTGACTCCCAGGGGTTATGGCGGCTCCCAAGGGTTATGGCGGTTCCCAAGGGGCATGGCCAGGCAGGTGAAGGAACGCCGTGCGTCGGAAACGACCCGACCCGGCTGGCAAAACGTCGTGTATGCCGCAAAACCTCACCGTGATCATGCTGTGAGAGTGAGTGGTGGCGGTCCTGGCCTGGATCGTTGAGAGGATCGGTGCTGGTACTCGTACGTGACTCCTGATCATGCTGGCCACCGTGGTGTGCCTTTAACGTGAGTTGTCCGTACGGGTACCGGCGCCGACCTGTTCACACGCTGGCTTTATAGAAGCCTGTCTGGATCACTCACCCGAGGGTTCATGACTCATCACAGTATTGCCGCATGTGTGCTCACCCAGGCCGGCGCCGACCCTTGACCGAGGCCCGCCTGAATAGAGGACACCGATCGTATGACCATGCTCGCAGACCGGATCGACGCCGTCATCGGGGTCGACACCCACGCCGATACCCATACCGCCGCGGTGGTGTCCGCGACCGGGGCCGTCCTGCATGTTCTGACGGTCCCCACGACCGAGGAGGGCTACGGACAGCTTCTGGACGCCCTGCTGCAGTTCGCTCCCGGCCCGCGGGTGGCCTGGGCGATCGAGGGCACCGGCAGTTACGGGACCGCGCTGCACCGTGACCTGCACGCCGGTGGCAGCGAAGTGATCGAAATCCGGGCCGTGCGCCGGGCCCGGGGCCGGAACAAGAACGACACCAACGACGCCATCGACATGGCCCGCACCGCCTTGTCCCAGGACACCCACGCCGCTCCCCGAACCGGTGAAATCCGTGAAGCTCTAGCCATTTACGTCAGCGCACGCGCCGCTGACGTGAAGACCCGCACCCGTCTGAGCAACCAACTCAAAGCCCTCATCGTCGCCGCTGAGCCGGCCCTGCGCGAGCGACTGCGATCCCTGTCCACCACGATGCAGATCCGCACCGCGCGCACCCTGCGGACCCCGAAGAACACCGGACCGGCCCAGAGCGCCCGAATCCATAAACTCCGCGAGATCGCCACCCAGATCACCGCCCTGACCGCCGTGATCGACAACGACGAGAAACGCCTGGACAAACTCACCGCCGAACACGCCGCCCCCCTACGCGACATCTACGGTGTCGGCCCGATCAACGGCGCCCAGATCCTCATCACCTTCTCCCACCCCGGCCGCTTCCGCAGCCACGCCGCGTTCGCCGCGATCGCCGGCACCAGCCCCCTCGAAGCCTCGTCCGGACGCACCACCCGCCACCGCCTCAACCGCACCGGCGACCGCCAACTCAACGCCGCCATCCACCGCATCGTCCTCACCCGCACCGGCAAACACGCCCTCACCGACGCCTACATCAGCCGACGCACCACCGAAGGAAAAACCCCCAAAGAGATCAACCGCTGCCTCAAGCGCTACCTCACCCGCCAGCTCTACAACCTCCTCGAAAGCATGCCCGCGATGCCTTGACAGACCATAGAAGCCTCACGGTTGCCGTCTCGCCGGCAGACGTGAGTGCCGTTACGCCGGCTCGGGGCCGTCAAGCAGCGATTTGAC
>JANNPJ010000330.1:0-5668 GCA_031400005.1 Kineosporiaceae bacterium | reverse complement strand
CATAGCGCCATCCGTGTGGACTGCGATTATCCTTTCGGCGCTAGCCATGACCGTGATCGTCGCGCTGCGTTACCTACCCGGCGGTCGGGGTCGGGGTGCGACGGCTGGACCACATCAATTACCTCGGGGTCGACGTCGAGGCCAATCGCGACTATCTACAGACCGTTCTCGGCGCGATGGTCACGGAGCAGATCGTCCTTGACGACGGCTCGGTTGCCGGCAGCTGGACGACCTTCACCAACAAAGGCTACGACGCGGTGTACACCCGGGACCGGACCGGCACCCCAGGCCGGTTGCACCACATCGCCTTCGCCGTCGACAGCCGCTCGGACATCCTTCGTGCCGCCGACATCGCCCTGGAACAGGGAGTTTTCATCGAGACCGGACCGCACAAGCACGCCATCCAGCAAACCTTTTTCCTCTACGTCTACGAGCCTGGCGGTAACCGCATCGAGCTGTGCAACGCCGGGGCCCGGCTGGTGCTGGCCCCGGACTGGCAGCCGATCAATTGGACCGAGACCGAGCGGGCCAAAGGGCAGGCCTGGGGACTAAAGACCATCGACTCCTTCCACACCCACGGCACCCCACCCGTCCCCGGGCCATGACCGAGCCAAGACCGCTACCGGACCAGCCACGCCATCCGCCGAGAGGTAGCAGATGATCATTGATTGCCACGGCCACTACACGACGGCCCCTTTGGCCCACACCACCTGGCGGCAGGCCCAGCGGGAAGCCTTCGATTCCGGCGGCTCCCCGCCGCCGTACCCGGCCATCTCCGACGACGAGATCCGCGACTCGATCGAGAACAATCAGCTCCGCCTGATGGACGAGCGCGGAATCGACCTCACCGTGCTGTCACCGCGAGCCTCAGCAATGGAGCACCACTTCGGTGACCAGGAAGTCAGCCGGCAATGGGCCGAGGTCAGCAACGACCTCGTGCACCGGGTGGTCGGGCTGTACCCGAACCGCTTCGCCGGGGTCGCCCAGCTTCCACAGACGCCCGGGGTGCCGATCGCCCACGCCGTGCCCGAGCTGCGCCGCTGCGTCCTGGAGCTGGGATTCATCGGCTGCAACCTCAATCCCGACCCCAGTGGCGGGCATTGGACCTCGGCCCCGCTCACCCACCGCAGCTGGTACCCGATCTACGAGGCCATGGTGGAACTCGAGGTACCGGCCATGGTGCACGTATCAGCGGTGACCAACGCCAACTTCCACGCCACCGGATCGCATTACCTCAACGCGGACACCACCGCTTTCATGCAGCTACTCCAGGGCGACCTGTTCAAGGACTTCCCCGATCTGAGACTGATCATTCCGCATGGCGGCGGCGCTGTGCCGTACCACTGGGGCCGGTTCCGAGGGCTGGCCGACATGCTCGACCGACCGGCCCCGGACGACGCGGTGCTGGGCAACGTCGTGTTCGACACCTGCGTCTACCACCAGCCCGGAATCAACCTGCTCTTCGACGTCATCGACGTCGACCACCTGCTGTTCGGCTCGGAGATGGTCGGCGCCGTGCGCGGTATCGACCCGCGCACCGGCCAGTACTTCGACGACACCCGCCGATACATCGACGCCCTGGATCTCGCGCCGCAGGACCAGGCCAAGGTGTTCGAGCTCAATGCCCGGCGGGTGTACCCGCGCCTGGCACGTCGGCTCGAGCCAGCTCGCTGAGCAGAGCCTGGCTCGCCGCAGTGATCCGAGCCGGGACGCGCAGATCGGTCAGCAACGCCACGGCCGCGGCCATCTCATGTGATCGGCGAAGCGCGTGCCGGTGTGACCCGGTCAGCAGTCGGTCAAGCGTGGCAGCGTCGAAACTCTCCAGCTCCGCCGCGATGTTCGCGCGAAGCCAGTTCTGCAGGCCGGCCTCCTCGGCCGCTGTGAGGGCCTCGATCACGGCGGCGGCGAGCCCTTTGTAGAACACACTGCGCAAGAGCTTGCGGGTAGCGGCCTCGCCGGGCGGCCCGGCCAGCACCTCAATCGTGGCCCCGAGCGGAGCCATCAGATCGGCATAACGCTGGCCGGCGTCACCGCTGACCAGCATGGGCGTTCGGATTCCCAGGCCGGGTACCGGCGCCATCAGGGACACGTCGACGAAAGCGACCTTCGGGGCCGCCGTCGCCAGCTGACCGGCCAGCTCGACCATGAGTGCGGCGGACCCCGTGTTGAGGTCGGCCCAGACCGCGCCGTCCCGCAGCCGGGGGGCGGCGTTCCGCAACGCGACCACCGCATCAGCAGCGCTGTTGACGCTGAGCACCAGATCGGCCTCAGCCCCGGCATCGCCCTCGTCGCGGCAGGCGACCGTGCCGTCCGGGGCGGGTACCCGAGGGTCATAGACCCGCACGATCGCTCCGGCGGCCACCAGGTCGGCGGCGATGGCTGATCCGGCTTCGCCCTGTCCGAGCACCGCCACGCAGATACTCAACAGTCTCCTTTCGTCGCGTTGCCCGCACCGGACGTCACGTTAGAGGGCATGCACCTGTCGTCGACAACTGGCCGACGCCCGACTCAAACTTCGTCCTCAGCGACCTGTTTCAGGGCTTGGACGACGCTGGCCAGGTGTTCGCGCATCGCCTGCTCAGCCGCATCCGGATCACGGGCTATCACCGCCTCGATGATCCGCTCGTGCTGCGGCAGCGACACCGCCGGCCGTCCCGGCTGCAGCGACAGCCGGAACTGGTGGCGCACCACCTGAGCCCCGAGACGCTCGATCACGTTCGCCGACGTGGTGTGGCGGGCAATCTCCCGGATCCGCCGATGGAGGCGGGCGTTCAGATCCGAGTAGGCCAGCAACTCCGATCGGGTGTAGGCCTCGCGCATCGCTGTGCCGATTTCCCGCAGCCCGACCAGTTCCTCGTCCGTGCAGCGCTCTGCCGCCTTGCGCGCCACCAGTCCTTCCAGAACCATTCGTGCCTCAGTGATCTCGATCGCCTCGGCCAGCGTGACCGCGCGAACCCGGGCGCCCTTGTTCCGCTGCATCTCGACCAGCCCGTCAGCAGCCAGTTCCTGCAGGGCGTTGCGAACCGCACCGCGACTGGCGCCGAAGCGGTCCGACAGATCGGCCTCGACCAGACGCTGCTCAGGAGCAAAATCTCCGCGCAACATAGCCGCCCGTATCCGTTCCGCCACCGACGATGGAACGACGCTCGCTTTACGCACCTATGCCACCTTCATGTCGCCGCCACTGCCACGGACGCAAAATCATCATTGTTGACGATTATGTCGACAGAATAGCCGACTGGCAGCGCAGAGCGCGGCCGCAGCCGAGCAACGACGGACGACGGACAACCTCAACGCCCGCCACCCCGACATCCTGGCCGCCCAACGTCGCGAACGAGCTCGCATCCGCTTCGAGAAAGGCCACCGCTGGGGCCGACCAAAACCAGCACGATCACCAAGGCAGCCTGAACCGGTCAACGTTCATGGCCAACGCACTAGACCTCCCGGCCGCGCAGCGAAGTGAGCGTTAACACTGCTCGTGTTTTCGGCGTCGAGTGAGGACAAGGGCCCTGCCAAGCGCCGCAGTCCGGCCACCAGCTGCCGAGGATCTGGACAAACCTGTTGTGACCTGGGGTGATGCCGCCGAAAATTCGCGCCAAACAGTGGGACGCCTGGTCCGCCAGGCATCAATTGAAGGTTTGCCATAAACCTTGACACACGTTCTGTTAGCTATAACACTCCCTGAGTAAAGCTCTTCGCGCCTGAACGTTGTATTAATCCACTGGCTACTCACAGTGGTGCGCCTCGATGCACGTCGCCCGAAGAAAACGACCATGACCCAAAACCCGGCCCATCCACCGGACCCCGCTGCGCCCCCACTGGAGGCCTCTTGCCATGAGATACCCCTGCTGCGTCACCTCCACCACGTCGTCCCGTCCAGTGGCCCCTTAGCCAGGCCGCCAAACAGACCGTCGACCGGCACAACCCTGTCGGCGCGTTAGGTCGGCTGTTACGTGGACCATCGCTCTTTGCCGTCGACATTTGGTCCGGCGTTCTCAGGTACCGCCTGCCTACTCAACGCAGAATCCTGCCCCCATGCATTCCGGCACAGGTAACAATGCAGCGAATTCGACCACTGCTTGGACACGCTCAATGAAGAGATTTCCCACGCTGATATGGAGATAACAGTGAAAGCAGCATTGGTTCGGCGCAGTCACCTCAAGCATTGGTTGATCGGAGCCATGGGAGTGCTTGCTCTGGTTGTGAGTGGTCTAGTTCCGGCGCAGTCGGCTTCTGCGGCTACGACTTTGGTGTATGCGACGTTCAAAGGCGATGGTGCCGCGGACCAGGAGTTGTGGATCTACCAGTCGACTAATGGCGGCACCAGTTACAGCGTCTTGTACGACACGAATTTCCGTGGCCCCACGGGCGTGTTGCGCGATCCCAGCATCACCAAGCTGAACGGTAAGTATTACATTGCCTACACCGTGCAGTCATGGACGACGAACTCGCAGTACTTTGCTGTCGCCTCCAGTACCGACCTGAGGACCTGGACGCAGGTCGCCACGGTGAATTCCGGAATCGCGAACACCAGGTTCACCTGGGCGCCGGAGTTCTACCTCGAGGGCAGCAGTGTGAAGATCATCGCGAGTGTCTCCCAAACCACCTGCGCCACCGACTGTTTCCGGCCCTTTGTGTACACCGCTCAGAACACCGCACTGACGTCGTGGAGCGGACCGACCGTGATGGGCGGTATCACCGGGAACCACATCGACACGTTCGTGGTGAAGTCCGGCAGCACCTGGCACGCGTACACCAAAGCCGGTAACGCGAACATCGAGCACTGGACCACCACCGCGAGCCTGACCACCGGTTGGGTCAAGCGGGCCAACCTGATCAGTGGCAACTACGAAGGTCAGTCGCTGGTGCGGATGGACAACGGCAGTTGGCGGATGTACGTCGACAAGTACACCAACGGTGGGTTATGGACCGCCACCAGCACCGACCTCACCACCTGGAGCGGCCTGAGTGCCGTCACCTGCTCCGGCTGCCGGCACGGCACCGCCACCGCGAAATAGAACCACCAGCACCCCCAGTCGGCTTTTCGGGTCGCGAACTCCGGCTGGGCATATACCGTCGCGCGGGCCCTCAGCACTATCGACCCGCGCGACGGTTTCATTTTCTGATTCGACAACGCTCTTTAGGTGGTGAACCCATGGGCCTGACAGCCCGCCGTACGAAGGGTCTGCACAAACTGACCGCACGCACCATGGTCGTCGCACTCGGCGTCACCGTGCTCAGCGCTCTCGGCGCTGAGCAGGCGAACGCAGCCACGATCACGGTCGGGGCTCGTTCGCTGGAATCGGTGAACCGGGCCGGCCAGTACCTCCGGCACATGGATTATCTGGGCCGAATCGATCCGATCTCTAGTAGCAGCTCCGCGACGGCGAAGGCGGACGCGACATTCACCGTCGCCCCCGGTCTGGCCGGTGGTACGAACTGCGTGTCGTTCCAGGCCACCGACGGCCGGTGGCTGCGCCACCTCGACTTCCGGCTGGGCACAGCCTTGAATACGGGGACGGCGACGTTCCTCGCAGACGCGACGTTCTGCGTGCGTGATGGTGCCTCTGGCCAGGTCCGCCTCGAATCATTCAACTATCCAGGCCGTTTCATCCGCCACCGCAACAACGAGCTGTGGCTCGAACCATCCACGGTCAACCCGAACACC
>JANNPJ010000316.1:0-12345 GCA_031400005.1 Kineosporiaceae bacterium | reverse complement strand
TGGTGGGGTGCCACCCTGGCGATCGGCGTGCTGCTGTTCCAGTGGGCGCTGCGCCGGGACTGGCGAGCCGGCGCCGTCCTGGTCGGCATCATCGCCGGATACCTGCCCTGGTTCCTGTACCAGCAGCGGACGATCTTCAACTTCTACTCCGTCGCGTACGCTCCCTGGGTGGTGCTGGCCCTGACCTACGTGCTGGGGATGATGCTCGGCCCGGTTGGGCAGAGCGAGAAACGCCGCAAGCGGGGTGCGCTGGTGACTGGCGCGGTGCTGGTGCTCGCCGTCCTGGCGTTCTGGTTCTTCCTGCCGATCTACAGCGCCCAGGTGATCCCGCAGTCCTCCTGGAGCGAACGGATGTGGCTGCCCAGCTGGATCTGAGCTCAACCAGAACCACCGGACAGGTCATCCCAGCGGAGCCGGTCCGGTGCTCGCGCGTACGACCAGTCGGGTCGGGACCAAGAGACTCGTCGGTGCCGCCGTGCCCGGGTGTCTGATCTCTTTGACCAGGAGATCAACGCTATGTCGGCCGACGTCATCGAACTCCTGATGCACCGTGGTGAGCGGTGGCCAGAAGCTGCTCGATTCCTGCATGTCGTCGAAGCCCACGACGCTGATCTGGCCGGGAACGCTGCGTCCACATTCGTGCAGGGCGCGCAGCACTCCCAGGGCCATCTGGTCGTTCGCGGCGAAGACCGCCGTGACGTCGGGTCGTTCGGCCAAGGTGAGACCGCCTCGATACCCGGCGCCCGTCGACCAGTCGCCTTCGATGACCGGTGGCTCGTCCCGCCCAGCGGCCTGCAGGGTCCGGCTCCACGACTCGCGACGGCGCTCGGCGGAGTAGGAACTGGCCGGCCCGGAAATGTGCCAGACGGTCTGGTGGCCAAGGTCGAGCAGGTGCTGGGTGGCCAGCCGGGCTCCCTGGGCCTGGTCGGTGTCGACCACCGGGTACCTGTGGTTGACGCTGGAGTCGACCACGACAACGGGAAGCTCGGCAGGTAGTTCGAGGTCTGCCTCATCGAGTAGGTGGGCCTCGATGATGATGATGATGCCGTCCACGGCCTGCTCGCCCAAACGGGTGAATGCGATCGAGACTTCGCCCTGCGTGGGGTGCCGGACGGGAAGCAGCGTGATCGAGTACCCGGCGTTGGCCGCGGCGATGGCGACCGAGTCGAGGGTGCGCATGTTTCCGAAGGAGGACAGGGTGAACATGATGATGCCGATATTCCGGAATTGCCCCGATCGCAGCGCCCGAGCTGCGCTGTTGGGCCGGTATCCGAGCTTGCGCATCGCCGCCAGCACCCGCTTGCGCGTATCCTTGTCGACGTTCGTGCGGCCAGTGGATACGCGGGACACGGTCTGACCGGAGACGCCGGCCTCACGGGCTACGTCGGCCATCGACGGACCACGCCGTCGCCTCCCCGCGCCGTCCGAAGCCTGACTGGGCGACGCCATACAAGGTCCTCCTTGGCCATGTTTACGTGAACATGCTACCTTACCTGAGTTGCGTGTTTACGCGAACATGCTCTCAAAGGAGAGGTATGACGACGACGTCTACGGTCCCTGTTGCTGTGGTGCAGCAGAAGGTGCGGCGGCAGCGCAGAAATTGGCAGGGATGGGTCTTCGTGGCGCCGTTCATGGCCGTATTTTTGCTGGTGTTTATCGCCCCGCTCCTCTACGCCATGTACCTGAGTCTTTTCCGCCGACAGATGATTGGCGGAAACACTTTTGTCGGGCTAGAGAATTATGTTCAGCTGATGTCGGACTCGAGTTTCTGGGCCGGTTTGCTTCGGGTGCTGATCTTCCTGGCTGTCCAGGTGCCGATCATGTTGGTGCTCGCTCTCATTGCCGCCTTCGCGATTGACAGCGCCCGACTGCACGCCCCCGCCTTCTTCCGTCTGATGATCTTCCTGCCCTACGCCGTGCCGGCCGTAGTTGCCGTGCTGATGTGGGGTTTCATTTACGGTGACGACTTCGGTCTGGCGGCGAACATCAATGATTTTCTCGGCTCGAAGGTGGTGACCCCACTCTCGGAGAAGTGGATTCTCACCTCGATCGGTAACGTCGTTACCTGGGAATTCGTGGGCTATAACATGCTGATCTTCTACTCCACGCTCACCACGATTCCTGGTGAACTCTTCGAGGCAGCCGAACTCGATGGCGCCGGCCCTTTCCGAGTGATTCGCTCGATCAAGCTACCGGCGCTGCGCGGCTCGCTCGTGATTGCCACGATCTTCTCCATCATCGGCAGCTTCCAGCTCTTCAACGAGCCGAACATTCTCCGGCCGCTGCTCCTGAACGTCATTACCACCGACTACACCCCCAACATGTACGCCTACAACCTGTCTTTCGCCGGGCAGCAGCACAACTACTCGGCGACCGTGGCGATCGTGATGGGCGTAGTCACCGCTGTCATCGCGTATGTCGTCCAGTTGCGCGGGTCGCGGGCGGAGGAGCGCTGATGTCCCTTCTGAAGCAGGATAAATCCCTTCGCAGTGCCCGTAATCCGCACAAATCCATCGTCCTCACTGTGTTGATGGCTTTCTTTGTCCTCTACACCGTGGTGCCTTTGTTCTGGCTCTTCGTCAATGCGAGCAAGACGCAGACCGACCTCTTCTCCAGTTTCGGATTGTGGTTCGGCGACGACTTCGCCCTGTTCAGCAACATCCAGCAGACGCTGACCTACAAAGACGGCATCTATATGCGCTGGCTGGGCAACACACTGCTGTACGTCGTCATCGGTGCCGGTGGGGCTACCCTGCTGGCGACCATGGCGGGTTACGGGATGGCGAAATTCCGCTTCCCAGGCCGCAGTGGGGTGTTCTCGCTCGTGCTGGGTGCCGTCGCGGTACCCGGAACCGCGCTCGCCGTGCCGACGTTCCTCATGTTCAGCCGACTGGGTCTGACGAACACGCCGTGGGCAATCATCATCCCGTCGCTAATCAGCCCGTTCGGGTTCTACCTGATCTGGGTTTACGCGATCGAGGCGGTACCGACAGAAATTCTGGAGGCCGCCCGGATGGACGGAGCCAGCGAGTTCCGGACCTTCTTCACCATTTCTATTCGCTTGCTGGCCCCGGGAATCGTGACCGTTCTGTTGCTCACCACAGTGGCAACTTGGAACAATTACTTCCTACCATTGATTATGCTCAGCGATCCCAACTGGTACCCGCTGACGGTGGGACTCAACCAGTGGAATTCGCAGTCGATTGGTGCTGCCGCCCAGCCGATTTACAACCTCGTACTCACCGGATCACTCTTAGCGATCGTCCCGATCGTCATGGCGTTCCTGGTGCTCCAGCGTTACTGGCAGTCGGGTCTGACCGCCGGGAGCGTCAAGTAGTGAGTTAGGCAGGGCACCCCAGACGATCGCGCACTGTTTTACCCCCGACGCCCACTCGCGGCGGGAAACCCGTTACAAGGAAGTGAAGGGAAATACCCATGACCAGCACTCGTACCACCCTGACCCGAAGGGTAAGTGTGGTAGCCACCGCACTCGTCATCGGAGTGTCGCTCATCTCGTGCGGGGGCAGCGACGACACGGGTGACGCCGGCGCCGGCACCGGTTCCACCCCCGGGTCGGGGAACTCTGCGGCGGCCCTGGATGCGGCCCTGGAGAAGGGTGGAAAGATCACCTACTGGAGCTGGACGCCGTCGGCTGAGGATCAGGTCGCCGCCTTCGAGAAGGCTTACCCGAAGGTTGATGTCACGCTGGTCAACGCAGGCACCGGCAACGATCACTACACCAAGTTGCAGAACTCGATTGAGGCGAAGTCGGGTGGGCCGGACGTGGCCCAGATCGAGTACTTCGCGATGCCGCAGTTCGCCCTGTCCGACGCCCTGCTCGACCTGACCCCGTACGGGGTCGGAGAGCTCAAGGACAAGTACACCGCGTCGACCTGGAACCACGTCGTCAGCGGCGACAAGCTCTACGGCCTGCCGCAGGATTCCGGCCCCATGGCGTTGTTCTACAACGCGAAGGTCTTCAAGCAGCACAAGATTGAGGTGCCGAAGACCTGGGACGAGTACATCGCCGCAGCCAAGAAGCTGACCGCCGCCGACCCGAAGAAGTTCATCACCGCGGACATCGGCGACGCCGGCTTCACCACCAGCATGATCTGGCAGGCCGGCGGACACCCGTTCTCGGTGGAAGGCACCGACGTCAAGGTCAACTTTGCTGACGAAGGCACCAAGAAGTGGACCAACACCTGGAACCAGCTCGTTGCGGGTGACCTGCTCTCGGACATCCCGCCGTGGAGCGACGCCTGGTACAAGGCGCTGAGTGACGGCACGGTCGCCACGCTCCCGACCGGCGCTTGGATGCCCGGCGTCCTCGAAGGCAGCGTGGCCAAGGCGTCCGGTGACTGGGCGGTTGCCCCGATGCCAACCTACGACGGCACCCCGGTGACGGCGGAGAGCGGCGGCGGCGCGCAGGCCGTGATGAAGCAGAGCAAGGAGCCGGCCTTGGCGACGGCCTTCCTGCGCTGGTTGAACAGCGACCCGGCCAGCCTGAAGGTCTTCACCGGAAAGGGCGGCTTCCCGTCCACCGTGGCCGAGCTCAAGGACCCGGCCTTCGTTGACGCTCCGTCGAAGTACTTCGGCGGGCAGAAGATCAACCAGGTGCTGACCGCTGCTGCCGGCCAGGTTGCACCGGACTGGAACTACCTGCCCTTCCAGGTGTACGCGAACAGCGTCTTCAACGACAACGTCGGCCAGTCCTACGCCAAGAAGGAAGACCTGAACAAGGGTCTTGCCAGCTGGCAGGAAGCTCTCGTGACGTACGGCAAGGCACAGGGCTTCAAGGTCAACGACTGACTCTGAAGCGCTAGCACGATCACGGTGTGGGCCGGGCGATCCCCGGCCCACACCGTTACCCACGAGAGGCACCGATGATCGCGGTAAGTCTTCACATCCACCTCGATACGTCGGTGGCGGAGGTGCCTCGTCGGCTGTTCGGCACGTTCGTCGAACACATGGGGCGCAGCGTCTACGAAGGTATTTACGAGCCGAGTCATCCGACCGCGGACGCGGACGGTTTCCGGCAGGACGTGCTGGACCTGGTTCGCGAACTCGGTGCAACTACGGTTCGCTACCCGGGCGGGAACTTCGTTTCCGGGTATCGGTGGGAGGACGGCGTCGGGCCGGTGGACGAGCGTCCGGTGCGTCTCGATGCGGCCTGGCACAGCATCGAAACGAACCGGGTCGGGCTGCATGAGTTTGCCGGCTGGGCGAAAGCCGCTGGCCTGGAACTGATGCAGGCCGTGAATCTGGGCACTCGGGGGATCGCGGAGGCCGCCGAGATTCTGGAGTACGCCAACCACTCCGGTGGCACGGCGCTCAGCGACAGTCGACGGAGAAACGGCGCCGAGGAACCCTTCGACATCCGGCTCTGGTGCCTGGGCAACGAGGTGGACGGGCCGTGGCAGATCGGGCACAAGACCGCCGATGAATACGGCCGGCTGGCCGCCGAAACCGCCCGCACCATGCGCTTTATCGATCATCGCGTCGAACTGGTGGCAGCGGGCAGCTCCAACATGGAGATGCCGACGTTCGGTGAATGGGAGCGCACGGTACTGCGCCACACCGCCGGGCTGGTTGACCACATTTCCCTGCATGCCTACTACGAAGAGATCGACGGGGACGTCGACAGCTTTCTCGCCTCCGGTGTCGGTCTGGATCGGTATATCGATTCGGTTGCGAAAATTATTGACGAGGTCGTCCTCGAGCAAGGTCTGACTCGATCCATCGGCATCAGCGTCGATGAATGGAATGTCTGGTACCAAACCCGCTGGAACGACGTCGACAAGGATCTGATTCTGTCGGGTGATTGGCGTGAGCATCCGCGGCTCATCGAAGACGACTACAACGTCACCGACGCCGTCGTCGTGGGTTCGTTGCTGATCTGTCTGCTTCGCCACGCCGATCGGGTTTCCATGGCCAACCTGGCGCAGCTGGTCAATGTCATCGCGCCGATCCGGTGCGAGCCCGACGGCCCGGCCTGGCGACAGACGACGTTCTACCCCTTTGCCCTGACGGCGGCCCTGGCGCGTGGCCGGGTGATGCGATCGATCGTCGCCGCACCCACCGTCCAGACCAGTCGCTACGGTCAGGTTGAGGTTGTTGACGCGGTAAGCACGATGGACGACGCCGGTTCGGTCTCCATCTTTGTCGTAAACCGCTCGACAACAAGCGAAATCGACTTCATGGTGGAACTCGCTGCGGCCGATCTGGTTCTCGGCTCGGCCCAGACCGTTACCATTCCCGAGGGTCGGGACCGGTTCGCCGGTAACGGTGCTCGCGAGCGCCCGGTTTCACCGCGCTCTCTGGAGCGCACCGACTGCACGGTCGACCCAGCAGGGACTCACCTGCGGGTCGTTCTTCCCCCCATCTCCTGGACGGTACTTACCTTGTTCCCCACCACCAAAGACGGTGACCGTGGCTGAGCTGGCGATCGGCGAGCGGGATTTCCTCCTCGACGGCGCCCCACATCAGATCATTTCCGGTGCGCTGCATTATTTTCGAATTCATCCGGATCAGTGGGCGGACCGGATCCACAAGGCGCGCCTGATGGGTCTGAACACCATCGAGACCTATGTCGCCTGGAATGCCCATTCGTCGATGCGCGGCGAATTCCGGACCGACAGCGGGCTGGATCTGGCCCGGTTCCTGGCGCTGGTCCAGGCGGAGGGAATGCACGCGATCGTGCGGCCTGGGCCGTACATCTGTGCTGAATGGAGCAACGGCGGATTGCCCGCCTGGCTCTTGCGTGATCGGGAGGTGCTGCCGCGGCGGTCGGAACCGAAGTATGTCGCCGCAGTCACCGAATACCTCGAATCCGTGTACGCGATCGTCGCCCCCTTGCAGAGCTCCTTCGGTGGCCCGGTCATTCTCGTCCAGATCGAGAACGAGTACGGTGCCTATGCGGATGACAAGGAGTACCTCGCCGAACTGGTGCGAGTCACCCGGGCGGCCGGAATCACGGTGCCACTCACCACGATTGACCAACCGACACCGGAGATGCTCGCGGCCGGCAGCCTGCCAGGCCTGCACATGACGGCGTCTTTCGGTTCGCGTAGCGTCGAACGGTTCGCGACGCTTCGGGAATTCCAGCCGACCGGACCGCTGATGTGCATGGAGTTCTGGATCGGCTGGTTCGACAGTTGGGGAACCCACCACCACACGACACCGGTCGACGATTCGGCGCGCGAACTGGAAGCGGTGCTGTCCGCCGGGGCCTCGGTCAACATCTATATGTTCCACGGTGGAACCAATTTCGGTCTCACCAACGGCGCGAATGACAAGGGCCAATACATGCCGATCGGCACGTCGTACGACTACGATGCGCCGCTCGACGAGGCCGGAAATCCGACCGCCAAATTCTTCGCCTTCCGGGACGTGATCTCGCGTTATGCCCCGGTCCCGGCCGAGCTACCGCCGCCGGCCCGGCCGTCTCCGGTCATGGACGTCGAGTTTACGTCCCGAGTCACACTGTTCGACACCATGTCTGGGTTGGGCACGGAGACGACGCATGGCGGCGTTCCGAGCTTCGATGAGCTGGATTATGACGGCGGGCTGGTGGTGTACGAGACCCAGATCGCCGGGTCCGGCCCGGGGGTTCTCACCTTCAGCGAGATCCGCGACCGCGCCTGCGTCTTCGTGGATGGCCTACCGGTCGGCGTCCTGGCACGTGATTCACATGAGCGGAGCATCAGGCTGCCGATGGCCGGTGGCCGGCTCACCCTCGTGGTTGAGGACCAGGGGCGGGTGGACTATGGTCCGCGCCTCGGTGAGCACAAGGGACTGATCGGGCTGGTGCACCTCGACGGCGTCCCATTGACGGGCTGGACGGTGACCCCACTCGACGTCGAGAGGATCGGCAGGCTGCCGGGTGAGGCTTATGCGCCCGTGGAAGCCATCCGAGCGCTGGGGCACGGGCCGGTGATCTCGCGGGCGGTGTTCGACCTGACACAGCCCGACGATCTGTTCCTGGACACGTCCGGCTGGGGCAAGGGCTTCGCCTGGATGAACGGGTTCGCCCTGGGTAGGTACTGGCGTCGCGGTCCACAACAGACGCTGTACGTGCCGGGGCCGGCTACCCGGACCGGGCTCAACGAGTTGGTCGTGCTCGAACTGGAGACCATGGCCGATGCGACGGTGCGGTTCGTGGGTGAACTTCGGCTCGGCCACGAGGAAGAGTAGGACCCGCAAGAAGAGTGAGACGAGAAAGGCTGAGACGCCCGGCTCAGTGAGTTGCCGGGCGTCTCAGCCAGGTCTTTCTCGGCGGTGCGATCGGCGGGACTCGAACCCGCAACCTTCTGCTTAGGAGGCGGATGCTCTATCCATTTGAGCTACGACCGCGTGCCTGGACAAGATATCGCAGGTTGCCCCTGAACGTCGGCTCAGCCGATCGTGACGGTTTCGGTCTCGCCGCGGCTCGGCCGATAGTTCCGCTTCTGCACCTGTGACTCATTGTTCGCCAGCAGCCAGAACCGATACGCCTCGCCCGACCGCAGGTCGGCTACCGTGACGGAGACCTGCTTGCAGGTGTTCGGCGCCGCGACGTGCTGGTACTTGACCCGGGCAGTGCTCGTCCCGACCGGATCCATACTTCGCCCGACCGGGACGATCGCGAGCTCGTAGGACCGGGTATCCGGGTCGCCCAGGTCCCACCAGGTCACCGTCGCGCTCTTGACCCCGGGGATCGCGGTCAGCCGGCCCACGGTCAGGCCGGGGCCGCGCGGCTGAAAGCACGAGCCTGGCGGCTGCAAGGCGTAGCGCCGCATCGGCTCGGGTCCGGTGAACTGCACGCGGTGCGGGTTCTCCGGTGGGGCAACCACCGGCCGGCCCGGTTCCACCGGCTGATCCGGGCGCGAGGGTAGCTTCGGCACTTTGCGCAACGAGGACCATTCCGGTCGGTCGTCGTAGTACATCCAATCCGCGATCCGGGTCGTCTGGAGCGTGGTGACGTCCTCGCTGTCATCGTGGCCGAGCGCGAGGGTCACTGCGCCGTGCAGCATCGGATCCAGTGCACCCGAGGCCACCAGGTAACCGGTCGCGGCCAGCACGGCGAGCGCTGCGGCGATCCCGTTCCTGGCGATGGACCCGCGTGCCCGCATCTGGCCCTCCTTCGGGTGTCATCTCGGAGAACCGGGCTGGGCCTTGAGGGAACCATCGACAGCGTCGTCGTCGTCCCGCCGGAGAGGGCCACCCGATCACCCGCTCAGCGCAACGGCGGTCCCTGGGCGTGGGTGTCGAGGAGGCCGACCGGGCCGCGGCGGACGAACCATTCCTGGCCGTAGCCGCTGTCGAATCGGCCCGACTCCAGGTATTCGGGCCCGATCTGGCTGGCATGTGCCGCCATCGCGGCCCGCTTGGCCCGCAGAGCTGCCGGGGTCGCCCGGACCGCAAGCGAGATCGTCGCGGCCGAAACGCCCAGTTCGGCGTCGTCCCCTGCGGCGGCATGCAGCAAGTGCCGACGCCCGTCGGCGAGTCGCCTGCGCAGGTGGGCGCCGTCCACCGTGGCCTCGTAACCGGTGATTCCCAGCCGGCTGGCCGCCTGCGCCCCGGCCCGGTGCACCTGCACGTGGTCGATGTGACCGTAGATACCCCGCGGGTCGTAGTGGATCACCGCCGAGGCCTGCTCCGCCTCGGCTACCGCGGTCACCCGTCGGGCGATGTCCTCCGGCTCGGCCGCACCGAGGCTGCCGGGCGCGTACGGGCCGCCATGTGCTCCCGAATCCTGGTATCCGAGCATCACCAGCCGGGCAACGCCGAGCAGGTCGCAAGCCAGCTCGAGTTCCTCCCGGCGACGCCCGCCGATCGTTTCGCCACGCTGCAGCGGGATCCGGGGTTCCCCGGCCTCGCCGGAGGTCGCGGTCACCAGCACCACCCGGACACCGCGTTCGACCAGGTGATGGATGGTTGCGCCGGTGAAGATCGCCTCGTCGTCCGGATGGGCATGGACGACGACAGCAGTTGCCACGGACATATCAGTTGCTACGGACACAGCAGTTGCCACGGACATAGGGAAATCCTTGAGGTGTGAAGTGGCGAGCCCCGCGAACGCGGGCGGGCGACGGTTAGGCCGCGGGGCGACAGCGCACACCCACGGCCCACGGACATGCCGGGGTCGTCGGGCGGGTACGCAGCTTCAACACGGCCCCGAGAATGCCACACCGTCGGTCACCCGGCAATGGGTTCGGTGGTCTTCGGCGAGCAGGGTTCACCCGGACGCCGCTTTCCGCGGTCACCAAAGGCGCGTAAGGTGCACGAGCGTTGTAATCGAGCAGCGCCAGGACGAGAGGTGGCGATGTCCGCGAGTCGCGCACGCCGCCAGGGCGGACGGTTGGCGGTTGCCGCTGTCCTTTCCGCGCTGCTCCTTCCCGGTCTCGCTGATCTGAGCCAGGCCGCTTCGGCGGCAAAGCCGAAGAAGGAGACCTCCAGCTGGAAGATCGTCCGAACCGAGAAATTCTCCGGTTCCGGGCTGCCGGCCGCCTGCGAGGCTTACACCGGTCGGAACGCCCCCGGCAAGAACGCCTGGAGCGGCAAGGACGTCGTCGTCTCCGGTGGGCAATTGCGGCTCACGCTGGAGAAGAAGAAGACCAGTGGACAGCCGTACACGGCCGGCGGAGTCGGCTGCTGGGGCTGGCCGCAGAAGTACGGCAAGTACGAGATCAAGGCCAAGGTTCCGGTCGGCAAGGGGATCAACAGCTCGCTCACGCTGTGGCCGGCCAAGCCGAGCAAGAGCAGCGAAGCGGCGTTCACCGGGATGGAGTTGCTGTCGCCCGGCCCGGAGACCGCCCATGTGACTAACGGATATGGCACCGAATCCGAAAGCACTCAGGTCGTCGGCAGCTATGCCGGAAAGTTCCGCACCTACGTGATCGAGTGGGCTCCCAAGCACGTCCGGATGACCGTGGACGGGAAGGAGATCCACTACTCCACCCGCTCATTCAAGGGTTCACGCTGGCTGGGTCTGGTGGCCAGCACCGGGGACGTCCTGACCGGAGTGCCGGACGCGCAGACCAAGCTGCCCGCCAAGCTCCTGATCGACCAGGTCAAGATTTGGTCCTATACCGGCGTCCCGCCGAAGGCCGGAGTCGTCACCCCGACCCCGAGTCCATCACCGGCGGCCGCTGCCACCTCAGCACCGACTGCCACGGCAGCTGCCACCGTAACGTCGCCGGGCGCCACTTCCGCCGAGACCGGGCCGGCGCTCGCCGGCGGGGTCTGGCCCTGGCTGCTCGGCGGCAGCCTGATCGCGGTGTCCGCGATCATCATCCTGAACTACCCGAACTACCGCCGTCGAGGCAGCACCGGGCCGGCACTGAGGCATTGAGTTGCCTGGCTTTCGGCGGCCAGCAGATCCGCCTGTGTGGTCAGCAACTGGGTGCCGGTCGCGGTGACCAGTAATCCGCCGGTCGCCAGTGCCATGGCGACCGCGTTGCCGCAGGTGCCGGACGTGGCTTCGACGCCGGAGCGCAGGAGCGTCGAGATCACCCGGGTGCCGTCGGTAGCGACCAACTCCGACCGCAGCGTGTGCCGCAGTTCGGGGACGCCGTCGCGGGTCAGCCTGGTCCGGCCCACCCACCTGCCGCCCGGCTCGTTCGAGCGGCCCAACAACACCTGTTCCATCAGCCGGAGCTGGCCAGAACCCGCCAGTTCCAGCACCGCCTCGCCCGTATGCTCCGCCCGGTGACAGATCACGGTCGGCTCGCATTCGACGTCGAGCATCCCGCCGTCCTCGACGGTGAGCAGCAACTGCAACGCCGAGCCCGGAACCTGGCCACCCGGTTGCACGATCGTGGCGCCCGCGCTGCGGACGGCCAATCGCGCCCCCGCACCGACGTGGACGGCGATCGTCACGTCGTCCCCACCGAGAGGCCCGGCCGCGGTTCCGATCAAGTGGACGACGCCCGGCCCGGTTTCCCGGGCAGCGAAGTGCTGTCCGCCGCGAATACTCGACACGACGGTGCGCCCGGAACGGTATTCGGCGGTGATCTCGATCTGGCTGCGCACTAGTGCGGTGCCGCCTGTGCCGCACGCTCGCGGACCGTCGTCCCGACATGCCCAAGCACCCAGGCGACTACCTCGGTGGCCTGCGGATCTTCGCGTAGGGACTGCATCACCACAGGCCCGGAACCGCGGACTCGATGCGCGTCGTCCGCCATCACGGTCAGGTCGGCTCCGACGAACGGCGCCAGGTCGGTCTTGTTGATCACCAGGAGGTCGGCCCCGGTGACACCTGGCCCACCCTTGCGCGGCACCTTGTCACCGCCGGCCACATCGACGACGAAGATCTGGACGTCGACCAGGCCCTTGCTGAACGAGGCGGTCAGGTTGTCGCCGCCG
>JANNPJ010000302.1:0-4726 GCA_031400005.1 Kineosporiaceae bacterium | reverse complement strand
CCCGCCCGGCATCCCCGGCTCGCTGAACGCGATGCGGGTGCACCGGATCGGCGATGCCGTCAACGGCGTGGCCCCCGCCTACCGCCGCAGGTAGTCCCAGGCTGGCTGCTTATCTGGTGAATCGGATGGCTCTATCCCATCCGATTCACCACGATCTGGTGATTGTGGTGGTCCTTGACGTGCGTTGCGTGGAGCCGGGTGCGGGATTCGAACCCGCATGCCCTTTCGAGCGGAGCATTTTGAGTGCTCTGTGTCTGCCATTCCACCAACCCGGCGCAGAGGTGAGCTTAACGCCATAGGGCCCCACCCTGCTGACACCGGGGTGTCGCTGGCTACGCTTACTCCCATGACCGCTGGTGAGATCCCTGATTCCGCTGTGTCCGACGGCGCCGACGTGCTGGAGAAGGCACCCGATGCCGCTGACGTTCCGCCGCCAGCTGTTGCCGGCCAACGCACGGTCGTGGTCGCCGAGGACGAGGCGCTGATTCGTCTCGACATCGTGGAGATGCTTCGGGAGAACAACTACAACGTTGTCGGCGAGGCTGGTGACGGCGAAGAGGCCGTCCGGCTGGCCGAGTTGCACCGTCCCGACCTGGTCGTGATGGACATCAAGATGCCGATCCTGGACGGGATCTCCGCGGCGGAGCGGATCGTCAGCGCTCGGATCGCTCCGGTGGTGCTGCTGACCGCCTTCTCGCAGCGCGAGTTGGTGGAGCGGGCCCGGGACGCCGGCGCAATGGCGTACGTGGTGAAGCCGTTCACCGCCGCCGACCTGATGCCGGCGCTGGAGATCGCGGCCAGCCGACACTCCGAGCTCGCGGCGCTCGAGGCCGAGGTGGCCGACCTCGCCGACCGGTTCGAAACCCGCAAGCTGGTCGACCGGGCCAAGGGGCTGCTGCAGACGAAGTACGGCTTGAACGAGCCGGAGGCCTTCCGCTGGATCCAAAAGACATCGATGGACAAGCGGTTGACCATGAAGGACGTCGCATCCGCCGTGATCGCTTCCGGGCGAGATGCCTGACAGCAACCAACCGGTTGATTTCGTCCAAAACCACCGATTTGGGCCCTCGATTGGTCAGGTCTCAAAATCGTTGCCGAGCCTTGACCTTCAACCGGAACTTTGTCACTGATAAGGGCAACCCTCAGCTGATAGTTTCACGCCCCATCGGAGTCTGAGCATCGGGCCCAGGCCGTGGGGAAGAGGTAAGACATGGTGGTACCGATTCGGGCGTTCGCCGTGCTGGCAGCGGCGTCACTCGCGCTCGCAGCATGCGGAAATGACTCCGGAGACTCCGGCAGCGACACGGGCAGTTCCGGGGGCAAGACGCTAGTTATCTCGACTGACCTCCCGCTGCAGGGGGCGTCGAAGGAAGCGTCTGAGGACACGAACAACGCGATCAAGCTCTACCTCGAGCAGATCGGGTCCAAGGCCGGTGACTACAAGATCGAGTTGAAGACCTACGACAACTCGACTGCGGCCAAGGGTGCGTGGGACGACGCGACCTGCACCAAGAACGCAGGGGCGCACGTGCAGAACAAGAGCGAGGTGGCCGTGATGGGCACCTACAACTCCGGTTGCGCCAAGATCGAGGTTCCCACCCTGAACCAGGACCCGACGGGTCCGATGCTGATGGTGTCGCACGCCAACACCAACCCCGGTCTGACCAAGACGTGGGATCCGGGCGAGCCGGGCAAGTACGCCCCGTCGGGCAAGCCCAGCTACGCGCGGGTAATCACGACGGACGACTTCCAGGGTGCGGCCGCGGCGGACTTCGCCAGCCAGGACCTGAAGCTGAAGAAGTGCTACGTCATCAATGACAACCAGACCTACGGTCAGGGTGTGGCGACGGCCTTCATCGCGCAGGCGAAGAAGAACGGCATCGAGATCCTGGGCAACCAGCCCTACGACGCCAAGCAGCCGACCTACTCGTCGCTGTTCCAGAAGATCAAGGGCAGCAACCCGGACTGCATCTACTTCGCTGGAATCTACGACAACAACGGTGGCCAGTTGCTCAAGGACAAGGTGTCCGTCCTGGGCGACAACGAAAAGGTCAAGCTGATCGCTCCGGACGGCTGGACCGGTTACCCGGCCCTGGACAAGCAGCCGGAAGCGGTGGGCATGTACGCCACCTTCGCCGGACTGTCCACCGAGCAGCTGCGTGAGGCAGGTGGCGCCGCGGCCAAGTTGCTGGACGCGTACAAGGCCAAGTACGGGACCGACCCGCGGACCAACTACGCGCTGTACGGCGTGGCCGCGGTCCAGGTCATCCTGGCCGCCATCGAGAAGTCGGACGGTACCCGCAAGGGTGTGCGGGACGCGGTGTTCGGTTCGACCGGCATCACGATTCCGGCCGACACGTCGGCTTTGGGCAAGGAGATCGTGATTGACCCGAAGACGGGTGACACCAGCGCCAAGGACATCTCCGTACTCACGGAGAAGGGCGGCGCGCAGGTCTTCGTCAAGGCACAGCCAGTCACCTGAGACTGAGCACAAGTAGTCGCCTGAGACTGGGCAAGTGAAAAAGGTGGGGAGCTCCTGACATTCGGGGGCTCCCCACCTACTCTTTACCCACTTGGGTCACTGTCCCTGTGATCTGTAATACTTCGGGCGCCCCGCCCCCCAGTAGTGATCATCAGTTTTTCTGCAGAAAAGGCGTCGCATGACTCAAACCGCGATCGAAGCCGCCGAGATGCGTCCGCGCCGCGTGCCCCGCGAACGGATCGTCAGCTGGCTCGGCTACACCTTGGTGGCCGCGGGCGTCCTTTGGGCGCTCTCCCGGCTGATCTTTTACCCCGGAGCGTTCTTCGCGAACATGCTGGACGGGGTGAATATCGGCGCGCTCTACGCGCTGATCGCCCTCGGATACACCATGGTGTACGGCATCATCGAGTTGATCAACTTCTCTCATGGTGACCTGTTCATGCTCGCCAGCGTGTTCTCCGGAATCGTTGTGGTGTCCTGGCTCGGTGCCGAGTCGCTGACGGTGGGAGCGGTCGCCGCCGTCCTGATCGGGCTTATTGCCGCGATGGTCGTCGCCGCCGCCGTCAATGTGGCGGCCGAACGGGTGGCCTATCGGCGTCTACGCCGAGCCCCCAAGCTGGCGCCGCTGATCACCGCGGTCGGCCTGAGCTTCGCCTACCAGTGGCTCGGACAGCGCGACTTCATGACCGGCTCGACGCCGAGGCAGTGGCCCAAAGTGATGGGGGACCGCGCGTTCGAGATCGGCTCGGTCTCCGTGCACTGGACCACCGTGATCGTTCTCGCGATCACCATCCCGCTGTTGCTGGCGATGACCTACATCGTGCAGGGCACCCGGCAGGGCAAGGCGATGCGCGCCACCGCCCAGGACCAGGATGCGGCGCGGCTGATGGGCATCGACGTCGACCGGACGATTTCGTTCACCTTCGCCATCGGCGGCGCCCTGGCCGGCGCGGCCGGCCTGCTCTGGCTGGAGTCGGTCGGTAGCACGCGGTACGACTCCGGATTCCAGCTCGGCCTGATCGCCTTCACCGCCGCCGTTCTCGGCGGCATCGGCAACCTCAACGGTGCCGTTCTCGGCGGATTCCTGATCGGTATCATCCAATCCCTGAACGCCGGGATGGGCTTCGGTCAGCAATGGGATCAGACAGTGGTCTTCAGCATCCTGATCGGCTTGATGGTGTTTAAACCAGAGGGCATTCTCGGCAAGCCCACGACAGAGAAGGTCTGACCATGGCTACCGCGACCGCGCCTCCCAACGTGGCCGGCTCTAAGCCGCCGCCACCCCGGCTCACCAATACCTCGAAGGCCTGGCCGCTCGGCTTCCTGGCTGCCGCCGTCCTGGTTTTTGTTGTTTACCAATGGGTCCTGCCGGAAAGCAGCGATTCCGTCAACACCGTGATCCAGGACTGGATGCCGCTCTCGGCGGTGAACGAAGCCGTGCTCTGGGTGGTCTTCGCGCTCGGCCTGAACATCGTGGTTGGCTATTCCGGGCTGCTTGACCTCGGCTATGTCGCCTTCTGGGCGATCGGTGGTTATGTCGCCGGATGGTTGATGGCCCCGTTCGCCTTCCAGATGACCCCGGGTTGGAAAGACCTGCAGTTCAACATCTTCGGCCATCCGCTGCCCGGTCAGGAGCAGGGTATCCACCTGAGCTTCTGGCTCGTGCTCCCGATCGCCGGGCTGTTCTGCGCGTTCTGCGGCATTCTGATCGGGGCTCCGACGCTGCGGCTGAAGAGCGATTACCTGGCTCTGGTCACGCTGGGCTTCGGCGAGATCGTTCCGCAGATCTTCCTCAACGGCGAAAGCATCGGCGGGTTCAACCTGTCGAACGGCAGCAAGGGGATCAACCCGGTCGACCCCATCGGCACCGGTCCGTTCGGCTATATCCCCGGCGTCCCGGACGTCTTAGGGCCATTCGACCTCACCTACAAGTTCGTCATTTTCGCCGGCCTGGCGGCGCTGTGCATGTTCGTCTCGCTGCGGATCCGCGAGGGCCGACTGGGCCGTGCCTGGTTGGCAATCCGTGAGGACGAGCTCGCGGCCAGCATGATGGGCGTCCCGCTGATGCGCACCAAGCTGGCGGCGTATGCGGTGGGTGCGTTCTTCGGTGGCCTCGGCGGTGTCGCCTACGCGACCCACGTGGGAGGTGTCTACGCGGACCGGTTCA
The DNA here is from genome assembly GCA_031400005.1 of Kineosporiaceae bacterium. Classification (GTDB taxonomy): domain Bacteria; phylum Actinomycetota; class Actinomycetes; order Actinomycetales; family Kineosporiaceae; genus JANNPJ01. Next base: position 77 of record JANNPJ010000302.1, on the reverse strand, counting down.
ACTTCTCGATCTCGATCACCCTGCTCGCGATGGTGGTTCTGGGCGGGATGGGCAACGTCTGGGGGGTTACGCTCGGC
>JANNPJ010000280.1:0-1558 GCA_031400005.1 Kineosporiaceae bacterium | reverse complement strand
GTCGCCGAACCTTCGGCGCGTACTCAAAGCAAGCACGCTGCCGTAACGCCACGTCGGGAATTCCTGAGTCTTTTGCCGCGAGAGCTCGAACGACCGGATGCAGATCCTTCCCGCCACTCAAGAACTGCTGTGAGCGCCCGTTCCGCTTACAGTTCTGCAAGTGAACGGCCCCCGGGTCGACACCCGGTGCTCGCCTCCTCGAATCCCGGTGTTTTCCGGCAAAACAGGGGAGGTGCACACCGTTGCACCCACACCATAGGTTCTGGTTTGACCGATGCGCGACGACAAAACCCCTCCAGCCGGAAGACAACTACCGGACAAAGGATTGACCTTGAGCCCTTCTGATGGCGAGTATCTTGCGATGGCCCCGAATATGAGCATTCCGTCAGCGGCCATCCCCCTCCTCGACGCCATCACGTCCCGGCGTGCCCGCACAGGGGTCGTCGGCCTGGGCTACGTTGGCCTGCCGCTGGCCGTCGAGTTCGCCCGCGCCGGGTTCAGTACGACTGGCATCGACCTCGATCCGGAGAAGGTCCGGGCCATCAACGCCGGCCGGTCCTATATCGACGATGTGAGCACGAAGGACGTCGCGGAGCTGCAGGCGAAGGGCCTACTCAAGGCGTCCACGGATTTCAAGGTCGTCGCCGAGCTCGACACGGTCAACATCTGTGTGCCGACACCTCTCCGGAAGACGAAGGACCCGGATCTCTCGTACATCGTTTCTGCCGCTGAGGCCGTGGCGACCTGGCTTCGCCCGGGCATGCTCATCGTGCTCGAGTCCACGACGTATCCAGGCACGACGGACGAACTGGTCCTGCCCATCCTGGAAAAGTCCGGCCTGAAGGCCGGCAAGGACTTCTTTCTGGCGTTCTCGCCCGAGCGCATCGATCCGGGCAACCAGAAGTTCCACACGCGGAACGTTCCCAAGGTGGTCGGTGGCCTGACGCCCGCCTGCACCGAGCTGGCGCGCGCCCTCTATTCGGGCGCCATCGAGACGATCGTCTCGGTCAGCTCGCCCCGCGTCGCGGAGATGGTCAAGCTGCTCGAGAACACGTTCCGGGCCGTGAACATCGGGCTGGTCAACGAGCTGGCCCTCATGTGCGACCGACTGGGCATCGACGTCTGGGAAGTGGTTGGCGCGGCGGCCACAAAGCCATTCGGCTTCATGCCGTTCTATCCGGGCCCGGGCCTCGGGGGGCACTGCATCCCGGTCGATCCGTTCTACCTGTCGTGGAAGGCGCGGCAGGCCGGCTTCGAGGCGCGGTTCATCGAGCTCGCCGGCGCAGTCAACGGCTCGATGCCGCACTACACGGTGTCCCTTGTCGTCGACGCCCTGAACAGCATCAAGATGCCCCTCAATGGCTCGAAGGTGCTCGTCGCCGGCGTGGCGTACAAGCGCGACGTGGACGACATCCGCGAGTCGCCTGCCCTCGACCTCCTGCACCTGCTCCACGAGCGCGGTGCGGTGCTCTCGTACAGCGATCCCCACGTGCCGAAGCTATCCGGCAAGCTCTGGCCGAATGGCATCAACCTCGAGCACACGGACATCGCGAAGGCC
>JANNPJ010000271.1:0-20486 GCA_031400005.1 Kineosporiaceae bacterium | reverse complement strand
TCACGTCCGAGCTGCGACCCTCGCTTGCTCGTACACCGTACGTCGTACGCTGTACTACGGACTATGGACGTACGCTGTACGATTGTCAAGCCGTTCGAGAGCGCGAGGAGACCCATGTCTGTGAGGAAACAACGCCAGGTCGCGTCAGACGCGGGGCTGAGCAAGCAGCGGGTGGTGGTCGAGGCGGTCCGGCTCGCCGACCGCGAGGGGGTCGACGGGCTGAGCATGCGCCGGCTGGCTGGCGCGCTCGGCGCGGGCGCGATGTCGCTCTACCACTACGTGGCGAGCAAGGAGGAGTTGCTGGACGCCATGATCGACGTCGTGTTCGAGGAGATCGAGCTCCCGCCCGAGGAGACCGACTGGCAGTCGGCGATGCGACGGCGGTCGGAATCCGCCCGACAGGTTCTCGCACGCCACCCGTGGGCGATCGGCCTGATGGAGTCACGGACATCGCCGGGGCCCGCGCACCTGCGCCACCGCGAAGCGGTCACCGCCTGCCTGCGGAGGGCTGGCTTCCCGGTCTTGATGGCGACGCACGCCAACTGGTTGCTCGACAGCTACGTCTACGGGTTCGCTCTGCAGGAAGCCAGCCTGCCGTTCGACACCGCCGACGAGTTCGCGGACATGGCCGAGGACGTCTACCTGCCCCAGCTTCCTCCTGACGAGTTCCCCTACCTCAACGAGTCCGCCGCGGCGCTCGTCGCTGCCGGCTACGACCCGGCAGAGGAGTTCATCTTCGGCCTCGACCTCGTCCTAGCCGCCCTCGAGCCCCTGAGAGCCTCCGGATAGCGACGCTCACTGACCGTCGCGCGACCCTCTGCACCGCAGTTTCGATCCATAACCGCCGCACCACCGGGTGTTCCTACGGGCGTTCTTCGCGAGTTGCGGTGCCGTGGTTGGCACCGACCCGGGAGCACCGACCGGGGCGCCTCGGCCCGTCCGGCACTGGCGAGTGCTGGCGTCTCGGTGGCAGCGGTCGAGCCGCTGTCTCCCGTCGGGGGCGGTGATTGAGGCCCCGACGACGGCATATTCTGGGTCCGACCTGATCCGCAACGACGCACCGGTCACTGCTTGAGAGCAAGATAGTACTTTGTGTGGCAACGGCTTCATTGCCTGACGGGCCTCATGAACCTGGCTGGCCCATAAACCAGAGAGGACGGAGCAGGTCATCCCGCCCACCGGACCGACTGAGCCGCTGACAGCACAGGCAGATCACACCGCAGTGGCACCCGCGAGTATTCGACAACGCTTCGCCAGGTCAGGACTGCCCGTCGTGGTGGCCATAGCAAGCACCGTCACCTTCCTGGCGAGCTTCGTCTTGGCTGCTTGGCGCCCGGCTAACGGTTTTAATATCACGGACGAATCTTTCTATCTGCTTGCTGTTGACCCCGGCCAGCACGGCGATGCCTTTAATGGGCTCTGGGGCTACTATGTGCGACTGTTATGGCAAATTGCTGGATGGAACGTCGGTGCGGTCAGACTCCTTGGCCTGGTCATACTGGTATTGACGGCGTGCGCTTTGGGGTATCGGCTGGCGCCGGCTATATCGTTCCCCCGAGTCACCACGATCGCGGTGTGCGGGAGCGGAGCAGTCGCCTATTATTCTCTGGGGCTTCGTACCCCATCGTATAATTGGCTTGCTGTCGAAGGGGTGGCGATCGCAGCAACCGCACTGCTGCCGAACGGCTATATCTTTAGAAGACGTGATGCTGCGCTTGCTGCTGGCGGGGTATTTGTGGCGGGTATGGGAAAGCCGACGACCGGCATCATTTGTCTCTTTGTGGTCGCAGGTCTCTCGCTGGGACCCTGGGTGACCATAAGGCGGTTGCCGATTGTCGTCGCCTTTTGTTCAACAATGGCTGGATTGCTGGTGCTGCATTTTGTCGCCATTCTTTCTCCCCAAGAAACGTTCACGGTTATTACGGAGTCAGCCGCCACTATGGCTGCAGTTGACCCTGAGCACTACTCACTCGGCGGGTCGATCGCCTTCATGGTGAGCACAACCCTTGCCTTGCTGGCGACTCAGGTCGCAACAGGTGGCGTCCTCATCGGCCTCCTGCCACTTCTTGTTTTCCTGGCCAAGTCTCGGCGACGGGAGTGGTTCACCGCGGCGGCAGGCATTGCCATCCTGGTGGCGACCGTCTACTCCATTGAGCGAGGCTCCTGGGGTGGTGGGGGTCCGGGATGGGGAGGCGAAACCGGTGGGGTAGCTATCCTGGCCACCACAATGTGCTTAGTGATAGCCAGTGCCAGCGCACTTCGAATCGCTAAGGCATCCGGTCAGATTGTGCGCCTCGGCGGCCTCTTTGGTGGCGCTACGCTCGCCACAGCGTGGGGGTCAAACACCGGTCTTGGATTTGTTTTGAATTTCGCCTCACTCCTGGTCGTTGCGCTGACGCTGGTTCTGGCAAGCTCTTTCGAACCTCCGACCGCACGCACGCTGAAGCACGTGGTATCGGTCGCGAGTTGTTGCGCCATCTTGGTCATGTCCGTCCAAGGGTTCCACAAACCCTTCTTCATGGAAGGCCGGTCCGAGTCGACGCACCCGATTTCATTCGGTCGTACCATTGTCTATCTTGGGCCCAATGCCATCGAGAAATTTGAGGCGCTCTCGCAGCAAACTCGGGAAGCTGGATGGATGGACGGGACGAAACTCATCGATACCACGTTTACGCCAGGTATTGGTCTCGCCTTAAATTCCGAAGCACCGCATTCGCTCCTTCCCACTTTCCCGGGATATCCGCTGTCATCAGTATGTACAACTTTGCAGCCCTTGGCGGATTGGCAGGATTCATGGGTTGTCGTTCATCGTGAGATGAATCTTCAGGATCGAGAATTTCTGGCAGCGGCCCTGGGTCGCAAATACCCCGAAGGATACACGCGCGTCAACCAATGGGGGATACCTCGACAGGACACTGAGTTATGGAAACCAGTGGGCGCCGCTAGTGAATCCCCTTCGACCGCGTGCGCTGGCCTGGGGTAGCTCGAGCGGAACGCCGGGCCGTTCAGGACCAGGTAGCTGTGAAGATCCATGATCAGCGCTAGGCTGGGCGGTAGCTCACCGTCAATGATGGCCTGGATGCGCCGCGAAGCATCCTGAACATGAATCACTTCCTCGTCCGTACCGGTCAGGAGCTCCTTCGGAGCCGTACCGGTCAGGAGTTCCTCCGGAGCAGATGAGCGGCCCGAAGATCCGGGTCCGCGACCGCGGTGACCTGCGGTATCGGCGTCATCGCGGACATTCCTGCTGGGATCACCTCTTGATCGCCGCGCTCTGGCCTATGCACGGTGCCAACCTGGGGACTTTGCTGCGGACCTGCGATGCGGTCGAGGCCTGTCTGGTGGTGCCGCGCCTGCCCTGGGTGCCCGAGGCGGTGGAGCGCGGAAACACGTTGCGTCGCCAAGCCTGCGTGCACTGGGTCAAGGGCGACCCGTGCGAGTGGCTGGCCCGGCAGCGGGAGCGCGGCACATACATTCTCGGGATCGAACTCGCCGATGAGGCAGTTCGGCTCGCGGATCTGCCACCTGCGCGGGGCCGAACGATCGCCGTCCTGGGCCATGAGAGCTCGGGGCTGCCGCCGGAGGCCCTCGACCTGTTGGACGCCGCCGTCGAGATCCCGATGATCGGAACCGGACACAGCCTCAACGTGGCCGTTGCCGGCTCTCTGGTCCTCTATCGCCTAGCCGGACTCATCTGAGGCTCGTCAGTCGAGCGGTGCTCCGGCGTGTGCCTCATCTGGCGGACATACCCGGCCCCAGCCGCTACGTGCAGGATCACTCCGGAGCCCAACAGGACAACACTGGATACCATGAAAAGCTCTGAATCAGAGGACAATTGACCGGCTGCACTCACCACGCCGGCCATCAGGAGAGCGGTCCGCACCTTCCCTAGCTGGGTGACCGTCAGCCGAGCGGCGGGTGGTCGGAAAAGCAGCCAACCGAGCCCGACCATGACGTCGGTGACCAGGACGCCGCCGGTGACCCACCACGGCAGAACGCCCGCGAAGGTCAGCCCCATCATGATCGAAGCGATTCCGAGCCGGTCGGCGAGCGGGTCAAGAACGGTCCCCACCCGGCTCACTTCATCGCGGCGTCGTGCCACCCAACCGTCGATCCAATCCGTCACGCCGAAGAGCACCAACAGACCGACGGCCGGTGTGGAATGGGCGTTGAGCAGAAGAAATACGCTAGGAGGGAGCAGGAGAAGCCGGACAACGGTCAGGGCGTTGGCGACCGTTGCCCATCCCGGGTCGTCTCTACCGTCTGGAGCGTCAGCTGCTGCGCCGGAACGAGAGTCAGCGACGGCTCCGGCGCGCGGCCGGTTTCCCTGTGGCATGGCGACGAAGCTACGAACAGCGCCAGCCTGGCAGTAGTGGCAGACGGTGGTGACGGCGACTTACTTTGGTGAGTATCGCGGGGGACCGGCTGTTCATAAACTCCTTCCATGGTGGCTGCCGAAGCGGTAGACCGGCGCCGACGCCCGGCCGGTACGCAGCTGAGTGCCCTCGTGGTCGGTGGCACGCTCGGCGTGGTATCTGCCGTGAGCGCAGGGCAATTCCTGCTGCTGGTCTGCGCCGTGGCTGCGGTGCTAGGGCTCTGGAGCGGGACCAACGTGCGGTTCTGGCCGCGGGGATCCGACATCGTTGGGAGCGCTCTGGTATCGGTGCCAGTGGCAGCCCTCGTGGCCGGTGTGGCCGCGCGCAGCAGTGAGGCTCTGGCGCTCGGGCTGGTGCGCGGCGCGGCCGTCGCCGCAGGCGCCTGCCTACCGGCTCTGATCGTCAGCGCAGTGCGGCAGCGGCGGGCTCATGTCGACCGCGGTTGGGTGGTGGCTCAGGCCGCGGCGAGCGAGCAGGACGCTCTCGTGCGCGAAGCAGTCCTGGGTGAACGTCAGCGGATGGCGGGTGAGATCCACGACGGACTCGGACACCGGCTCACCCTGCTCGCCGTGCAGGCCGCCCGGCTGTCGCTCGACGAGACGCTGCCCGCCACCGTTCGCCATGAGCTGGGGACCATGCGGGCCGCAGCGGCACGTGCCTCGGATGACCTCGGTCGGACGGTGTCGCTGCTGAGCAAGCCACATGGTGGAGGTGAATATTCTTACGGTGCAGGAACATTAGCTGACGTCATCGAGAACGCCCGAATGTCGGGACTGGCCGTTACCGTCACCGTCAACCTGGACCTAGCATTGGAATTAGAACTAGAACTGGAACTAGAACGGAGGCTCGGCGACTACCCGAGGGCCGCGCTGCTGCGGGCGGTCCAGGAAGGCCTGACGAACGCCGCCAAGCATGCTCCCAACCAGCCGGTGCTCATCGACGTCACTCTGCTGCCACCCGATCTGACGATGGAGCACGGGACGGCGAGCCACCAGATGATGGACGACGAGGCAGCAGACCACCTGGCAATGAGTAGGTCCGTCCGGGGTGGCGAACTCACGCTGACAATCAGCAATCCGGTGTCCGCCAGAGCCTCACGTTCACGTTCAGGTCACGGACTCAGTGCTCTCCGTCATCGCGCGGAGATCCTCGGTGGATCCCTGGAGATCACGAGCAACGAACGATTTCAGCTCAGGCTCGTGCTCCCCGCCCACGCCGTCCCGGTAGGTTCCCGGTGGCCGTTGGGTGGCCGGCGTGGTGCGGACGAGATCCGCGCAGAACAGACCCGTAGCAATCGGAATCGACGTCGTGCGGCGCGACTCAGCCTCACGGTCCCGGCGCTCTTGGCGGTCGCCGGGAGCCTCGCTGCAGGCGGGTACTTCACGTATGCGACCCTCACATCGGTACTCTCACCCGACAGCTTCGGACGGATCGAGATCGGACGGCGACAGCAATCGGTCGAATCGCTGCTGCCGTGGACGCAGATGCTTGATGCACCGCGGTCTGCCGCCGACGAGGCCGAAGGAGACTGCCACTATTACGAATCCTCCATCAGCTTCTTCGAGCGTGACGAGGTGTATCGGATCTGCTTCCTGAGCGGCGTGGTCGGCTCGACCCGCACCATCCCGGCACCGTGACGGTCGAGACGGTCGAGGTCACCACGACTGCCCTGTCCGCCGATGGCGCTGCGGCTGCCGAGGTCGGTGCTGGTCGAAAGCGGACGATCCGTGTGCTGTTGGCCGATGACGACCACTTGGTACGGGCCGGCATTGCCGCGATCCTGCAAACGACTCAAGACATCACGGTCGTGGCCGAGGCAGAGCACGGGCTCGACGCCGTCGACCAAGCGCTCCGATTGCGCATCGACGTAGCGCTGCTGGATATCAGGATGCCTCGCTGTGACGGCATCCAAGCCTTGGAACGACTGCGCCGAGACCTGCCGGAACTGCCGGTGGCCATGCTCACGACCTTCTCGGACGAGTATCTCGTCGAAGCGGCCATAGCGCTCGGCTGTCTCGGATTCTTTCTGAAATCCGATGACCCGCAGCACCTTATCGCTGGTGTTCGGGCGCTCGCGCAGGGCGGAGCGGCCTTTTCCCCGCGGGTCAGCCGTTGGCTTGTGCGTCCTGAAGTCAGAGCGGCTTACCGGCGCACCAATCAGGCCCGTGAAGTCTTGGCGGGCCTTACTTCTCGGCAACGTGACCTTTTGATAGAGCTTGCCTCCGGCCGGTCCAACGCCCAGATCGCTCACGCGCTGCACTTGTCACCGGGAACGGTGAAGCAGTACCTCAGCACGCTCTTCGACGCATTGGGCATCGACAATCGGGTGCAGGCGGCTCTCTTTGCACACGAAGCCGGCCTTGGCAGGAGCTGACTCGGCAGAACAGGTTGCTCACTCGCCGTTCATCGTCGGCATCAGGATCCCGCCGTTCGGGTGATCAGTTTCGTCCTGCACTCACCGTTGATGACGCAGGGGTGGGCAGGGTCATTGTGGTGATTTGCCCCGCCGAGCGCACCGGCTGCCGGCAAATATCGGCCGATTCGCCTGGTAAGTCGAGGTCGAATCATCCAGTGCGGCGCCGTGGCGACCTGCTGAACCATTCGTGTGACGCGGGGTGACCTTTTGCCTACCAATTGAGATGGTCATGGTGCCACAGCACGAGAAAGCCCTCAAAGGAGTGCCACTTGCGTTTCGCGCCCGCGCCGCCGATGCCGAGAACTGAGATGGACCTTGTGACGAAGACGCTGGTGGCCGGACGCGAGGCCGAGGCCTGCTGGTCCTTCTACGACCGTGCCTTCGAGCCCTTGCGCGTCCGGGCGGCACTGCGACATGCCTTGAACCGTAACGAGTTCGAAGACCAGATGGTCGACGGTCGGATCACCAAGCACATCGTGTACGACGCTTATGACCTCGGCAAGCCGGTCGGGATGACGACGCTGACCAACGACCTCAGCGCCGTCCCGCTGATCTCCCCGGAGTTCTACGAAGCTCGGTGGCCGCAGTTCTATGCCGCTCAGCAGATCTGGTACGTCGGATTCCTGGCCGTCGATCCCGACTATCACGGAACCGGCGTCCTGGCTCAATTGATCGGCTCGATGTGCGCCGTCATCCCCGGGAAGGGAGGAGTTGTCACAGCCGACATCTGCCAGTTCAACCAGGACGCCATGCTGCTCCCGGACACCTTCGCGCGGCTGGCCGGAACCTTTGCCCGGCAGCCGGAAAAGCAACGACTCGACACGCAGGTCTTCTGGGGTTACGAATTCGGCTCCACCGTCTGAGGTGTGTCGGCGTCCCGATCACGCCGAGGGCTAGCGGCTCCAGGGTGCTGGCTGGATCGCTGTTTCGCTGAGTGCTTCAGAATGACGTCATGCCACAGCGAGTTCCACTGATCGGTGATGAGAAGTCCAGTCTGTACATCAGTCTCGACCGGACATCGTCGCTTTCTACACCCGGGCTGAGGGTCATACCGGCGGTAGCCTACGGAGATGACGTTTCAGGTGTTTCCGGTCCCGGGCCAGGGCGCCGAGGATGTGCTTGTCGCTCCGGACGGGCCGGATGAGGGCGCGGTTTTCACCGGCACCGAAGATGGGGTCATCCATCGCGTCAGCCATGACGGGCGGCAGGTCCGGCAGGTCGCCAACACCGGCGGTCGTCCTCTCGGCATCGAGTACCTCCCCGACGGGCGTCTTCTGGTGTGTGACGCGCGGCGCGGTGTCCTCGCGGTCGACCCGCGCTCGGGAGGCCTGGAAACGCTCGTCTCGGACGTCGACGGGCGGCCGATGCGCTTCTGCAACAACGCCGCCGTCGCAGCGGACGGCACCATCTACTTCTCTGACTCCTCGACCGTGCACGGAATCGAGGAGTGGAAGGCCGACTTCGTCGAGCGGACCTGCACCGGTCGCCTGCTGCGTCGTACCTCCGACGGGAGCCTTGACGTCGTCCTGGACGGACTGGCCTTCGCCAATGGCGTCGCACTGGCCGCGGACGAGTCGTACGTGGCGGTGGCCGAGACGGCGGCCCGAACCGTGGCTCGACAGTGGCTGACCGGCTCTCGGGCCGGCACTCGCGACGTCCTCGTCGAGAATCTGCCCGGCTACCCCGACAACATCGCGCGCGGTAGCGACGGCTTAATCTGGGTGAGCATCGCCAGCCCCCGGGACCCGGTGGTCGAACTGCTCCAGCGCGGGCCGATGTGGCTTCGCCGGCAGGTGACCCGGATCCCGGACCGGCTGCAGCCCGCGCCCAAGCGGACGGTCCGGGTTCAGGCCTACGACGCCGGGGGATTGCTGGTGCACGACCTGCAACCGGGCGAGTCAGCACATCACGGTGGGTATCACATGGTTACCGGTGTGCGTGAACACGAAGGCCGGGTCTGGTTGGGCAGTCTGCATGAGCCAGCCATCGCCGTCCTGGAACTCTGAAGATCATCGCCCGACTGCAGGCCTCCCGACCAGGACGGTTAGGGTCGCCTGGTGGAGAAAGATGAAGCAATCGAACTGCTGACCTCGCTGCGCGGCAGTATCGACAACCTGGACGCCGCGATCGTCCATCTACTCGCCGAACGGTTCAAATGCACCCAGAAGGTGGGTGCGTTGAAGGCGGCACACGGGATGCCGGCGTCCGATCCGGCACGGGAGGCGCGGCAGATCGAACGGCTCCATCGGCTGGCCGTCGACGCTGAGCTGGACCCGGTGTTCGCCGAGCGCTTCCTGAACTTCGTGATCGAAGAAGTGATCCGGCATCACCGTGCCCTGGCAGAGCACGGCGACGCCTGACTTCTCCTTGACCCGCGTGGAGATCCGCCACCTGACCCGCTAAGGCCCCCGGGGGGGCGGGGTGCAGCCCGGTTACCGACTCCAGTTGGTAGCGGGGACACCTGCGGTCACGTGGTGATCACGGAAGGGCCGGCGAGCGCTGGGTGACCGGCCAGATCGGGGTCGGCAGCGACCAACTCGGGCTGCGCGAACTGGGTCCGATGAAGCTCCTCGTACCGCCCGCCCGCCGCGAGCAGTTCGGCGTGGCTGCCACGCTCGACGATCCGGCCGGCCTCGATCACCAGAATGAGGTCGGCGCCACGAATCGTGGACAACCGGTGCGCAATAACGACGGCGGTGCGACCGGCAAGCGCCTCGGCCAGCGCTTCCTGAACGGCGGCTTCAGACGTCGAGTCAAGGTGGGCGGTGGCCTCATCGAGGACGACGACCCGGGGACGGGCGAGCAGCACGCGGGCGATGGTCAGGCGTTGCCGTTCCCCGCCGGACAGCCGATAGCCGCGTTCACCGACCACGGTGTCGAGGCCATCAGGCAGCGCAGCGACCAGATCGGCCAGTCGTGCCCGGCGCAGGACGTCCCAGAGTTCGTCCTCGGTCACTTCCGGACGAGCCAGCATCAGGTTCGCTCGGATCGACTCATGAAACAGGTGCCCGTCCTGGGTCACCATGCCGATCGTCTCGCGGATCGCGCGGGCGGAGGTCTCCCGGACGTCGACGCCGCCCAACCGGATTGCCCCGGCGTCCACGTCGTAGAGCCGAGGCAACAACTGGGCAATTGTTGACTTGCCGGCCCCCGAGGAGCCGACCAGGGCGACGACCTGACCGGGTTCGACCCGGAACGACACGCCGTGCAGCACGTCGACTCCGCCACGACTATCCAGCTGAGCGACCTCCTCGAGGGAAGCCAGCGACACCCGATCGGCGGACGGGTAGGCGAATCGCACGTCGTCGAACTCCACGGACACCGGTCCGTCCGGGATGGACAGCGGAGCGGCCGGGTCTCGCACCAGCGGAACCAGATCGAGTACCTCGAACACCCGCTCGAAGCTCACCAGCGCACTCATCACCTCGACACGCGCGCTGGCCAGCGCGGTCAGCGGCGCATACAGCCGGGTCAGCAGCAGGGCCAGGGCGACGACCGCGCCAGGGTCGAGACTGCCACGCAGGGCATAGAACCCGCCCAGGCCATAGACGAGGGCAAGCGCGAGCGCCGATACCAGCGTCAGGGCGGTGACGAAGACCGACTGGACCATCGCCGTCCGCACGCCGATGTCCCGCACCCGTCCGGCGCGTCGGGCGAACTCCGCCGACTCGTTTTCCGGCCGACCGAACAACTTGATCAGAGTGGCACCGGGTGCCGAAAAGCGCTCGGTCATTTGGGTGGCCATCGTGGAGTTCTGGTTCGCCGCTTCCCGTTCGAGCCGGGCCAGCCGGGCCCCCATCCGCCTGGCCGGGATCACGAACACCGGCAGGAGCAGCAGCGCCAACACGGTGATTTGCCAGGAGATGCCGAGCATGACCATGAGCGTCAACACCAACGTGACGAGATTGCCCAGGACACCGGAAAGTGTGTCGCTGAACGCCCGCTGCGCTCCGATGACGTCGTTGTTCAACCGGCTCACCAGTGCGCCGGTGCGGGTACGGGTGAAGAAGGCGACCGGCATCCGTTGAACATGGTCGAAGACCGCGGTTCGCAGGTCGAGAATGAGCCCCTCACCGATGGTTGCGGACAACCACCTGGTGACCAGTCCGAGGCCGGCCTCGATTACGGCAATGATCGCGATCAACGCCGTCAATGTGTAGATGACGTGCGCATCGTCGCGATGGACAATCGCATTCACGACCCGGCCGGCCAGGACCGGTGTCGCCACCGCAAGGGCAGCCGTCGAGACGGTCAAAATCAAAAAGCGGATCAACCGAGTTCGGTGCGGTCGGGCGAATTCGAGGATTCGCCGCAGTACGGCCCGGGAGAAAGGGCGGCGATCGGCTTGCGCATGCATGGCGCTGTACATCGACGTCCATGCGGTTACTTCCATGTCCATCCGACCAGGTTGCCGCCTCAACCGCAGTTGAGGTCAAGGAGGCCCCTGACGAATGTGCCCAGGAACCTGCTTGGCAGTGCAGGGCATGTCCCCTAATCCGCCGCTGTAGCGACTACCCAGCCCTGCTGGGTAGCGGGTACTGCGCGGGGATTAGGGGACATGCCCCAGACGGCAAGCCGACTTCTAGGGTCGACCGAACTCAGTCGGGCTGGCGCGGCTGGGGAACTCCCACCAGCAGCGCCCGGACTTCGGCCTCGCGGTAACGGCGGTGTCCGCCCAAGGTCCGAATTGCTGTCAGCTTGTCCGCCTTGGCCCACCGCGTAACGGTCTTGGGGTCCACGCGAAACAGGGCAGCGACCTCGGCCGGCGTCAGCAGCGCCTCGGCAGCGGGCATTTGGGACTTCATGTCGACCTCCAAGAATGCATCACAGGTTGTGCTGGTTGTCTACCAGTTCGTGGCCTGCCGTGTCTTCGACTACGCAAAGAGCCACGCCGCCCGCCTTCGTCCGCATTCGGTTCTCGTGCCTCCCAAGTCGAATTGAACAGCAGTCAATACGGGTAAACGTGGCAGTGTCCGTAGAAGTGCCGCAATCGCTCATGAATCTATCACTCCGAGTGACGCCGAAGGGGGTTCGGGAGCGCTCCCGGCGTCCCTTGAACTGCTAATTACTGGCGTTTGAGCGGGTACGTCGTGTAGTCCTCGTCGATCGACCCCGGCGGAATTTACGAGGAATGCGCTTACCCGTGATTTCGATCTCCCCGATCAGCGAACGACGCCGGCGCGTGTGACGTCAGCGGACAGCGAAGGCCGGTAGGTTTCGGTTCTCCCCGATCAGCGGACCGCGATGGGCACGTGCCACTATCGGGGGCATGGCTGATCAGGACCAGCGCCGGGTAACCCTGGAGCGGCTCGAAGAAGGCGTCTACCTCGCCCGCAACGCACGAGGCGACGAACTGCGGTTCGGTAGCAAAGCCACGGATGCGTTCACGCCCGTCGAATTGCTGCTGGCGGCGATTGCCGGCTGCACGGCGGTAGATGTGGACGTCGTCACCGGTCGGCGCTCACCGGCCGACGCGTTCGGTGCCACGATCGACGCGCACTACGTGCGGGACGAGGACGGCAACCGACTAGACGACATCCGGCTCTCCTTCCAGGTCACCTTTCCCGAGGGCGAGGCCGGGGACGCCGCCCGAGCCATCCTGCCAAAGGTGCTGAAGACGGCGCACGATCGCACCTGCACCGTGTCGCGGACCATCGAGATCGGGACGCCGATCGCCGTCACCGCCGACCCTGCCTGAAGGCCTTGTGGCCTAGCTGGTTTCGGGGAGGACACCGGTCAGGTGGTTTCTGGAGCATGAACCCGGAGCCGGCCGGAGAAGACCAGGGCCAGGTGGGTGCCGCTGCCCAGCCAGCCGGTCAGGGTCTCACCGTCCACCTGGGTGCGCACCCGGATCAGTTGCCCACGTGCCCGCAGGCTGGTGCGATAGCTGCCGAGCGGCCCGGTGGCCGAGGACCGCAGCCGGATCGGTAGCCGCAATTGCGGCCGGTGCCCGGTCCTGACCGGCTGGACGGACACCGACCAGCCCTGGCCCTTGGCGCAAGCCGAACCCGCCGCCCGGTCCGAAGTGAAGTCCAGGTCTGTCCCGAAGCTCAAGTCTGTCGTGAAGTCGGCCATCGTCTTTGGCAATGCCCAGTTGATTCGGCCACCGGCGACCGAGGCAAGTGAGTCCACGGCGATGAACGGCACCTGAAGCCGGAAGGTGAGGCCGGTCCGGACCAGGCTCCCGGCGAGCACCTCGTGATAGTGGCCCACCGGACTGTCGAGATACTCGACGAATCCGACCATTGACAGCGGGGTAGGCCCACCGAGTCAGTCGAAGGCGGGCCGGGTGGCCTTCTGCACCCACATCACCGCCCGGGCTCGGCATTCCCACGGCGCCGGCGGGATGCTCGCCGGCATGGCTCGCAGATGCTCCGGCGCCAGGGTGCTTTCGGACAGGCCGCGGACGGCGGCCGGGTCAGCGGTCGAGGCCATGAGTGCTCCTTGTCGTCAGGCCGGTCCTGTCTTTCCCAAGACGGGCAGTCGTTCCCCCAAGACGGGCAGTTGTAGGGCAGTCTGCTCTTCGTGTATTTCGTCGGCGTCGATCTCGCTTGGGGCGAGCGCAGCCCTACCGGTCTGGCCGTGCTCGATGGCGAAGGGCTGCTGGTGCAGATCTGCGCGGTCCAGTCCGATACGGAGATCGTCGAGACGCTTACTCCGTATCTCAAGGGTGACTGCCTGGTGGCCTTCGATGCGCCGCTGATCGTCAAGAATGCCACCGGGAATCGACCGGCCGAGGCTGCGCTCAATCGGGACTTCGCCCGGTTCGACGCCGGTGCGCACCCGTCCAACACGGCGAAGCCTGAGTTCCGTAAGACGCCACGCGGCGCTCGGCTGAGCGCGCAACTGGGCCTGGACCTGAATCCGCGCTCGGGTCGCGCCCGGCGGGCGATCGAGGTCTACCCGCATCCGGCGACAGTGGCACTGTTCCGGCTCGGCCGCACGCTGAGGTACAAGAACAAGCCGGGCCGTGACCGCGAGATGCTCCGCGGTGAGCTGATGGTCCTGATGGGCTTGATCGAGGGGTTGGCCGCCGCCGAGCCGCCGTTGCTGCTGGACCCGCCGCGATCGGGCTGGTCGCTACTCGTCGAGGCAGTCGAGACTGCGACCCGTAAGAGCCAGTTGCGTGTCGTGGAGGACCAGGTTGACGCCGTCCTCTGCGCCTACCTCGCGTTGTTCGCCACCCGCGAACCGGGACGGACAACGACGTACGGCGACTTCGACGAGGGCTATATCGTCACCCCGACCTTGCCTGCAGGCCATAGTCCGACC
Organism: Kineosporiaceae bacterium; assembly: GCA_031400005.1. Lineage (GTDB taxonomy): Bacteria > Actinomycetota > Actinomycetes > Actinomycetales > Kineosporiaceae > JANNPJ01. The sequence goes on along the minus strand of JANNPJ010000271.1, from coordinate 6,422 downwards.
GCGCGGGTCGAGCAGGTTGCCGGACCGGCGACCCCGGTGGTCCCGGCGGTTCCGTCGATCTCGCCGGCGCTCTCGGCGGTTCCGTCGATCTCGGACGTTTCTGCTGGTGAGGAGACAGTGCTGGCGGCGGTTCAGGAGTACTCCGCTCAGCAGCCGGTGATCATCGATGCCGGGGCGCGGTTCATTGCGTTGGTGACGGCGATCCTGGATGAGGCCGGTATCAACTACCTGAGCATCACCGGGAGGACGAAGACCGTCGCGTCCTTCGCCGGCAAGGCGGCCCGTCGGGTCGATGGCAAGCTGCTGTACGCGGACCCCTTGCGTGACATCACCGACCAGCTCGGCGTCCGGGTGATCACCTACGTACTGAGCGATGTCGCCGCCGTCGCGGACCTGCTGGCCGACCAGGTGCTGGTGAAAGACGACCGGGACATGGGGCAGGAGACCGCCAGCCAGGGACGCTTCGGCTATGCCAGCCGACACCTGCTGATCGCCCTGGACGCCGCCAGGGAGAGCCAACCGCCGTACGAGCCGCTGCGCGGGCGGGTCGCCTCGGTCCAGATCCGGACCGTACTGCAGCATGCCTGGGCCGAGTTCGAGCACGATATCCGTTACAAGGGAACAGTTCCCGACGAGCACGCGTCAGAGTTCGACCGCAGGTTCACGCTCGCCGCCGGTCTGCTCGAACTGGCCGATCGAGAATTCTCCACCATCCGAGATCGGTTGCGTACCAGCCCGGCGGACGTATTGGAGTCCCAGGACGACGACCCGCGGATCGACCCGCGCGAGTTGGCGGCTTTCCTCGCCGGCCAGTACGCGGATGCCGGTTGGTCACGCACCGACCACTACACCTGGATTTCCGGTCTGCTGCTGGAACTGGCCATCACCTCGCTCGAGGAGCTCAGTGAGGTACTCCGGCCGGTGAACGAACTGGATCTGAATGCGCGGATGGATTACCGCTATCCGCCCGGTGCGGTCCGGCGTCTCGATGACGCACTGCTGGCTGCCTTCGGTGACCAGTACGTCGAGTTGCACGGTAACGCGCACCGGGTTCCATCGCTACGCGCCCGGCTGACCCGGCTCCTCGGCGAAAGCTCATCCTGACCGGCTCATCACCACGCAGAAAGTAGGAGAGGATCGTCTCTACGGGCCTTTGGGCCGCGCAGTGAGAGTTACGCAGTGGAAGGGGATGCGAATGGCCGAGATTCTGTTGTTCCACCACGTGCACGGATTGACGTCCGGCGTCCGTGGTTTCGCCGAGAAGCTCAAGGCCGCAGGCCATACCGTGCACGTTCCGGATTTGTTCGAGGGGCAGGTCTTCGACACCCAGGAGGACGGCGCGAACTACGCCCAGGAGACGGGGTTCGCCGCGATCATCGAGCGGGGCCGGATCGTCGCCGAAAGGCTGCCCAGCGAACTGGTCTATGCCGGCTTCTCGCTCGGTGTGCTGCCGGCCCAGATGCTGGCCCAGACCCGGGCCGGGGCCAAGGGTGCGCTGCTGTTCCACTCCTGCATCCCGATCGCCGAGTTCGGCGATCAATGGCCACCGGGAGTGCCGGTCCAAATCCATGGCATGGACGGCGACGAGTTCTTCGCCGGCGAAGGCGATCTCGAGGCGGCCCGTGCCCTGGTCGAGACGACGCCGGCCGCCGAACTGTTCCTCTACGCCGGCAAGCAGCACCTGTTCGCCGACAGCAGCCTGCCGTCGTACGACGAGTCGGCCGCCACCCTGCTCACCGAGCGGGTGCTCGACTTCCTCGCGACCCGAACGTAGTCCTCGCGCCAAACCCTACGTGATCATGCGCGAAGTGACGCTGAGCCGGTTCGGTTGTGTCAGTTCGCGCATGATCATGGCTGGTGGAGAGTCAGTTGAAGGGCATCTCGATGGTGTGTGCGCTCTTGAGCGCCTTCGTTGAGAGGTAGTTCGCGTTGTCGGGGGACAAGTGGACGCCGGTGGGAATCCGTTCGGTGATCTGAACTCCGAGATCGATGAGCTGCTCCGCCTTGTCGGGGTTATTGCTCAACAGCGCCACCCGGTCTGCTCCAAGCGTGTGCAACATCTGCGCCGCCACCGTGTAGTCGCGCTCGTCCTCGTCCCGACCGAGGGCCAGGTTCGCCTGGTAGGTGTCCAACCCGTGATCCTGAAGCGCGTAGGCGTCAAGCTTGCTGTACAGCCCGATGCCGCGGCCTTCCTGGCGCAGGTACAGCAGGAACCCCCCGGCCTCGGTGATGCGCTGCACGGCCTCGCGCAACTGCGGACCACAGTCGCAGCGCTGGCTGCCGAACACATCGCCGGTGAGGCACTCGCTGTGAGGGCGGACCATCGGTGCCGACCCACCGTCGGCCGAGCGCCGCAGTGCGCCCTCCCAGTCGCCGAGGCTGAAGGCCAGGTGCTCCTTGCCATCGACCAGCCCGTCGAACGTCGTCACCAGCGCGCTGGTCTGATAGCCGTCGGCGAAGCGCAACGGCACGCTCACCTGCTTACGGATCGTGGCTTCGGGAACCGTGGCCTCCGGAACCGTGTCGAGCCGGACCGCGGTGAGCGATCGGCGCGGCGGCGTCATCGTGGGCATGGCCTCGGTCATCGGATCTCCTTGATGTGGTTCGACGGTCACGAGATGGCCGGGACGGGTCATGAGACAGCCACCAAGGCCGTCGTCGTGACAGTCGCGGGTTGCGGTTGGCGTTCGGCGCGGGTGCGGGCGATCCAGTCGGCCGCTACCACCGCAGCACCGGGAAGGCTGGCGATGAGCGCGAGCATCCCGTACACCACCGCGACGGTCAGGCCCTGGGCGGCGCCCAGTCCGGCGGCACCGAAGGCCCAGGCCGTCGCGCCTTCGCGCGGGCCCCAACCGCCGACGTTGAGCGGAAGCGTCATCGCCAACAGAGCGAGCATGAGCAGTGGAACAAGTTGCGCGGTCGAGGCTGTCGAGCCGGCGGCCCGCGCCGCGATCAGGAAGGTGACCAGGTACCCGGCCAGGATGCCGATCGAGGCGGTGAGGATGCCGAGCCGGTTGCCACTGGAGAGCAGCCCGGATCGCACGTCGCGGGTCCAGGCGCGCACCGTTGCGGCCCAGCGGGCGGTGCCGCGCCAGACCAGGACAGCCGCGCTCACGGCCACGACCAGCGCGATCGCCGTCGTCGTGGTCGATACCTGCGGCAGCGCCGGGTGTGGGGCCAGGACGAGAACCGTCACGACCGAACTGACCAGGACGATCTGCCCGGCGGTGCGCTCCAGCACCACCGCCTTGACTGCCTGCCTGACATCACCGACACCACGCCCATGCCGAACCGCGCGATGCACATCTCCCAGCACGCCACCTGGTAACATTGAGTTAAGAAAGAGAGACCGATAGTAATCACCGATGGCATTGCGAAGCGGAACTCGCATCCCCAGGCCCCTGGCTACCAGGGACCACCGCCAGGCGCTCAGCACCGTGGTCATCGCACCGATGGCCAGCGCCATCAGCACGGTCGTGCCGTCGACCACGCGCAACCCGTTCAAGAACGGCTCGCTACCGAGTCGCCACCCAAGCAGCGCGAGGATTCCCGCGCCACCGATCAGCCGGCTCCAGCGCCAGACCCTTCGGATCATGACTGTGTCCAGCCGTCCGGTGCATGATCGCATGCACGCCTCCCTCACTTTGTTCCGCGGATTGATACGACCGGGCGGGCAAAACAGTTCAGCCGGTCCTCTCCAACGACCCGCCCGTTGGAGGGTAAGCCGGCTATTTTCCCGTCGGACTCGGCACCTGTGTAGCTGGAGCGGAGGCCTGGCCCTGCGGTCCGAAAGCGGTCAGGAACTTATCCCGGAAGGCGCTCATCGGCCATACCGGGCTGTTCGGCCCGGGCTTGAGACCGTCCTGCCAGCCCCACCCGGAGATCCGGTCCAGCACCTTCGGGTCCTTGGCCACGATCGTGATTGGCACGTCGTGACTTGATCCCTTTCCGGCGACGAGCGGCATCGGCTGGTGGTCACCGAGGAACACCATCACCAGGTTGTCGTCGCCATACTTCTCCAGATAGGAAATGACTGTGCTGAGGCTGTATTCGATGGCCTTGCGATACCGGGTGCGCACGGCCGTGGCGTCGTTGTACGAGTTGCCTTTCGCCTTCCCGCCGGCGGCCATCGACTTGAAAATCGAACCGTCACCGACGTCGTCCCAATCGACCAGCGAGGGCAGCGGCGTCCATGGCATGTGACTCGAGGTGAGCGGCATCTCGACCATCATCGGGGCGTGATCGGGAATCGCCCGCTCAGTCCGTTCGAAGGTCGAGAGCACGTATTGATCGGGCATCCAGGACCAGGCGAAACGCGGGCCCCGGTAGCCAAGGTGATGTGCGTCATAGATCTTGTCGAAGCCGAAAACTCGGGCCTCCGGCCAGGCTTTCTTGATTCCTGGGACGACGGCAATCGTCCGCCAGTCCGCTCGCCGGAAGGCGCCGTTCAGCGTCATCCGGTCACTCGCGATGAACGTGTTGTAGAGGCCCTGATTCTTCACCCAGAGGCCGGACAGCAGCGTGGACTGTGCCAGCCAGCTGCCACCGCCCGCAGTGGGGGAGGTGAGCCAGCCGCTCTGGGCAGCGAACCCGGCCGCGCGCAGCCGGGTGTTGCCGTCGGTGAGCACCGCGTTGACCTGGGGGGCCAGATCCGGGTTCTCCAGGGCGCTGCGCCCGTAGCTCTCGATGAAGGTGAGGACGACGTCCTTGCCGCGCAGCCCGGTCAGAAGCTGATCGCCCGGGGTGTCGCGGAATGCGTCCACCCTGGCCAGCCGCTTGAACTCGCGGGCATCGCGCAGGTCGGCGGGGATCTGCCGGAGGTGGCTGATGGCGATCGCGGCGGCACTGCGGGAGGCGACCGGCGTCCGCGGGACGAGCTGGGTTCCGAGTACCGCGAGCGCCGCCCACGCCACCCCGAGCACCACGATGCTCCGGCGGCTCACGTCGCGGTGGCGAACCGCCAGCGGGGTCAGCCGGCGGACCGACAGTGTCATCAGGACGAGCACGGCGATGATCAGCACCACGATCGCGATCGCGACGCCGAGGGCGGCGGGACGGCCGTTCGAGTCCGTGAGGTAGTCCAGGGCGTTGCCTGCCAGAGGCAAGTCGAGCATCCCGTCGAACGACCGGTTCAGGGTCGCGTAGAAGCCCATGTCGAGCAGTTTCACGATGGTCAGGAGGCCGAGGCCGAGGCCGGCCAGCACCGCCACGACCTTTCCGAGCCGGGTCGCCGCGGACGGCAGGGCGAGGAAGAAGGCGACGTACAGCAGCCCTTCGATCGGGATCCGGAGGAAAGCGCTCGGCGTAAGGTTCTCGATCCGGTTGGGACCGATCAGCGCGAACAGCACCAGCGCGCAGGCCAGCGCGGTGAGCACCCGGCCCACGACGGGACGCCGCCGACGGGAACCATCGGTGCCCTCTGCCGACCTCGGGCCGTCTCCACCGGTGTGCTCGGGGGTCGGGGTGTTCTCGTCGTCGTTCGCTGGGAGATCGTGCTCACCCTTGGTCGTGTGGACGCCGTCGACGTCGTTCACGAGGTCCTTCTCGACGGCCGGCTGTCCTGCAGCCCGCGATCGATGGAAACGCGTGGTGAGCGGCAAGTCAAGAGATCCTTTCGAGCTGGGGCCCGGGTTGGTGGTCTGTGCGGTCCGTGATCGCAGTGCGAGCAGGCCGTTGGCCGCACCGAACAGGCATACGTCCAAGGGTCGCCTACGGTTCAGCGACAGCCCAGGTCGGCGACGGACGTCGTCCAGATGGCGTAAGCCGCCGATCCGCTCGGTGGGCAATCGCGTCGGGCGAAGATGCTGCCCGACCACCTCGCGATGGCGGTCCCACGTCGTCGAGTTACCGTCGAGGTACCCGAGCCGACTCGTCCCGCCGTCGAGCAGTTCCCTGATCAGGACTTGCTCGACCCAAGCGGACAATACCAGCACGGATGGACCAACCTCGTGATCAGGACGGTGGGGTCACCCGACTGCGCGCTGTCGGCCCACCCGGCGCTCACCGTCCCGTCTCGGCGCCGATGTCGTGAGTGATCCCAGCAGCCAGTGCAGGCTGCGAGCGAAGGTCCGCCGAGAGTCCTCGGCGGACAGCGGGTGGGTGTCCGGTTCCATCCCGGCGCCAGTGGCGAACGCGGCAGAGCCGATGGTGTGGATGATCAGCACGCGTCGGGCGGCGGCGGCATTCGCCGAGCTGACCCCGGCCGTTGTGAGCAAGCCGTCCATGGCCGCTCCGAGCCGGACGGCGTGGGGTCCGCGCGCTCCTTGGCGGGTCAGGTACAGGGGCACCAGATCCGGATGAGAGGTGAGGACCGCGTAGCTGGCCGACCTTCGCCGTGGTCGCCACTCAGTCGGCGGCGTCGTCGCCACGGAGCTCCTGGCTCGCCACCCGGAGCGGGTGACGGGCATCCTCGGGGTCAGTGC
>JANNPJ010000260.1:0-1890 GCA_031400005.1 Kineosporiaceae bacterium | reverse complement strand
GATTCTCTGACCCGGTGACCGGCCGCCGCCCATCTGCCCGGACACAACCAGCCGCATTTGGCGGTTGACGGCCGGACGCCGGCCCGGCGGCGGGCCAGCGGTCTCAAACCGCATCGGCGCAGGTCACGCCGCGAAACCACTACTCAAGCGGAGGACGAGGGATTCGAACCCCCGAACGAAGGGTCACTCCGTTAACGGTTTTCAAGACCGTCGCCATCGGCCACTCGGCCAGTCCTCCCACCTGCGGCAGGTACTCCCAGAACCGGCCATCACGGCCGGTCCGAACGCACCCGTCATCAGGTTGTCGAGCGTCCGAAGGCTCTCGACGTCGTCAGTTTGGCACATCGACGGGGCGACAGGTGAACTGACCTCGTCGTGAAGTGGTTGCCGGTTTCGGCCCAGCCACCGACCCTGCTGGCTAATTGGCTGGCGTGCCTGTTTCCTCGACTTCGTCGCGCACGATGACCCCGTAGCCGACCCTGCTGGCCAATCCCGAAAGCCAAGACCGGACGGCGGCCAGCACCGGTCTGGACTCCAAGGGGATGTCGGGAATCGCTGCTGTGCCCCTCAAAAACCGGTTCTCAGGGCAGATCCGAGCCTCGATCACCGGTTTTCCAGGGGCACAGCACCCCCGCAACGGCGATGCTCAGGGTAGCCACCACGATGTGCTCGCTGATCATGATTTCGGGTGGGTAGCGGGAGTATCGGCTGAGCATGACGGGAGCTTCGACAGCCGGCCAGCCAACCGCGCAGGTTACGGATAGTTCGGGACTGCCGAATTGGCCAGCAGGGTCGTCACATGGCACCGATGCGGGCCAATGTGTCACGTCATACATGCACAGTTCCCGCCGGCCGACCCGCGATCATGCACAGCTGCCCCCCTCTCAACCCGCGATCATGCACGGCTGCCCGCTTGCTATGGGGCTGCGTCCGGGTCGGGGGTGACGGCGAAACGGGCGATGGCGGCGTAGTCGAAGACGTCCCAATGCTCGGCGATCAGACCGTCCTGAATCCTCAGCAGGTCGGCGGTGTTCAGCTCCAGCTCGGTTCCGGTGTCGGCCTGGTGTCCGCGCCAGACGGCGAACAGGCCGACCAGGTCGCCGTCCACCACGATCTGGGTGATCGTGCTGGTGAGATCGGGGACCAAGGCGAACATCGCGGTGAAGAACTCGGTCATGCCCGCCAGCCCGGCGCCCGAATCCGCTGCGAACTTGTTGTGCTGGATGTAGTCGGATCGGTAATAGTCCGGCAGATGCTCGATTTCATGTCGGTTCATCAGCTCGACCCAGACCCGCTGCACCAGAGCAAGGTTCGCCAGCTCCATGGCGGTCAGATCGCTTCGGTCGGCCTCCGACCCGGCGGGTTCGACCTGAGTCAGCGCAGGGAGACCGAAGACAGTCAACGGTGCGTAGTCGATCACGTCCCAGTGCTCGACCACCCGGCCGGCCTCGATCCGGAACAGGTCCGCCGTCCCTAGTTCCAGCGGTTCTCCCGACGTCCTCGATTGCCCCCGCCAAGTCAGCAAGGCCAGCGCTAACTCGCCCTGAACAAGCAGGTGATCGATGGTCACGGTCAGGTCCTGGAACGTCTGCGACAACGTCTCGAGCCAGGCGATCAAGCCGGACTGGCCCGGGCTGGACGCCGAGCCGAACGGTGGGCCGGACGCCGGGCTGTGATCGACGTAGTCGGGTGCAAAGTACTCTTCCACAGCATCGAACTGCCGTTGCTGATACACCGTTTTGACCAACCGTCGAACCAGCTCGCGGGTACCGACCGCGGTCAGCATCTCATTCTGCATCTGTGCCTCCTGCGTCATCGACTGCCGACCTGTCCGGAGAGCGATCGAACGCTGCCCGGGTCGGAGAGCGATCGGGCGCCGCCAGGCAGGGA
>JANNPJ010000597.1:0-1650 GCA_031400005.1 Kineosporiaceae bacterium | reverse complement strand
AGACCCAGTGGCAGTTCGTCTGGATCGTCGACGCACCGCTGTTCGAGCCCAGCGCCACCGCCACCGCCAGCGGCGATGTGGCGGTCGGCGCCGGCGCCTGGACCGCCGTCCACCACGCCTTCACCTCGCCCAAGCCGGAATGGATCGACCGGTTCGAGTCCGACCCGGGCAACGCGCTGGCCTACGCCTACGACATCGTCTGCAACGGCAACGAGATCGGCGGCGGCTCGATCCGTATTCATCAGCGCGCGGTCCAGGAACGGGTCTTCGCGTTGATGGGCCTGGACAAGGCCGAGGCTGAGGAGAAGTTCGGCTTCCTGCTCGAGGCGTTCAAGTTCGGCGCCCCGCCGCACGGCGGGATCGCGCTCGGCTGGGACCGGATCGTGATGCTGCTGGCCGGTGCTGACTCGCTGCGTGAGGTGATCGCGTTCCCGAAGTCCGGTGGTGGGTTCGACCCGCTGACCAGCGCTCCGGCCCCGATCACCGCGCAGCAGCGGAAAGAAGCAGGCGTCGACTTCGTCCCGCCGCCGGTCGAGATCGCTCCCACCCCGGCAAAGTCGGCCTCCGCCCCGGCCAAGGCCTGACCGCTCACTCGTGAGCCTGACCGCCCACTCGTGACGTGTGCGCGCACGATTACACCGCCAACGGGTCATCGTGCGCGCACACATCGAGTTGAGGCCACTTCGCCGGGTGGTGCGTCGGGAGGTCAACGGGCAGCCGGATAGCCTTCGACTGATGGCTGATTTGTTCTCCGCTGATCCCGACGACTTGCCCGGTGAGGGCAGCCTTGGGGGAGACCGGCTGCCGCTGGCGGTTCGGATGCGACCGCGGACGCTGGCCGAACTGGTCGGCCAGGAGCACCTACTCGCTCCCGGCTCTCCGTTGCATCGGCTGGCTGAGGGCGCGGACGGCGTCGCCGGGCCGGCCTCGCTGATCCTTTGGGGGCCGCCGGGGTCCGGCAAGACCACCGTGGCGCACGTCGTCTCTCAGACGGTCGGGCGCCGGTTCGTCGAGCTGTCCGCGATCACCGCCGGGGTGAAGGATGTCCGCCGGGTGATGGAGGACGCGCGGGACGCGCGGGATCTGCACGGCCTGCGGACCGTGTTGTTCCTCGACGAGATCCACCGGTTCACCAAGGCCCAGCAGGATGCCCTGCTTCCCGGGGTGGAGAACCGCTGGGTGATCCTGGTCGCGGCGACCACGGAGAACCCTTCGTTCAGCGTGGTGGCACCGCTGCTGTCCAGGTCCCTGCTGCTCACTCTGCGGCCGCTGGACGACACCGCGATCGGTGCCTTGGTTCGGCGGGCGGTCGCCGATCCGCGGGGCCTGGGCGGCCGGGTCCGGCTGTCCGAGGAGGCCGCTGACCACCTCGTTCGGTTGGCCGCAGGTGATGCCCGGCGCGCGTTGACCGCGCTGGAGGCGGCGGCCGGCAGCGCGCTCGCCGAAGGGGCGGCCCGGCCGGCCAGCAGGGGGCTGTTCAGCGCCGATCAACTCCCCGAGGCGGACGACGTCCCTGCGGTGGACGGCGTGGATGGTGTGGACGGCGTCCCTGGGGTGGACGGCGTGGATGCGGAGGCAGCGGAAGCCGGGCCGCCCCTGATCACGCTGACGGATGCCGAGCGGGCGGTCGACCGGGCGGCGGTGCGCTAC
>JANNPJ010000223.1:0-30860 GCA_031400005.1 Kineosporiaceae bacterium | reverse complement strand
CGCCTTCTGCACCTTCATCAACGACACGTTGAAGGCAGCGGCGGCCGACGGTAGCTATGAGAAGGCCTGGACGTCGACGGCCGGCAAGGTTGAGGGCTCCACGGTCCCGACCCTGCCGACAGCTGCCGCGTGCGCCTGATCCACCACCCTTTTTAGCGTCCCGCCCCACCGCACCCCGCCCCGTCGTCGGCCATCCCGACGGCGGGGCGGGCGCCAATCCGGCCTCTGCCGAGGAGTTGCTCGATGAATGCGATCACAGACAACTGGGGGTTGTTCGGCGACGCCTTCCTGCGTTCGCTGGGCATCTGCCTCTGGGCGATGGTCGGCGCCCTGCTGGTCGGAACGGTGATCGCAGCCGCTCGGGTCTCCCCGGTCGCTCCGCTGCGCGGCTTCGGTGCCATGTACGTCACCCTGGTCAGGAACTGCCCGCTGACCGTGGTGCTGTTCTTCATTGCCTTCGGTCTGCCGGAGATCGGCGTCAACGCGTCGTACTACCTCTTCGGCATCTCCGCATTGGTGATCTACACGGGGGCCTTCGTCTGCGAGGCCTTGCGCTCCGGGATCAACTCGGTGCCGGCCGGTCAGGCCGAAGCGGCCCGGGCCATCGGCCTCACCTTCAGCCAGAGCCTGCGCGAGGTGATCCTGCCCCAGGCGTTCCGGTCGTCGATCCCCCCGGTGGGCAGCGTGCTGATCGCGATGTTCAAGAACTCCGCCGTAGTCGGCGCTTTTGGTGTGGCGGGCGAGCTCTTCAGCTCCGGAATCCGGCTGACCAGTGCTCAGGGATACGCCTCGACACCGGTGTTCTTGGCGATCGGGCTCTTCTACCTGTGCATCACCATTCCCTCCGGGCTGATCCTGCAGGTCCTCGAACGCAGAGCGGTGATCGTCAGATGAGCAGTGCCACCACGTCCGTGCTGTACGACGTCCCCGGGCCTCGAGCGCGCCGTCGCGCCGTGATCGGCAGCGCCGTCGCGACCGTGCTCCTGATTGCCCTGCTCTGGGTGGTGTACAACCGACTGAACGATCAGGGGCAGTTCTCCATGGAGCGATGGGGGCCGCTGATCGACCCCTCCCACGAGAGTTTCAATCTGGTCTGGAAACGGATCGGCATCGGGCTGCGTGCCACGCTGGTGGCCGCTGCGCTGTCCATCGTGCTGTCCCTGGTGTGCGGCACCGTGCTCGGAGTGGCCCGGATGATGGCCGGGCGGGGAGGCCGGATCCCGTTGGTGACCCTGATCGAGTTGCTGCGCGGGCTGCCCGTGATCGTGATGATCTACATCGCTTATCGGGTGTTTCCGGACTGGGGATTGAACGTCGGCCCGCTACCCGGCCCGGATGGGCTCTGGTACGTGGTGATAGCGCTGACCCTGTACAACAGCGTGATCATCGCCGAGATCCTGCGTGCCGGGGTCGCCTCGCTGCCCCGCGGGCAGCGCGAGGCCGGCCTGGCGAACGGCTTCACCAACCTGCAAACAATGACCATTGTGTTGCTGCCGCAGTCTTTCCGGGTGATGTTGCCGGCCTTGATCAGCCAGCTCGTCGTGATCCTCAAAGACACCTCGCTCGCCGCAGTGATCGGCGTGTACGTGGAATTGCTCCGCACCGGCCTGGAGATCAAGGAGGTGCTGTCGAACCCGCTGCAGGTGTTGTTCGTGGTGGCAGCCATCTTCATCCTGATCAACTTCGCGCTCTCCCGGCTGGCCGTGTACGTCGAGGCTCGACTGGCTCGCGGCCGGGCCAGCGGAGGCACCCCACCGTCGGCACTCGTGCTGGAGCCAGGACTCGGACAGGCTGCCGCCGCCTGATCAGCACGCCTGGCCAGCACCTGGTCAGCACGCCTGGCCAGCACCTGGTCAGCGGCGGTGAACCGATCCTCCGGACTGCGGGTCGGCGTCTGCGTGCGGGCTCGGGTCGGTGATACGCCATACTCCCGGCGTGGCTGAAACCGTTGTTGAGATTCACGTTCCGCTGGTGTCACCGGCCGGTCTGCCGGACGACGCCTACCCGTTCCCCTGGATCCGGGTCGTCGACGATTTCCTGGCCGGTCTGGAGGAAAGCGGCGAGATCGAGGTCTTCGACGAGGGCGAGGAAGTCGGCCGGGTTTACGCCTTCTTCATCACCGGCGCGAAACTTGATCACCTTCTCGGAGTGGCCGCTCGGGTAGCCGCCTTGCCCGTCGTCCCGGCCGGTGCCTTCGCGGTAGTGACGGACGACGACGCCGAAGAGATAGGCCGCGGTCGCCGCGTCAAGCTCTAGCCCACTCCAGGCCCTCCAAGCGCGCCTGCCTGCCAGCGTCCGCCACTGCAGAGCCAGCTACCCCACCACGGACGGGAGCACAGCACCGACCGAAGGCCCGCACGCACGTCGGCTGACGGTGCGGGGAGCAGGCCGTGGCCGCAGACCCGTGGTAAAAGTATCTGAACGTTCACCTATTATGGAGGTTCGGGATGGCCACGATCGCAGTCTTCGGCGGAACTGGGTACACCGGCGGGAACATCGCCCGGGAGGCTGCCTCACGTGGGCACACCGCCATCTCCTAACCGGCACCTACCGCACGGGTGGCGAGGTCCTGGTGACCAAGGACGACGGCAGCTCGGAAATCTCCGGAACCGACCTCGCGCTCGCCTTCGTCGACGAGATCGAGAAGCCGCAGCGCTCGCGCCAGCGATTCACCGTCGGTCACTGATCCAACGCCCCTCAGCGACAACCGCTTTCGGATGCGGTGCGGGTACGTGTGAGGTACCCCACCGTCGGAACTCGTACTGGAGCCAGGACTTGGTCAGGCTGAGTTAGTCGAGACCTGCGTCGTCCTCGGAGCCGAATTCGGCTTCGTCGGCGGATTCGGCGAGGTCGGCCAGTTCCTCGCGGATCGCGCGCATCGCCACGTCGCCGCTGTACCCTTCCGGGCCAGCATCCCGGCGATCCTGCGCATTCGCCGCTGCGGGTCGTCGTTGCGCATGGCGGCTGCCTTACGCCGGACAAGTTCCCGGGCGGCAAGCAGTTCGTCGTCCGGACTCACCTCTGCCACGGCCTCTTTCACCGTTTCGTCCGTGACCCCGCGCTGACGCAGCTCATACGCCAGCGCCCGGCGAAACGCCGAGCCGTGCGTTGCGCCCGCGCTTCCGGACTACGTTGCGGTCGTGGCTTCTTCGGACGGGTCGGACGCCAGGACGCGACGAAGCAGCCCTTCGAGGTTTGACGACACATCGTCGGCAGCCCCAGTGCCGGCGATGAGCGGATCCTCCAAGAGGACGACGAGCGCTTCTTCGTCGCCCTCGGCACCAAAACCGACGATTACCTGATGATTTCGATGAGCAGGTCGCTGACAAGCGAAGTTCACGTGTCACGGCCACGACCCGCTGGGTTGGATTACCGTAGTCGAGCCCCGCCGCCAAGGTGTGGAGCACCATCGCGGCGATCACGGCGTGTTCTACATTCTGACCAACGGGGATTCCCCGAACTTCAAACTGATGGTGGCGCCGGGGGCATGCCGGGTCGGGCAATCTGAACCGAGGTGCGGGTCGTGATTGCGCGTGGCAGCGACCTTGCGCCGGACGAGCTCGCGGTCGGCTGAGCTGTACGTTGCGTTCGTTCTTCCGCAGACAACCTCACGAATCAGGCGATCGCGGCGATGTTTCCGTCATCGAAATAGATAGCTTGATGAAGGCGGCCACCGAGGGCAGCGGCGAATCGAGCAACGACATCCTGTCCGGAAATCTTGCCCTGCTCTATCTGGGAGACCCGTCCCTTGGTGACGCCCATCCGATCGGCAACCTGCTGCTGAGTGAGACCGCGCACGCGGCGAACCTCAGCGAGGCGGTGACCTAGCGCGACGGCGACAAGTTCCCGCTTGCCCTCCTCAACCAACTGCTCGCCGCCAGCTCGCGCGACGTACTCGGACCGCACGTCGGCCCACCGCACATGTCCACTCATGGTCCTAGTTCTCCTCCTGGCCACGTTCCTTCAGATATATCTCGTACCTGTGCTCGGCAAGCGGGATTACCTTGTCGTACCAAGCGTTCCATCGACCAGACTTGTCGCCGCCGACCAGCAGAATGCTCAACCGCCATGGGTCGAAACAGAACAAGATCCTCACTGTGCCAGGCCGCAACTCCTTCAGGTTCGGTAATGTCGAGCCAGCGATCGTGTCCACCAACGGCCGACCGAGCCCAGGGCCAACCTCCGCGAGCAGGTCGATCGCCTGAACAACCCTCGCATAAGTGGTGACATCCAAACCATCGATCCACTCGCGCACCTCATGGACGAGGAAGGCATCCCACTGATCGTTGCCCACCAGGCGAGTATAGCTTTTAGTATACTCGCCCGCTCCATGTTACGGATCGAATGGGCCGGGCCGGCTAGTCGAGCGAAGGCCCTAGTCGAGATCGGAATCGCCATCGATGAAGCCGAATTCGGCTTCATCAGCGGATTCCGCGAGGTCGGCCAGCTCCTCGCGGATCGCCTGCATGGCCACCCCACCGCCGTATCCCTTTCGGGCCAGCATCCCGGCGAGCCGGCGGATCCGGCGCTGCGGGTCGTCGTTGCGCATGGCTGCCGCCTTGCGCCGGACGAGCTCGCGGGCGGCCGCAAGTTCGTCGTCCGGGGTGACCTCCTCGACCGCGTTCTTGACCGTCTCGTCGGCGACCCCGCGCTGGCGCAGTTCGTACGCCAGCGCCCTCGGAGCCAACCCCCGACCCAGGTGCCGGCTCTGTACCCATTGCCGGGCAAACTCCTGGTCATCGACGAGGTTGACTTCTTCGAAGCGGTCGAGCACGGCAGTCGCGACGTCCTCGGGAATGTCCTTTCGCCTCATCGCCGCCCGCAGCTGAGCCCGGGTGCGCGGCCCCATCGTCAATTGACTCAGGACGATCGACTTAGCCGCCGCGACCGGGTTCGCGGCAACGGCGGATGCCGCCTTCTCCCGTCGCTGAGCGGTGCGTTGCGTTCGTTCTTCCGCAGACGACTGCCGCTTCGGACGGTCGGCTCGGCGTTGAGAGCTCAGGCCGGTCCGCTCACCGAACTTCTTACCCGCCGGCCGCCCGGAGCCGGACCCGTTGCCGGGCAACGTTTCGGCGTCGGCGCGACTTCCTTGATCAAGAGCCTGGTCCTCGGGTTCGAACCCGGCCCATCGCTCTGGGTCGTAGCCGATCGGGCGCTCCGGGTCGTTCCGGGACCACCGCCGCTCGGGCGGGGGTCGCCGCGACTCGGGCTGGTACCCGCGCTGAGCATCCAGCCGGGTCTGCCCGCTGAGCTCCGGCCGGGCCCTCGGTTCCGATTCCTGCGGACGTCCTGGCGCCGGGTCTGGCCCGGCCCCCAGTTCCGCATCCGGCCGGTACCCCCGCCGCGCATCGAGCAAGGCCTGTCCGCTGAGCTCGGCCCGCAGCCCTGATTCCGCGTCTGCTGCACCACCGGAGGCTGTTCCCGCATCCGCATCCGGGTCCGCATCCGGGTCCAGGTCCAGCCGGGACTGCCGGCCGCGATCCGGCCATGCCCGTCGCTTCAGTCCTGACCGGGGACGGCGTTCCCAGTCTTCAGCAGCCCCGTCGTCTTGATCAGCGGCCGACCCCGAGGTGGACCCCTCCAGAACACCCCGGGGCCGGCGCCGGCTAATGGTCATCGTTCTGACCTCGCAGAACTCAGAACTCGACCGGTGCCTCGGCGGGAGTGTCTACCTTCGCACCCACGCCAAGCTTCTCCTTGATCTTCTTCTCCAGCTCGTTGGCCAGATCAGGGTTGTCTCGAAGGAACGAGCGCGCATTCTCCTTGCCCTGGCCGAGCTGGTCACCCTCGTACGTGTACCAGGCGCCGGCCTTGCGCACGATCGCGTGCTCGACCCCCATGTCGATCAAGCCACCCTCGCGGGAAATGCCCTGGCCATAGATGATGTCGAACTCGGCCTGCTTGAACGGCGGGCTGACCTTGTTCTTCACGACCTTGACCCGGGTCCGGTTGCCGACCGCCTCGGTTCCGTCCTTGAGGGTCTCGATCCGGCGGACATCCAGGCGCACCGAGGCGTAGAACTTCAGCGCCTTTCCACCGGTGGTGGTCTCCGGCGAGCCGAACATCACACCGATCTTCTCGCGCAACTGGTTGATGAAGATCGCGGTGGTACCGGAGTTGTTCAGCGCACCGGTGATCTTCCGCAACGCCTGCGACATCAACCGAGCCTGCAAGCCGACGTGGCTATCGCCCATCTCGCCTTCGATCTCGGCCTTCGGCACCAGAGCGGCCACCGAGTCGATCACGATGATGTCCAGCGCGCCGGAACGGATCAGCATGTCGGCGATCTCCAGCGCCTGCTCACCGGTGTCGGGCTGGGAGACCAGCAGGGCGTCTGTGTCGACGCCCAGCTTCTTTGCGTAGTCCGGGTCGAGCGCGTGCTCGGCGTCGATGAAGGCGGCGATTCCACCGGCCTTCTGCGCACTTGCGACGGCATGCAGTGCGACAGTCGTCTTACCCGAGGACTCCGGGCCGTAGATCTCCACCACTCGGCCGCGAGGCAGGCCTCCGATGCCGAGGGCGATGTCAAGTGCGATCGAGCCGGTCGGGATGACCTCGATCGGCGGGCGGGTGTCATCACCAAGACGCATCACCGAGCCCTTGCCGAACTGGCGGTCGATCTGGGCGAGCGCGGTGTCCAGCGCCTTTTCGCGGTCTGCGGGAGCGGGCATTTTTTCACCTCGGGGTTGGCCGGCCTCAGAGGCTGTACGCCCGGACCGGTGTCTATGTCGTCGGAGGTGACGCTAGAGCGACCCACCGACAGTTTGCGCGGAACCCGACCATCTGTGGATGACCGGGCCTTCGAGTGACCTGTGGACGCCACGATCGCCATTGCCCGAAGGCCCACAGGAACACGCCAGAGATTATCCGAACATCTGTTCGATGCCGAGCGACACGCCCGGGCGACATTGCTCTCTTTACAGCTAGGACCATTGTTACCTCCCCCACTCATCGCTCGTGTGGTCGGCGGGTGCTGTCGACTAGAGCAGAATGAGTTATATGGTCGATGCACTCCGCGAGGAGAACGAGTTCGGGCGCTCCGCGATTCACTATGCCGCCGCAAACGGCGATGTCGCAGAGGTGACGCGTTTGCTGGCCGAAGGCGCGGACCCGGGTGAGGCCGACAACGTCGGTTTCACCCCGCTGCACTTCGCGGCTCAGGAACAGCATCCCCCGGTGATCAAGATCCTCCTGGCTGCTGGGGCGGACGTCCAGGCAACCGATCGCTGGGGAAACACCCCGCTGTGGCGGGCGGTCTTCACCGCTCACGGTGATGTCTCCGCCTCGGCCGCGCTGCTGGCTGCCGGAGCGGACCTCGATACCGTGAACAGCACCGGGGTCAGCCCGCGGATCCTGGCGCAGCGGATGGGTCTGACCGACTTGGCGCCGCTGCAGCCCGCTCCGGCGACCGACACCGCCTGAACCGACACCGCCTGAGCGGCAATCGCCCGCCATTCTGAATAAGTCCGGCATTCTGAATAAGCCCGGCGTTGTGAATAAGTCCGGCATTCTCGGACTTAGTAAAGGTGCCTCTGCTCCCCCGATTGACTCCCCGGATTGCTCCGCTCGGCTCAGGACAGCAGCAGCCGCTCCAGCCGGCGACCGGCGATCCACATCCCGACCGTGCCGAGGACGACCAAGTAGGCGATGTGCACCAGCACGCCCCAGCCGACCGAGCCGAGCAGCAGGTCCCGTTCCAGCGCGACCCCGTGATACAGCGGCGTCAACTTGACCACGATCTGGATCACCTCGGGATACGTCGACACCGGATAGAAGGTCGCCGAGAACAAGAACATCGGCAGCTGCACGAGCTGGATCAGGTCGAAGTCCTGCCAGGAGCGCATGAACGTGGTGGCGGCCATCCCGGCGCCGGCGAAAGCCAGGCCGATCAGCAGCGCGGCCGGTAGCGCCAGCAGCGCCCACCAGGACGAGATGTACCCCGCGACCAGCAGCACCAGCAGGAACGCAGTCGCGTAGCCGGCCCCTCGCAGCAGCGACCAGGAGACCTCAGCGATCGCAATCGACTGCGCACTCAGCGGCGTCGCCAGCACGGAATCGTAGAGTTTGGCGTACTTGAGCTTCCAGAAGACATTGAAGGTCGAGTCCAGGACGGCACCATTCATGGCGGACGCCGCCAGCAGTGCCGGTGCGACGAACTCCTGATAACTCACCGACCGGCCCTCGAACTGGACGTCACCGACCAGCGCGCCGATCCCGATGCCGAGCGAGAACAGGAAGAACACCGGCTCGAAGAACCCGCTGAGAATGACCAGCAGGCTGTGCCGCGAGGCCCGGGCGTTGCGTTCCACCAGCATGCTGGCGGCCCGAAACCCGACCGGATACGGCACTGGCCCCAGCCCGGCTCGCAGCTTGGCCGACGTGGCGGTCATGAGCCCTCGATTCGCTCAGGCGCGGCGCTGACGACGGCGTTCTCCCTCATGAGCCGAGCTTCGCTCGGTAGCGGCGCGCGCCCAGCCAGACCCCGACGACGATCCAGATCGCCAGGTACGCCAGGTGGCCGAGCGAGGTCAGGAGTCCGGCCGATCCCAGGGCCAGATCGCGGCACAGCGAGGTGCCATGCCAGACCGGCGTCAGCCAGGCAATCGCCTGCAACCCGATCGGCAGTTGGTCGAGCGGGAAGAAGGTGCCGGCGAACAGAAACATCGGCATCATCGCGAATCGGTAGAGCAGCGGGAACCCCGAATCCGACTCCTGACCGACGGCGAAGGCCATCACCGGGCCGGCGTAGGCGAGGCCGCAGAGCACCGCCACCGGCAGCGTCAGGATCGCCCAGGCCGAGGCGAAGCCGCCGAGCAGCGCACCGATCGTCAGGAACGCCGTGGCTCCCAGCACCACCCGGAACCCGACGAACGCGAGGTGCCCGGCGAACACGTCCGTCGTCGTCAAAGGGGAGGCAAGTTGGGCGTGGTACACCCGGCCCCACGTCGTCCCCTGCAGTACGGGGTACGTCGACTCGCTGAACGCCGTCTGCATGGCGTTCGCGGCGAGAATCCCCGGCGCCACGAACGCGAGGTAACTGACCCCGTCGATCCGACCTGCTCCTCCACCGTCCACCAGACTGCCGAGCCCGAAGCCGAGCGACCCGAGATACAGCAATGGGGACAGGAAACCGGAGAAGATCGAGGCCCGCCAGACCCGCCGGTAGCTGGAGAGCCAGAATTCGAAGGCCGACCACCAGCGCATCCGGCGCAACCCGGACAGGCCGTCCGCTCGGCGGTCTACCGGCATTCCCTGTTCGACCGTCATCCCTGGTTTGACCGCCATCCCTCGTTGACCGCCGTCCCTCGTGCGAAAGTCATCCCCGGTTCGGCCGGCCTCAGTCGATCAGCCGGCGGCCGGTCAGATGCAAGAAGACGTCCTCCAGCGTGCTGCGCCGGACCAGCAACGACAGCGGCGGGACCGGACCGGCTTCGATCACCCGGGCCACCGCGTCCCCATCATCGGCGTAGATCAGCAGCCGATCCGGAAGTTCCTCGATCCGTTCGGCGAGCGCACTCAGCTGCAGGCCATCGCGGGCCGTCTGCTGGTCCGGCTCGTCGTAGCGGACCTCGACCACCTCACGGGTCGAGTACTCCGCGATCAGCCCACGCGGCGATCCCTCGGCGACGATTTTCCCGCCGTCCATCACCACCAACCGATCGCAGAGTTGCTCCGCCTCGTCCATGTAGTGGGTGGTCAGGACGAGCGTGACGCCTTGCCGCTTGAGCCGGAACAACCGGTCCCACAGAACGTGCCGAGCCTGCGGGTCGAGGCCGGTGGTCGGCTCGTCCAGCAGCAGGATCTCCGGGGCGTTGACCAGTGCCCGGGCGATCGTCAGACGGCGTTTCATCCCCCCGCTCAGCGGCTCGACCTGGCTTCCGGCTCGGTCGGTGAGCTGGGCGAACTTCAGCAGTTCGTCCGCCCGGGAAGCCACCTCCGCCCGGGACAGACCGAAGTAACGCCCGTAGGTGATCAGGTTTTCCCGGACGGTGAGCTCGTTGTCCAGCGAGTCCTGCTGCGGCACCACCCCCAGCCGGGCTCGGATCGCCGGGCCGTCGGCGACCGGATCGAGCCCGAACACGCTCAACTCGCCTTCGGTCAGCGGCGAGACGCAGCCGATCATGCGCATCGTGGAGGACTTACCCGCGCCGTTCGGGCCGAGAAAGCCGAACGCCTCACCGCGGCGGATCTCGATTTCAATCCCGTCCACCGCGACGAACTCGCCAAAGCGCTTGGTCAGTCCTTTGGCCCGGATCAGGACGTCGTCAGCGTCGGTGCGGGCCGGGGACGGCCGAGTCATCGGGCCTTGGCCAGTCATCGGGCCTTGCGCCGGGACGTCGCCTGCTCCTGGCCCCAGCGCCGCGATTCCGGCACGTCAAGGGCGTCGCAGAAGGCGAACCAGACGTCGCGGGCGTCCTCACCGTCGGCCAGCGCCTGTTCCGCGGTCCGGTTGCCGAGCCGGAACAGGACGTGGTCGTGGGCCAGGCTGCGGCCGTGTGCCCGGCCGAACTCGCCATCCACTAGTTCCCAGAATTCGCTGATACGCACCGACAGAGCATGTCATCCAGTGGCGGCCTGCGCCTGCGAGTTAGCGGTCTCCCGCGCCGGAACCCAAATTGTCGGTGCCTCGTGTGAGGATCGCAGGCATGGCGGACGACGTCCTTCACCGGTTCTCCCCGGCCACCCGAGCGTGGTTCACCGGGGCCTTCGACGCACCCACGCCAGCCCAGGTCGGGGCCTGGCGGGCGGTCAGCGACGGTCGGCATGCCCTGGTGGTGGCCCCCACCGGGTCGGGCAAGACCCTGGCGGCCTTCCTCTGGGCACTCGACCGGCTGGCCTCGGCTCCGGCCCCGGCGGATGAGGCGCATCGCTGCCGTGTGCTGTACGTGTCACCGCTGAAGGCGCTCGCGGTGGACGTCGAGCGCAACCTGCGCTCACCGCTGGCGGGCATCCGGCAGGCGGCCGGCCGGCTCGACCTCCCGGTGCCCGAGATCCGGGTCAGCCTGCGCTCGGGCGACACCCCGGCGGACGAGCGCCGGGCCTTCTCCCGAACCCCGCCGGACGTGCTGATCACCACCCCCGAGTCACTTTTTCTGCTGCTCACCTCGCGGGCCAGGGAGATGCTGGTCGGGGTCGAGACGGTGATCATCGACGAGGTGCACGCGGTCGCCGGGTCCAAGCGCGGTGCTCATCTGGCGCTGTCCCTGGAACGGCTGGACGGGCTGTTGGACCGGCCTGCCCAGCGGGTCGGCCTGTCCGCGACCGTCCGCCCGGTGGACGAGGTGGCCCGCTGGCTCGGCGGCGGCGCCCGAGTGGACGTCGTCCAACCGGTTTCCACCAAGGAGTTCGACCTGCGGGTGATCGTCCCGGTGCCCGACTTGGCCGAGCTCGACGCCGCCAGCAATGCGATCACCGGTTCGGCGGTGGAGCCCGGCGAGGATCTGACCGGCGCCGCGGCGGGCGCACCGCACCGGCCGTCGATCTGGCCACACGTCGAGGAGCGGGTGGTCGATCTGATCGCCGAGCACCGCTCGACGCTGGTCTTCGCCAACTCCCGGCGGCTGGCCGAGCGGCTGACCGCCCGGCTGAATGAGATCTGGGCCGAGCGCACGGCCGGGCCGGGCGACCCCGAACTGCCGGACCCCGGAACGCTGACCCCGGCCCAGGTGATGGCCCAGTCCGGGGCCTCGGTCGGCGCACCGGCGGTGCTGGCCCGGGCGCACCACGGCTCGGTCAGCAAGGAGCAGCGGGCGATCATCGAGGGCGAGCTGAAGGCGGGCCGGCTGCCCGCCGTGGTGGCCACCTCCAGCCTGGAGCTGGGAATCGACATGGGTGCGGTGGATCTGGTGGTCCAGGTCGAGTCGCCACCCAGCGTGGCGAGCGGTCTGCAGCGGGTCGGTCGGGCCGGGCACCAGGTCGGTGCGGTCTCCCGAGGCGTGCTGTTCCCGAAGTTCCGTGGTGATCTGGTGCAGACCGCGGTGGTGGTGGAGCGGATGCGCTCCGGGGCGATCGAGCAGCTCGCGGTTCCGGCCAGCCCACTTGATGTACTGGCCCAGCAGATCGTCGCGATGGTCGCGATGGACCCGTGGACGGTGGACGACGTCGAGGCGCTGGCCCGCAGGTCCGCGCCGTTCGCCGGGTTGACCCGTGGGGTGCTCGAATCGGTCCTCGACATGCTGGCCGGGCGCTACCCCAGCGACGAGTTCGCTGAACTGCGCCCGCGCCTGGTCTGGGACCGGCACACCGGCGTGCTCACCGGCCGGCCGGGAGCCCAGCGGCTCGCCGTCACCAGCGGCGGCACGATCCCTGACCGCGGCCTCTTCGGTGTCTTCCTGGCCGGGGCCAACGAAGCCCGCAAGGGCGCCGGCCGGCGGGTCGGTGAGCTGGACGAGGAGATGGTCTACGAGTCTCGGGTCGGCGACGTGTTCACGCTCGGCTCGTCGTCCTGGCGGATCGAGGACATCACCCACGATCGGGTGCTGGTCACCCCGGCGCCTGGTCAGCCGGGCCGGCTCCCGTTCTGGAAAGGCGATGCCCAGGGTCGACCGGCGGAGCTAGGTCGCGCGCTCGGCGCCTTCGTCCGTGAGGTAGGTCGGTTGGACGCCGAGTCGGCTCGCGAGCGGGTCCGGCTCGCCGGGCTGGACGAGTGGGCGACCGACAACCTGCTCGGCTACCTGTCCGAGCAGAAGGAGGCAACTGGCCACCTGCCGGACGACCGGACCATCGTTGTCGAGCGGTTCCGCGACGAACTCGGTGACTGGCGGGTGATCGTGCACTCCCCCTTCGGCGGCCAGGTCCACGCGCCCTGGGCGCTCGCCTTGGCGGCCCGGTTCCGGGAGCGGTTCGGCGTCGAGGTGCAGGCCGCGCACGGCGACGACGGAATCGTCCTGCGGCTGCCGGACGTCGAGACGGACGATGGATCGGCGCCGGACATCAGCGACCTCATCGTTCTGGAGCCGGACGACGTCGAGGAGATCGTCACCACCGAACTGGGCGGCTCGGCGCTGGTCGCGTCCCGGTTCCGGGAGTGCGCTGCCCGGGCGCTGCTGCTGCCCCGGCGCAAACCGGGCCAGCGCCAGCCCTTGTGGCAGCAGCGCCAACGCGCTGCCCAGTTGCTGGAGGTGGCCAGCAAGTACGGCAGTTTCCCGATCGTGCTGGAGACGCTGCGCGAGTGCCTGCAGGACGTCTTCGACGTTCCCGGGCTGGCCGCGCTGATGCGGGAGATCCGATCCCGGGGGGTGCGGGTGGTCGAGGTGACCACGGTGACGCCGTCCCCGTTCGCCCACAGCCTGCTGTTCGGTTATATCGCACAGTTCCTGTACGAAGGTGACTCGCCGCTGGCCGAGCGGCGGGCGGCAGCACTCTCGCTCGACCCGCAATTGCTGGCGGAACTGCTCGGGCGGGGCGAGGGCGCTTCGCTGCGCGACCTGCTCGACCCGGCGGCCCTGCTGCGCACCGAGCGCGAACTGCAACGGCTGGCGCCGCTGCGCCGCGCCCGCACTCAGGAGCAGGTGGCCGACCTGGTCCGCATGATCGGGCCGCTGTCCACCGCCGAGGTGATCGCCCGTACTGCCGCCGCCCTCCCCGATCCGGTCCGGGAACCTCGATCGATCACGGATCCGGATCCGAGCATCGGACCAGAATCGGACGGTGCCAACAATGGACGCCTTGGCAATGGCACTGCTGATGGCACTGCTGATGGCGCTGGCGCTGGCGCTGAGGATCCGAACCTCCTCGACCTGAACTCGGCTCTCGCCGACGTGCCGACGGTGGAAACCACCGAGGTCGCCGGGTGGCTGAGCGAGCTGGAAGGGCAGCGCCGACTGATCCGGGTTCGGGTCGCGAGCGAGGATCGCTGGGCTGCGGTGGAAGACGCCGGCCGGCTGCGGGACGCGCTGGGCACGGCCTTGCCAGTCGGGGTCGCTGAGGTGTTCACCGAACCGGTTCCGGACCCGCTCGGCGATCTGCTGGCCCGGTACGCGCGCAGCCACGGCCCGTTCACCCACACCGAACTGGCCACCCGGCTGGGTCTCGGCACCGCCGTGGTGATCGATGGCCTGCGTCGGCTGGTCGGTGCCGGACGGCTGGTCCAGGGCGAGTTGCGGCCGCTGGAGAGCGGCGGCGGGCTGAGCCCGGGAGGCCTCGACTACTGCGATGCCGAGGTGTTGCGCACGCTGCGACGCCGGTCGCTTGCCGCGCTGCGGGCCGAGGTAGAACCGGTGCCGGCCGTCGATCTGGCCCGGTTCCTGCCCGGGTGGCAAGGCGTGGGTGGCCGGGCCCGCGGTGTCGAGGGGGTACTGCGGGTGGTGGAGCAACTGGCCGGTGCCTGGTTGCCGGCCAGTGCACTGGAGACGCTGGTGATCCCGAGCCGAGTCCCCGGGTACTCACCGGCGCTGCTCGACGAGCTGACCGCGGCCGGTGAAGTGATCTGGTCCGGCCACGGCAGTCTGCCTGGCGAGGATGGCTGGGTTGCCCTGCATCCGGCCGACCTGGCACCGCTGACTCTGGCCGATCCGGAACCCGAGTTTGAGCCGAACGAGTTGCACCTGCAGATCCTGCAGGCGCTGACCGGCGGTGGGGCCTACTTCTTCCGAACCCTCAGTGACGCCGTCGGTGGCCCGGACGACAGCACGCTCGTCGAGGCGCTGTGGGACCTGGTCTGGGCAGGACTGATCAGCAACGACACCCTAACGGCGTTGCGGTCCCGGCTGTCCGGTGGGCGAACCACGCACCGGACGAAGGCCGCACCACCGCGAGCCAGGTACGGCGCTGGCGGACGCTACGGAGCACTGCGGGCCGCCCGGGCAGCCGGTGGCGGCCGACCCGCGATGCCGAGCCGGACCGGGCCGCCGGTCGCGGCCGGGCGCTGGTCGCTGCTGCCCGAACGCGAGACCGACAGCACCGCGCGAGCTCACGCCCTGGCCGAGGTGTTGCTGGAGCGGCACGGAGTGGTGACCCGAGGGGCGGTGATGGCCGAGCGGGTGACGGGCGGATTCGCCGCCGCTTACCGGGTGCTGTCCGGATTTGAGGACGCCGGGCGGGTCCGGCGCGGCTACTTCGTTGAAGGTTTGGGTGCGTCTCAATTTGCCTCCACCGGAGCTGTCGACCGGTTGCGCGCCCAGGCCCGGCCGCTCGGCGACAGCCCGTACTCGGGATCGTTGGGGGCAGCCTCCGAGGGAGGCCTGCGCACCGTCGTGCTGGCCGCGGCGGACCCGGCCAATCCGTACGGCGCAGCCCTGCCCTGGCCCGCCCGCGAAGGTGACTCCCCCGGCCATCGTCCCGGACGCAAGGCCGGTGGCATCGTGGTGCTGGTGGACGGCACCCTGACCCTCTACGTGGAACGCGGCGGGCGTTCCCTGCTGTCCTGGACCGAGGAGCCCGAACTGCTCCGGGCTGCGGCCGACGCCCTTGCCCTCGCCGTCCGGAAGGGTGCGCTCGGCCGACTCACCGTGGAACGCACCGACGGCACCGGCGTCCTGGTCGGCGACGCCCCGCTGGCGGCCGCGCTGGAGGCGGCCGGCTTCCGGGCGACTCCCAAAGGTCTGCGCATCCGAGCCTGAGGTCGGCCTAGCTCTCCTGGGTTGCTCTCCTGGGTTGCGGTGATCATGCACGGTTGCTCGGCTGCGCCGATTTAGTCGCGTGTTCTGACCCCTTCAAAGGGTCAAAAGGCGCGACCAAATCGAGGCGCAAGGGGGCAACGGCACCTGATCGCCCAGCTCAGCGCCGGGCACGCTTGTCCGAGCCCTGATCAGCCGCTCCCGACTCGCTTTCGCACTTGACTGCTTTAGCTATTTTTATTAGCTTTAAAGCTATGAGAAGTAGCTTGCTTGTTGCTTCTCCCTCGAAGCCCGCACCCGCACCCCGCCCCCACCTGCACTGCACCTGCACAGATGGAGACTCGACATGATGAATCGCGTCCGCCTCGGAGCGATGGCCCTGGCCGTCGCTGGCGTGTTGTTCCTGCTCTATCCGGCGTTTCGGCCGTGGAATGACGAATCGACCGTGACCGGCGCCATCGCGTCGATGGCCTCGGGCCGCTGGGTCGCCTCGCACCTGTTCGCCATGATCGGCTTCATCCTGATTCCGCTAGGTCTGCTGGCACTCCATGCCCTGCTCAGAAATACCCGCAGCGAACCGCTCTCCGGCGCCGCGGTCCTGGCGAGCTGGATCGGGGCCGGGCTGACCTTGCCGTATTACGGAGCCGAGGACTTCGCCCTGCACGCGGCCGCCGGAAAGGCCGCCGCGGGAGCGCCCATTGATCTGCTGGGCCTCGCCGATGCTGTCCGCTACGGGGCCGTGGCGGCCACGACGTTCGCCCTGGGTCTGCTGCTCTTGGGAATTGGCACCGTGCTCGCAGCCATCGCGATCTGGCGCACGACAGTGCTTCCGCGATCCAGCGGCATTCTGTTTGCTCTGGGATTCGCGCTGTTCATCCCGCAGTTCTACCTTCCCGCGGCGGCCCGGATCGCGCACGGCGTGCTTATCCTGCTCGGCTCGGCGTGGCTGGCGGCGGCCCTGTGGCGGGCGGCAGAGAACGCGCCTGCGGAAGCGAATGGCCGGGTGGAAGCGGACGGGCGAGCGAGCGCAAACGCCTGACCGATGACGACATCGCAGGCTCGAGACAGCCAAAGGCGGGATTGCCCAGGCTGGGGATGGCCAGGTTGGCGCCCCGACAAGCCCGGATGGCCAGGCTGGCGCTCGACAAGGCCGGATTGACCCGGCTGCTCGACAACGCTGGATTGACCAGGCTGGTGCTCAACAAAGCTGGGGACTGGCAGCGAGTTGGCTGGGAGGTTGCCTGGTCGCTCGCGCGGCGGTGCTGGCAGGAGAGAAGATGATGACACCCGTGGACCCTTCCGCGGGAGTATCAGGAGGCACAGCGTGAGCAGCCCCACCGAGGGCCCCGTCGAAGGCGGTCGGCCGCTACTACGCGGGCGACTGTTCGGCTTCCCGGTCCATCTGGACCTTTCTTTCGTGATCATCATGGCGGTCTTCGGCTATTACCAAAGCAGCACACTGATGCAGTTTGGCCTGTGGATGGCGATCACGCCGATTGCGGTATTGGTGCACGAACTCGGCCACGCCGTCCTCGCGCGGGCGAACGGAGCCCAGCCGGAGATCGCCCTGGCCGGCTTCGGTGGCGTGACGACGTACACCCCGCCGAAGCCGCTGTCCAGGGTTCAGTCTCTGGCGATCTCCCTGGCAGGGCCGGGGATCGGGCTGGCGTTGGGAGGCCTTCTGATCGGTGTTCGCCAGAGCCTCGGTGACACCGTCATCTGGGGCAGCTGGCAGTTCTGGGCACTCGAATACGGGATCTTGACTTGCGTCGTCTGGAGCGTCTTCAACCTGCTGCCGGTGCTGCCGCTGGACGGCGGGCAGGCAATGCGTGAACTGCTACCCGGTTCACCCGAGACCCGAACCCGCCGGGCTGCGGCAGTATCCATCGTTGTGGGGATCTTGGTCGCCGCCTACGCGGCCCTCATCTGGGACCAGATCTTCGTGGCCCTGTTCATGGCCTTCTTCATCATCACCAATTTCCTGACTTTCCGGGAGCTCTCCGGCCCCCCGGCCGAGGGCGGCCTTCGAGCGACTGGGCCACCCGCCGACACCCCGGAACGGTCCGTCGTCCAGCTGCTGTGGCAGAGCCAGCCCGTGCGGGCCCGGGAGGTCCTGGAGTCCCTGCCGCCTGGGACGTCGGTCGACCTGGCAGTGCACGGTGCGGTACTGGCCCTGACCGGGGATGCAGCCCAGGGGCACGCGCTGATCACTCAGGAAATGCAACGCCGTCCCGGCGATCCGAATGCCGCGGCCCTGCTGATTCTCACCTTGGCCCTGGAGCACGACTGGGACGGGTTGATGACCACGCTGCAGGGGCCGATCGGGCAGAGCGCGCCCCGGCCAGTGATCGATCGAGCAATCGAGGAGGCCCGGGGCACCGGCCGGGAGGACGTCGCTGGCCGGCTCACGCTGCTAGCCGAGCGTCGCTGAGATCGACTGCCGATGAGCTTCGACCGGACGAGCGAACGCGTAGACGACCGCGTAGACGACCGCGACTAGCAACGCGCGGACACCACAGACCGGCGAGCGGACGCAGCAAACGACGCGTGAACGTCAAAGACGATCAGCGAACGCAGCAGAGGACGAGCGGGCGCTGCACGAATCCGTAAACTGAGAGCCGTGCCCGAAGGCGATGTGGTGCTGCGGACCGCGCGCCGATTGCACGCGGCCCTGGCCGGCCGGCCGCTGATCAAGAGCGACCTGCGGTGGCCGTCACTGGCGACCGTGGACCTCACCGGTCGCCAGGTGCTCGAGGTCGTCGCCGTGGGCAAACACCTGCTGATCAGGATGGGCGGCAGGGACGAGGAGCCAACGATCGGCGATCCGCCCGGTTCGACGATCGGCGCCAAGCCCGGTTCGACGATCGGCGCCCTGACCCTGCACAGTCATCTGCGAATGGATGGCTCCTGGCACATCCACCGCACCGGGGAACGCTGGCGTGTCCGACCTGAGCACGACATCCGAGTGATCGTGGCGAACCAGCAGTGGACGACGATCGGGCATCGCCTCGGCATGCTCGACCTGGTCGCTACTCGCGATGAAGGCAGCATCATCGGTCATTTGGGCCCGGACCTGCTGGCTCCGGGCTGGGACCTGGACGACGCGACGAACCGGGTCGCAGCCCATCCGGACCGGCGCATTGGCGAGGTCCTGCTCGACCAGCGGGTGATCGCCGGGATCGGCACGTTCTACCTGAGCGAGGCGTGCTTCCTGCGCGGCGTCAATCCCTGGCTGCCGGTCCGTGAGCTGGGAAGCGATGGGACTAGCCTGCGCGGACACCAAGATCGGCGCGAAAAGGCGGACTCGCGCGGAACGGCGGACCTGCGCGGGCTGGTGGACCTGGCACACCGGCTGATGACAGCGAACGTCGAGCGCGGCACCCAGGTCACGACCGGCGATGTCCGCCGTGGCCACGAGCAGTGGGTGCACTCGCGCTCGGGCCGCCCGTGCCGACGCTGTCGCACGACGATCCGGGTTGCGGAACTCGGGCAGCCGCCGAACCAGCGGGTGGCGTTCTGGTGTCCCTCCTGCCAGCCCGGCGCCGTCCCGACCGATAGCGGCCGCCCGCAGCAACCGCTCGGTGCGAGCCGCCCCGCGGTCACCGCCCGCCCGGCGGCCAGCGACTCACGCGCCCGGACAAAGCCCTACCGCCGTCCTACATAGCCCGGACAAAGCCTTACCGCCGTCCTTAATCAAGGACGGCGGGGCTCACGTTGCTAGCTCTTAGGCCGCGCCAGCGAACTCCGCTGCCAGGGTGTCGGGCACAGTGTCCGGAACGTGGACGGCACCGGGCACCAGGTTCTCGGCGGCCGCAACCCGTTCACTCACTTCGCGCAGAACAAGGGAAAGCGGCACGGCCAGCGCACCGCAGATCGAAGCCAACAATTCGGACGACGCTTCCTTCTGGCCGCGCTCTACTTCGCTCAGATACCCCAGCGAGACTCGGGCCACCGAGGACACCTCGCGCAGGGTACGTCCCTGCTGGCGCCTCGCATCACGGAGCACGTCGCCGATCTCCTGCCGCAACAGCACCATGGCGCGTCCTCCTTTCACGGATCCTACCGTCGGCGTCCCGCCCGGAAGACTGGACTCTACGGCCTTGGTCCCATCTTGCCCCCGAACCGTTACGACCGTGTGGCCGACAGTCCGACGTTTACCAATATCGGTGGAACGAGTGACACGCTGTAGCGCTCCGGGCGGTGAACTCGGCGGAACGGGAACTGCGCGCCGTGGAGCACTTACGGTACCCCGGAGCCCCGACAACGGGCGCGCAGGTGTCCCCGTCGCCCGCGGCGCGGCGTCTTCGGTAGCTCTCTTGGAGTCAGGCGACATAGTGGCGTTAACGATCGAGAGGACCGACCTGTTCCACCACGTCGGCAGTGCCCACCTCACGCAGGGCCGCCAGCAGTGCGCCGATGGCCTGCTCTGTGCTGGCGGTTCGGATCTGTGAGCGGTCACCCGGTAGGTCCAGCTCCAGCACCCGGGTACTGATCGGCGGCTGCACGGTCAGCGGCGCAGCCGATACCGGATCAGTCGAGAGCGGGACCAGCGGGCCCGCGACGGCCAGGTAAACCCGGCCCGGCGCCAGTCCCTGCTGAGGGTCTGGCCCGGCTACGCCGGTGGTCGCCACCCCCCAGTCCGCCCCCAGCCGCTCCCGGACGCCGAGTGCCATCTGAGCGGCCACATCGGGATCGACCGGACCATTTCGGGCCAGCAGGTCTCCATCGACATCCAGCAAGCGGTGCTTCAACTCGGTGGCATACGCCACCACTGCGCCACGGACGACGACGGAGGCTCCCGGCACCGAGACCAGTGCCGCGCACACCATCCCACCGGTCAGCGACTCGGCGATCGCGACTGTCTGACCGCGTTCGCTGAGAGCGAAAATCAGGTCGGCCGCAGTCATCGGACGGTGCCCTGCCCCACCGGCTGTTCCTCGCCGACCCTTCCCGTACCGATCATTTCCGCACACCCCCGTCTGTACCCACGCCGTCCGTACCCACGCCGTCCGCACCAGCGCCGCCCGAACCAGCACCGTCCGCACCAGCACCGTCCGAGCCAGCACCGTCCGAGCCAGCACCGCCCGAACCAGGGACGCCCGCCGGACCGACCTCGTCCCCACTCGCAGTACCAGTATCAACCCCGACAGACCCCACCGCATTGGCCGCAACCGGTCCAGAACCCGCCAGATCAGACCCAGCCACATCAGACCCAGCCACATCGGTACCCGCCAGATCAGCCCTCGCCGATTCAGGGCCCACCGAATCTGGACCTACCGATTCAGGGCCTACCGAATCAGGGCCTACCGAATCGGGGCCTACCGAATCGGGCCGCGCTGGACGCCGGAGCGCGCGCCGGGCAGCCCGCTTCAGCCGGGTCCGTTCGCTGCCCTCCCGCATCCGGTAGGCCTGGATCATGTAATCCAGGCCGGTGACCAGTGTGAGCGCCACCGCCACCGCCATCGCCACCTTGGCGACCGGCTGCACCGGGTCGGGCAGCGGTGCGATGTAGATCAGGATCGCTAGCGACTGGGCCACGGTCTTCGCCTTGCCACCGCGGCCGGCTGGCATCACCCCGTGCCGGATCACCATGAACCGCAGCAGCGTGATCCCCAGCTCCCGGGCCAGGATCAGGACGGTAACCGACCACCACAGTTCATCGAGCATGGACAGCGAGATCAGCGCCGCACCAATCAGCGCCTTGTCCGCGATCGGATCAGCGATCTTTCCAAGGTTCGTGACCAGCCCTCGGCTGCGAGCCAGCTCCCCGTCGATCCGGTCGGTGGCCACCGCCACGGCGAACGCCACCGCGGCGCCGATCCGCCAGTCGGTCTGCTTGCCGTCGCCGTGCAGCAGAATGGCGGCGAACAGCGGAACCATCGCGATCCGCAACGCCGTCAGCCCGTTCGCGATGTTCCAGTTGCTCGGAACCGCGGTGGTGGGTGAGCTGGCCGTGGCACTCACCCGGCTGTGTCGGCGAGAACTGAAGCGTCGGCCAGCCCTGAAGCAGCCAGCCCTGACGCAGCCAGCCCTGACGCGGCCACGGTGCCCGGGGAATCCGAGGTAGGCACGGCGATCAGGTCGACGCCCATGCTCTCGGTCACGACCGCGGTGATCCACTGACCGGGGACTGCGCTGACGCCGGGTAGCAGCGTCATCCCGTCCACCTCGGGGCCCTGGTGTGCGGCCCGACCGACGGCGGTGTCCGGCTCGTCCTCGTCGACGCCCTCGACCAACACCTGCAACACCTCGCCAATCCGTTCCTCGGCGCGCTGTGCCGACAGTTCCTCCACCAGCGAACTCAGCTCGGCGACCCGGGCCGCCACCTCGTCCTCCGGCAGCTTGCCGGTCAGCTGTTCGGCCTCGGTGCCGTCCTCGTCCGAGTAGCCGAAGACGCCGACCACATCAAGACGAGCGGACTCCAGGAACCGGGCGAGCTCGGCGACGTCCTCCTCGGTCTCACCGGGGAAGCCGACGATCACATTGGACCGGACGCCGGCCAACGGGTTGCGCTGGCGAATCCGCTCCAGCAGGGCGAGGAAGTCCTCGGTACCCCCGAACCGGCGCATCCGGCGCAGCACGGTCTTGGAGGCGTGCTGGAAGGACAGGTCAAAGTACGGCGCGACGCCAGGGGTCGAGGTGAGGACGTCGACCAGACCGGGCCGCAGCTCGGCCGGCTGCAGGTAGGAAACCCGGACCCGGTCGATGCCGTCGACCGCGGCCAGCTCCGGGACCAGCGTCTCCAAAAGCCGCAGGTCACCCAGGTCCTTGCCGTAGGAGGTGGAGTTCTCGCTGACCAGGAACAGTTCCTTGACGCCACGCTCGGCCAGCCAGCGCGCCTCGGTCAGCACTTCGGCCGGGCGGCGGGAAAGGAAGGCGCCCCGGAAGGCCGGGATCGCACAGAACGTGCACCGGCGATCACAGCCGGACGCCAGCTTGAGCGGAGACCACGGTCGCCCGTCCAGCCGGCGCCGGATCACCCGCGGACCGGTCGCCGGAGCCAGCCCATCCGGCAGGTCGGCCGGTAGCTGGATCGGCTCGGGCGCCGCCACGTCGGCCACGTCGACCTCTGCCCCGGGTATGCCAGGTGCGCCGGGTATGCCGGGGATAAGACCGCCGGGAACGAACCCGGTCGTCCCGGACAGGCCGTCCGAGGTGCGCGCGGACGGCGAGAGCGGCAGCAGGGTGCGCCGGTCTCTCGGGACATGCGAGTCCGGCCGCTCACCATGCAGGATGGCGTCCAGGTGCTCGGACAGGTTGGCGTACGAATCGAAGCCGAGGACGGCGTCCGCCTCGGGCAACTGTTCGGCGAGTTGCTTGCCATAACGCTCGGCCAGGCAGCCGACCGCGACCACGGCCTGGGTCCGGGCCGGGCCGTCCCGCAACTGGGCCGCCTCGATCAGGACGTCGATCGAGTCCTTCTTCGCCTGTTCGACAAAACCGCAAGTGTTGACCACCGCGACGTCCGCGTCCTCGGCGTCGTCCACCAATTGCCAGCCGGCCGCCTCGAGGCGGCCGGCGAGTTCCTCGGAATCGACCTCGTTTCGAGCGCATCCCAGAGTGACAAGAGCAACGGAACGGAGGGCAGCCACGGCCCCAGCGTACTGGCCGATCCCGAACCTCGTCGGTCAGCGCGGCTTAGAGAGGATCCGGCTCACGGAATGAACCGAATCCTCCCTAATCGAAGCTCTCGCGGTGAGAACCGGAGGAGATCAGCTGGGCTCGGTGAGCAAGGAGCGCATCGAACGGGTCGGCTGCAGCCAGGCGCCGCCCTCGGGCAGGTTGTCCAGTCGCACCCGCGGCAGCGGCGTGGTGAAGGCCCCCGGCACATCCTCCAGGTCGACGAACGTCAGCAGGTCCGACTCTTGGGCATAGCCGGCGACCTCGACGAACGAGAGGACGCTGACATGCACTCCCTCGCGAGCCAGTTCCTCCAGCGGTTCGGCGAAGTTGCGACCGTCGCCACTGGCCACCACGAGCCGACGCAGGTGGTGGGTGCGGGCGCGCTCGGCGATGTGCGCCAGCATGTCGTCGTCGACGTCATCGGAGGCATTGAGCTTGGGCCGGGCGAAGACCGCGTACCCGAAGGACCGGATCGCCTCCACCCAGCCCCGCATCGTCGCCGCGCCGCCGGGTGGCACGTTGGCGAAAACCGCACCCTCCACCTCGCGATCCGCCGCGGTGGAGAGCAACCACTTGGCCACCGCATCGAAGCGGGGCCGCGAGCTGGCCGAGGGCCGCCCACCGATCACGTTCGACAGCGTCATGTCGATGTTGGGTGCGTCCCACACCAGGAGGTCCAGCTCTAGGCGTTCCCCGCCCAAGGGTGGAGCTTCAGTCAAGAATTCAGTCATCGTCCATACCTGGTTCCCATAGGTCATCTACCCGACCGGCGTCATCATCGGGCGGGTCTTCCCCCCGAAGCATGGCCAACATTGCAGGCAATTCGTCAGGTTTGACCAAAACATCGCGTGCCTTGCTGCCCTCGCTCGGGCCTACCACTGCTCTCGACTCGAGTAGATCCATCAGACGACCCGCTTTCGCGAAACCGACTCGCAGTTTGCGCTGCAGCATGGACGTCGAGCCGAACTGCGTGGTGACAATCAGTTCGGCGGCCTGGACCAGCAACTCGAGGTCGTCGCCGATATCCTCGTCGACCTGCTTGCGGACCGCCACCACGGCGACGTCCTCACGATACGTGGGCCGCAACTGTTCCTTGACATGCGCCACCACCCGCTCGATCTCGGTTTCGGTGACCCACGCGGCCTGTACCCGCAAGGTCTTGGACGAGCCCATCGGCAAGAACAGCCCGTCGCCCTGACCGATCAGCTTCTCCGCGCCAGGCTGGTCCAGGACCACCCGGGAATCGGTGACAGACGACGTTGCGAAAGCCATCCGGGACGGCACATTCGCCTTGATCAGGCCGGTGACGACGTCCACCGACGGACGCTGCGTCGCCAGGACCAGGTGAATACCGGCGGCTCGGGCGAGCTGGGTGATCCGGACGATGGCGTCCTCGACGTCGCGCGGGGCGACCATCATCAGGTCGGCCAGCTCGTCGATGATGACCAGGAGATACGGGTAGACGGTGAGCACCCGCTGGCTGCCCGGTGGCACGGTCACCGTGCCGGCCCGGACCGCTTTGTTGAAGTCGTCGACATGCTTGAACCCGAACGCCGACAGGTCGTCGTACCGCGCGTCCATCTCCTTGACCACCCAGGCAAGCGCCTCGGCGGCCTTCTTCGGGTTGGTGATGATCGGCGTGATCAGGTGTGGGATGCCCTCGTAGGCGGTGAGCTCGACCCGCTTCGGGTCCACCAGCACCATCCGGACCTCGTCCGGTGTCGCGCGCATCAGGATCGAGGTGATCATCGCGTTGATGAAACCGGACTTGCCGGCGCCGGTGGCTCCGGCCACCAGCAGGTGCGGCATCTTCGCCAGGTTGGCGATCACGAAGCCGCCCTCGACGTCCTTGCCGACCCCCATCACCATCGGGTGCTCCGAGCGCCGCGCGGTCTGGCTGCGCAGCACGTCGCCCAGCGAGACGATCTCCCGGTCGGCGTTCGGGATCTCGATGCCGATCGCGGACTTCCCCGGGATCGGCGACAGGATCCGGACATCGGCGCTGGCTACCGCGTAGGAGATGTTCTTGCTCAGCGCGGTCACCCGCTCCACCTTGACCGCGTGCCCGACCTCCACCTCGTACCGGGTGACGGTCGGCCCCCGGCTGAACCCGGTGACCTGGGCATCGATCTCGAACTGCTCGAAGACCCTGGTCAGCGACTCGACCACGGAGTCGTTCGCGGCGCTGCGCTCCTTCGGCGCGCTGCCTGGGGTGAGTACTTCGGACGGCGGCAGCATGTAGGTGACGTCACCGGCCAGCAGCAACTGCTCCACCCGCTGCGGCAATTGGCTGGTATCGGGTGCCTCGGGCACCCGGGAGGGCACCTGGGTCGGTCGCAGCATCGCCGGCGGAGGCGGAGGCGGAGGCGGAGGCGGTGCGAGCCCGGCAGCGGCCGACTTCGCCCCGACCCCACTGACCCCGCTGGCTCCGTTGGCTCCCGCCGCGGCCAGCCCGGCCGCCTGGTCGAGTGCGCCGGCTCCGCCACCCAGCCGTTCCATCTCCGAGGGTGCCTCGATGTCGGCGGCGGCCTTCTTCGCCGCCCGCGCCGCCGCACCGGTCTTCCGGTCGCGGGCGGCCTCCTCCCGGAGCATGGCCTGCTCGTAGGCCTCGTCACCGCTGAGCGGTTCACCGGTTTCGCTGAGCCCGGTCCGGCCCCGGCTGCGGATCCGGCGCGGCATCGGCTCATCCGCGTCGTGCTGGTGCTCGGTGCCGAGACCGGTCAACTGGTCATGCAGGTGCCTGATCCGCTCCGGGATCGCATGTACCGGGGTCGCCGTCACCACCAGGACGCCGAACAGGCCAAGCAGGGTCAGCAGCGGGACGGTCACCCAGGCCGTCGCCGCGGAGGTCAGCGGCGAGGCCATCAGGTAACCGAGCATGCCGCCGGCGCCACGCATCGCCGTGGCGCCGTCGTCCGGCGAGGGCAGCCCGAAAGACAGGTGCGTCAGGCCGGCTGCGGAGAACAGGAACGCGAGGGTGCCGATGGCGATTCGGTTCACCGCGTCGAGTTCTTCGGGACGACGCATCAACAGGACGCCGCCGCACAGCAGCAGCAACGGCAACGACAGTCCGACCCGGCCGAAGGTGCCGGCCACGACGGCGTGCACCACTGCACCGGCCGGCCCCGGCAGGCCCCACCATTCCCGGGCGGCGATCAGGATCGACAGCCCGATCAGCAGCAGGCCCAGGCCATCGCGCCGATGCGCCGGATCGAGGTCCCGCGCGCCCTGCCCGACCCAGCGGGCGGACCCGCCGATCAGATGAGCGAAGCCCATCCAGACGGCCCGGATCCCCCGGATCGGCCACGGGGTGGTCTGCGTCCCGGTCGCCGATCGGCGGACCGGTGGCCGGCTGCGGCCATTCGATCGCGCCGGCGCTCGGCCCTTCCTGGGAGCGGGCTTCTTGGCAGCATTGCTCTTGGAAACAGCACTGCGTCCCGACCCAGTAGCTCGGGCCCCCCGGGACGCCGCACCGCGTGCGGAGTTACCGCCAGATGCGGACGTACGGGTCGCCATAATCGCGAGGTTACGACATCGACACGCCGGACCGGTCAAAGCACACGCCGTCCCAGACACCGGACTTGGTACCGTTCACCACACTGCCGACGTCCCGGACATCGGGATCTTCATCCGGCAACCGTGCTGCGATGCCCCGATAAAGGAGACCGCGTGCCCGGACCGACAGGCGACAGCCTGTCTCGCTCGGTCGCCGTTCGCGGCATCCTTGCCACCTTCTTAGTGATCTTGCTGGTGGCGGCCGTGGGCGCGGCCCTGCTCGCCACCCGTGATCCGGGCGCGAGCAGCTCCGGTCAGCTCACGGCCCGGGAAGCGACCCTGCGGATGGTTCCCGCCCCCGGCCGGACCGGGGCGGCGACCTGCACCGATCCCCTCGCCAAGCAGGAATGGCGGGTGACCTGGCGAGCGATCAAGACGGTCGCGTCGAGCCCGACCGGCGCCTCAGCCGAAGCGGAGATTCCCCCCGGCTCGCTCGCACACGCGGCGGGAGCTGACCTCCCGGCCGCCGCGTCGACCGGACCTTCGACGCCCGCTGCCACGAACGCTCCGCCGGCAACCAGCACACCCACCGGGCCCACCGGGTCCACCGGGTCCACCGGGTCCACCGGCTCGGCGACGGCCACTCCCGGCCCGGCCCGCAGTGCGGACATCGCAGCGGAACTGGCCGAACGGGCTGCCGCCGTCACCCTGGTCCCCACTGGCTTCGCTGTCCGTCCGCTGCCGGGAGCCCAACCCTCGCCGGGCTCTCCCGCCCTCAGTTCTTCCCCTGCTCGTTCAGCCGATGCTGGCTCACCCTCTGCTGGCTCACCCTCTGCTGATTCACCCTCTGCTGATTCACCAGGGGCCACCGCGAGCCGCACCCCGACGCTGTCCGACGGCTGGCAATCTCGCGACGCGGACCGCTGGCTGCTGCGCTGGAGCGCGACCCTGAACGAGGTGGCGACTGCCGCCCCGGACGAGGAATGGGTACGGATGGGCCCGCTCGCCACGCTGGCCGCCGTCCCGATGAGCGTTCAACAGGACCCGCGGTTCGTCACCCCGGACGGCGCCTGCTCGGTGTATCTCGCGCCGTTCGTCGCCGGGACGGCAGGGACCCGGAACAGGGTGGCCGTGATCGGCGACAGCCTGGTCGCCCAGCTGTACGGATCCGAGAACGGCACCGCAACCGGTCCCGGCTGGCTGATGAAACGGCTGGACCGGGCCGGATACCAGGCGGAGATCGCCGGTCAGGGCGGACGCCGATGGACGATCAAACCGAACAGCGACTCCGGTCTGGAAAAAGCCGACGCCAGCATGCTCGACGAGATCCGCGGGTTGCGGCAGGCGACCTCGGTAGTGATCGCCCTCGGCACCAACGATGCCGGCTGGGTGGCGCTCGCCTCGAACCAGGAACAGTACGAGCTGCGGCTGGCCTGGGTGCTCCTGCACCTGTCACCGATCCTGGACGAACTGCGCGACCGCGGACACTGCACGGTGCTGACGACGATGGCGACGCGGAACAAGAGGTACGTCCGTACCGCCCCCGGCCAGTTCGACGCCGCCGCCGTTCGGATCAATGACTACCTGCGCCAGCGGGCCGACACGCCGGCCGATCCGAAGAACCGGCTACGAGTGTGGGACTGGGCCGCACACGCCGATGGGCACGGGACGACGGATCCGCAACCATGGTTCGGCGCCGACACCATCCACCTGAACCAGCTCGGCCACGCCGCCTACGCCGACGACCTAACCTCGGCCGCTGCCCTCTGCGGATGACGTACGGGGTGCTGATGACGTACGGGGTGCTGATGGAATGCTGCGTCGGACGGCCGCGCTGATCCCGTGCGCCAGCCCAAGCGTGCCGATCCCGAGAAGCGCGTGCAGCCCGCCGAACAGCGCGGTGTCCTCACCTGCCGCCGCGAGCGCGGTCTGCACCACGGAGATCATCAGGAGCAGCACCACGGACATGATCACGATTCGCCGACCCGGGCGGGCGGCCGCGGCCGCGAGCACGATCAGCAGGGTCACCACCATCATCACCGCCGCCAGGGACCGGTGCGGGTCCATCGCGGTCTCGTCGGCGCTGCCCAATTCCTGTCCGTCCAGGGAGAACACCCCGAACCCGGCCAGGAAGATCTGAATGACGCCGAGGCCTAGGAAGAGTCGCAGCAGGTACTGCAGCGTCACCCGGCTGACCCGGCGAAGACCGCCAACGGCGGGTTCGGGTCGGACAGCAGCCGGTTCAGGCTTGGTGTGTGTTGATTCGGTCACGATGAAACTCCTTCTGGAGAAAGCACTTTGGCTATTCAGAACGATTGTCGGTGTCCGAGCCGATCCGAAATGGGGTGCTCACGCCGGAGTAGGCCAAGTGCAGGACGAAGCCGTCGGCGGCGTGCTTGAGGTCGTGGCAGTGGTTCATCCAGATCCCGGGGTT
The DNA here is from genome assembly GCA_031400005.1 of Kineosporiaceae bacterium. GTDB lineage: Bacteria > Actinomycetota > Actinomycetes > Actinomycetales > Kineosporiaceae > JANNPJ01. The sequence continues at coordinate 1,751 of JANNPJ010000223.1, read as the reverse complement.
GTCGGTCCGGAAGGCAATCACGTACTCCTCCCCCGGTGCGACGTTGAGGGTGTCGCTCCACCACGGCGCACCCGTCGCCGCCGTGCCGTTGCGGCTGAGTACCCGCACGTGATGCCCGTGCAGGTGCATCGGGTGGTGCACCAGGGTCCGGTTCACCAGCCGGACCCGGATCACCTCGCCGGCGGCGACCATCAGCATGGGCATCCGCGGATAGGTCTGACCGTTCACCGCCCAGCCGTAGCTGACCCGCCCGCCGGCGAAGGTCATCCGCCGGTCCATCACCAGCGAGAACTCCCGATCCGGGTGACCGAGCAGCTCGCCGTCCTCGGTTGACCCGACCGGATGGATGTCGCCAACCGGAGGGGTTCCACCCGCCGAACGGCCGTAACTGAGCAGGTCAAGATCGCCGGTAGCCTCCCGGTCGACCGCTTCCGGCGCCGGACCACCGGCCGTCGCGGTCAACAGCAGCGTGACGTCGTCCCCCAGGCCGGTCAGCCGAATCCCACGGGCGGGCATGGTGAAATCCAGGTCGTACCGGCCACCGGCGGCCAGCAGCAGAGATCTGGCGTCGTCCAGTTCGCTCGCTCCGGCGACCGGTCCGCCGTCCACCGCCGTGACCGTGAACCCGACGCCGATCAGCCGGTACCGATGCGGGAGTCGATCGGTGTTCATCAGTCGCAGGCGGACAGCGGTGCCGGGCGCAACCACGGACCGCTCGATCCGCCGACCGGACTCCCAGGCGGCTCCGGTCAGGTAGCCACCGGGTGGCCGCCAGGCATGATCGAGCACGGTCAGGTCCGCCGACCCAGCCGCCGACCCGGCCGGCTCGGTCACCACGAGCGCACCGTACAAACCGCGATCCACCTGCGACGATGAATCCTGGTGCGCGTGGTACCAGTAGCTACCCGATTGCTCGGCCCGGAACCTGTAGTCATGGCATTGGCCATCATCGATGGCGTCTTGGGTCACCCCGGCTACCCCGTCCTCGGCATTGGGGACGTCGTAGCCGTGCCAGTGCACGCTCAGCCCGGCGGTGACACCGCGGTTGCAGGCCCGTACCTCGACCAGGTCACCGACGGTGGCCCGGATCGGCGGGCCCGGGATCGTGCCGTTGAAGGCGACCGCCTTGACGGTCCGGCTGCCATCCCGCACGGTCAGGGGTGCGGCGGTCAACTGGACCCGAACGTCGGGTGTCCCGGTGGGCCCGGTCAGGGTGGTCACCGGCGTCGTCCGAGCCGCACCGTGGTTTCCCCCAGCGTGCGCGCCTGCCGGCCTGGCCGCGCTCGAATCGGAGTGAGCAGTGCCCGGCGAACCGGCTTCGGTTGGGGCGAAGTCAGCGAGGTCGTAGCGGCCCGGCAGCCGGCTTTGCCACCAGCCGAGACCGGTTTCCACCACGAGCCCGGCGATCAGCAAACCGGTGGCAACCGAAACGAGCCATCGCCCCAGCACGGACGCCATCCGTCCGGACACCACAGACGACGCAGAGGACGCAGACGACGCAGAGAGTGCGAGCGACGCGTGCGGTGCGAGCGATTGCGGTGCGAGCGACGTGGACGACGCGTGCCGTGCGAGCGACGTGGACGACGCGTGCGGTGCGAGCGGTGCGTGCGGTGTGGACGACGCGTGCGGTGTGGACGACGCGGGCGACGCGGGCGACGGGGACCAGGTGGACGGCGGGGACGACGCTGCCCACGGCGCGATCACCGCCAAGACGATCAAGGCAACGAGAGTGACCGGCCCCGGCAGCAGGA
>JANNPJ010000200.1:0-35417 GCA_031400005.1 Kineosporiaceae bacterium | reverse complement strand
CGGAGGAAGATACTTTTCGGCGAAGGGAACGGACCAACTGCAGACCGTTCTCGGTGACCTACCGCTGCACGTACAGATCCAGGAGCGCAACGTCGAAGTGAGCGTGGTGCTCGCTGGATTGGCAGCGCTCCTGATCCTGCTCGCCATCGGCGCCGCCGTCCGCTGGAGCACCTTCCCCACCTGAGGGAGAGCGGGCTCAGCGCGAAGACTTTGTCGGTCATTCGCCGATGGATCCTTCGGGATCATGAACTCCCCGACGGAGCGGGCAATTTGTAGCGCACCCCAGCTCCGCGGGCGTTGGCCACAGGCACCAGGTACCCCGCGCGGGCGAGGCTGGCCAAGATGCGCGAGGCGGACGTCTGAGTCACACCGAGCAGGTCAGTAGCCTCTTCACGCCCGATCTGCGGAGCGGTATCGAGGTAGGTATGCACCAACTCTCGGTGCTCCTCCAACTTGCGTCGAGTCGGGTAACGGATCCGAGAGTCGAACACTGATCTGGTTTCGGGTGACAGCTGGAAGGCCTTGCTGCGATTCACCAGCCGAGAGAGGACACCAGCTCGCTCCAAGCGCGTCAGCGTGTCGAGGGCCTCATCGGCGGTGCATTGGGCGGCAACAGCCAGCGTCTCGGCTCGCAAAGTTCCCTGCTCCAGCAGGGCAGTCACGGCCATAGCTGTTCGGACATCGTCGAGTCCGGGATCCCGCCGGGCGAGGTTCTCGAAGAAGGCCACCAACTCGACGTCCGGAGCCCCCCCGTGCAAGGTAACGAGTACAGCACCACCATCCTCAACAATGACCGGCGCCCGATGACCGGCGCGCAGCATTTGCGCGTACATGGTGTCCACACCGACGCCCTCTCGCTCCGCGAGGCCTAGACTCCGTAAAGCGCGCGCGAGCGCCGGATTGCGCGCCACTGAGGGGGACGTGATCAAACGGTCCACGCTGACTCCGGTGGGCACACCTCCTGGAGATCGAACCTTGAACGTATCGCCTCCGGTGGCCAGCACGGTGATCGCCTGGGTAGGCAAGCGATAGTCCCGATGCATGATTGCGTTGACGAGGGACTCGCGCAGCGCTAGGTCCGGGAGCGTACGAAGTAGACGCCGGGAACGGGACACGACGGTCACCTTGGCCGGAAAGGCGTCGTTCGTAATGACTTCCCAGGCTTGATCGAACAGTTCAAGTACCGGCGCGGTTCCTCGGGCGCTACTGGTCGAGGTCAGCCCCTCAGCCGGCGTAACCAGGACGACGAGTTGCTCGACTTCAGACTCGAAGCTCGTCAGCAACAGCGCACCGGCTCGATTTAGTTCGGGGTTTTCATCCCTGACGTCCCCTACCAGTACGTTCATCCGCCGACACAGTTCCAAGTCGCTTTCCGGAGCCAGCCCACGCGCAGCCTGGTACTTTTCTCGGGCGCTGGCCATCGAGGCTTTGGTGACCTCGTTGAAACGCCGACCGCTGGGTTCTCCCGACCAGTCGTAGCCGCGGCGACGCTCGAGGAACTCACGAGCTCGATCGCCTGTCAACTCGACGCAACTCTTGCCCACTCGCGTGCGCAGCTTGCCGCCTGCTCGCACCTCTTCGAGAGCCGGGAGCACAAGGATCAGGTACAACCGCGCCTCAGCACGGATCAGCTCCTCGATCTCCACGGTGTAGCTGGGTTGTGTCAAGGCGTAGATCCGCCTACGAAGCCAATCGATGTCCAGATACGTCCCCACGAACGCCTCCGGCCCGGAGGCCCTGTCGTTGACCCCCACCACCAGCACTCCACCGTTGTCGCTGTTGGCAAGGCACGCCACTTCACTCGCCAGTGCCGCAGCGGCAGGCTCGTGCTGCGAGGCAATGGCAACACGGACACCACGCGGACTGACAGTTCCGAACTCTTCCTTGAAGTCCACAATGTCGCTCTCCGCAGCATCGGCGACAGCGCCTCGCTCCACCAGGTCGACCGCTCTGAGAGCAGCTTCACGACGCGCACTGGACGAAGTCATCCCAATAAAGTATCACTAGAGAGCATGCTCATTAGTGATACTTTATTGAGCACTCTCCTGCTCGGCCAGTCGGGCACAGCGCGAGGATCGGGCACAGCGGGAAGACGTACCCCACCAGCCTTCTCGCGAGTGCCGGAGCGTGACGCTCATCCGGGCGCCCGCCCAGCCGGATTCCTTCGGAACCGTGTGCTGCCAGGTGTGTTGACACGCTCCGCCCATCACCAGCAGGTCACCGCCACCCGGTCGGAACCGATGCGTCGGACGGCACGCTGTCCCCGGCCGCATCAGGAACCGTCGCCGCTCCCCAGCGACACCGTGGCGACCAGTGGGTCATGCAACGTCTTGCGATTGCTGTCGCCGTGCCCCCTTGTCACAGGCAACGCCGTCCCCACCGTCCCGATAGAGGTTGACCCCGACCGAGTCGAACTCCACCCGATACCGGGACGACAGCGCCACCCGCATTGCCTCCAGCGGTTCCGGCAACCGACCGGACGACGTGTCACCCCAGACCGCCACCATGCGCGGTTCCCCATCCGGTCGTACATCCGCCGTTCCCGCTGCTTCCACGGCGCCTCGGCCAGTAGCAGGTCGAACAGTCCGGCATGGTTCGGCGCCCACGCCGTTACCTCGCCCAACCAGGTCTTGGCGTCGAGTTGATGTCGAACCAGACCGTCGAACGACAGGTCCCGGTCCTCGGACGTGTCGAACAGGAGCAGGCTCAGGCCCAGCTGGGCAGGTAGGCTGCCGGATACCGCCCACCGAACGAGCCGTGCGGCAGGATGTCCTGCACTCGCGCGAGATCGCTTACGGTCAGATCGATTTCGACGGCGCCGAGGTTCTGCTCGAGGCGCTTGGCGCTGCGGGTGCCGGGGATCGGCACGACGTCCTCACCCTGGGCCAGCAGCCAGGCCAGGGCCAGCTGGGTCACGCTCGCCCCCTTGCCCGTCGCGAGCTCGGTCAACTGCCCGATCGCCTTCACGTTGGCCTCGTAGTTGGCGCCCTGCCAGCGCTCGTCCCAGCGCCGCATGTCCCCCTCGTCGTACTCGCTCGCCGGCTTGACCTCGCCGGTGAGAAACCCTCGTCCGAGCGGCGAGTAGGGAACGAACCCGATTCCGAGCTCCCGGATCACTGGCAGGACGTCAGCCTCCACCTCCCGCTCGAAGATCGAGTACTCGGTCTGCAGGACCGAGACCGGCTGGACGGCGTGGGCGCGGCGAATCGACTCCGGCCCGGCTTCGGACAGCCCGAAGTACCGGACCTTGCCCGCGTCGATGAGTTCCTTGACCGCTCCGGCGACGTCCTCGATCGGCACGTCGGGGTCGACCCGGTGCTGGTAGAGCACGTCGATGTAGTCGGTCTGCAGGTACCGCAGGCTGTTCTCGGTGACCTGGCGAATGTGCTCGGGCCGGCTGTCCAGGCCGGTGCCGAGCGGCGTGGCCGCCATGTCGAAACCGAACTTGGTAGCCAGGACCACCTCGTCGCGGAAGCTCTTGACCGCCTCACCGACCAGCTTCTCGTTCGAGCCGGTGCCCATCCCGTAGAGCTCAGCGGTATCGAAGAAGGTGACGCCGAGTTCGTGGGCCCGGCGCAGGGTGGCGATCGACTCCTGGTCGTCGGTGTCGTTCTGCCCGTAGGCCATGGTCATGCCCATCGTGCCCAGGCCGAGCGCCGAGACCTTCAGGCCCTGCCGGCCGAGTGTGCGCTGCTTCATTCGTCGATCTCCTCAGTGCAGCGATCAGCCTGCTGATCACGGCTTTGATGTTGTAAGTAACTGGATAGTTATGAGCTAACAGCGAGCGCCGGACAAAGTCAATAACTGGTTACTTACTGCTAATCTGAACTGATGATGGCCCGTGACTCAGCAGCGACCCGTGCCCGGATCCTGGACGCTGCGATCGACGAGTTCACCGCCTACGGCTTGGCCGGAGCCCGGATCGACCGGATCGCCGAGACCGCCGGGGCGAACAAGCGCTCCATCTACGTCTACTTCGAGAGCAAGGAACTGCTCTTCAACGCGGCCATGCACCGGGTGATCACGGAGCTCAGCGCCGCCGTTCCCCTCACCGAGGACGACCTGCCCGGGTACGCCGGTCGGATGTTCGACTACACCCTGGCCCACCCCCAGGCGGTCCGGATGAGCATGTGGCGCAAGCTGGAGCGCCCCGCCGCCGGCCCGAACGAGAGCGACACCTACGCCCGCAAGATCCGGGCCATGACCAGCGGAAGCAGCAGTGCCGCCAGCGGACTGCCGCCGACCGACCTGATCGTGTTGATCTACGGGCTGGCGGCGAGTTGGATGAACAGCCCGGACGACCTGCTCCTCGCCGACGGCAGCGACGTCACGTCCGCTGAGCGGCTCGCCGTCCACCGCGCCGCGCTGGTCGAGGCCGCGCGGCGAATCTGTGCACCCGCCACAGCGCCACCTGCGTAACTCCTGTCCAGGAACTCGTCACATTGGGTGCGGGCAGCACAAGAAAGAACCAGCTTCCGCCCAGCCAATATCCAGAAACGGTTGCCAGGGTTGCCCTCAGTAAGCCGCCAGCCAACGTTCAAGGAGCACACCGTGTTCATCTCCACCCCGGCCAATCGGACCAAGGACGACGCCCTCGACGCGACAGCGCGCGACGCCCACGGGCACGATGAGCACGAGCAGCACGAACACGACCTGGGCCTGTCGCACGACCTGCCGACGCTGCTGAACCGGCGGCGGCTGCTGAGCTTCCTCGGCGGCACGGGTGCGGCCGTCGCCCTGGCGGCCTGCGGATCCAGCGACGACACCCCCACGACGTCGAGCAGCATCGCCAGCACGACGGCGAGCAGCAGCGCCAGCGCGACCACCGCGTCGACCGACACGACCGAGTCGACCGACACCGAGATCCCCGAGGAGACTGCGGGCCCCTACCCCGCGGACGGATCGAACGGGATCAACGTCCTGACCGAGAGCGGCATCGTCCGCAGCGACCTGACCAAAAGCTTCGGATCGGCGTCCGGGGTGGCGGACGGCATTCCCTTGACGATCAAGCTCAAGGTGCTGGACGTCAGCAACGATGGCGCAGCGCTGGCCGGCGCGGCCGTCTACCTCTGGCACTGCGACCAGGCAGGCAACTACTCGATGTACTCCGACGCGGCCGTGAACGAGAACTACCTGCGCGGCGTCCAGGAAGCCGACTCGGACGGGTCCGTCACCTTCAAAAGCATCTTTCCGGCCGCCTACTCCGGTCGCTGGCCGCACATCCACTTCGAGGTCTACCCCAGCCTGAAAGAGGCCACCACCGCGTCTACCAAGCTGCGCACGTCGCAGTTGGCCTTGCCCGAGGACGTCAGCAATGCCGTGTACGCGACCGATGGGTACGAGGCCAGCATCAGCAACATGACGCGGACCTCGTTGACGAGCGACATGGTCTTCAGCGACGGCTACTCCCTGCAGATGGCTAAGGTCACCGGCAGCGTCGCCGACGGCTATACCGCCACCTTGAATGTTCCGGTCTGAAGGGACCCACCATGGCCCGCACGATCGCCACCGCCCGACAGGTCGAGCGCGAGGACCTGCTCGAGTTCATCCGGCCGCGGCACCGCGCCACCCTGGTCACCACCAGGAACGACGGTCGACCTCAGCTCTCGCTGGTTACCTGCGGCGTGGACGACGCAGGGCGAGTCGTGATCTCGACGTATCCGCAGCGAGCGAAGGTGACGAACCTGCGGCGCCGACCGCACGCTTCCGTGTGCATTCAGTCCGACGAGTGGGACGGCCCCTACGTCCAGGTGGACGGCGAGGCCGAGGTGATCGACCTACCGGACTCGGTGGAACCGCTGGTCGACTACTTCCGCAGCATCTCCGGCGAGCATCCTGACTGGGCTGAATACCGGCAGGCGATGGTGGCGCAGGGCAAGTCTTGATCCGGATCACTCCGACCCGCTGGGGCCCGATCGCGACCGGCGGATTCCCGCCAGAGCACGACTAAGGACGCCGAGCCACGACTGCGAACCGGCTCAGGCTTCGGTGACGACCTCAAAGCCCCAAATGCTGGAACCGGTCGCGGCCGGGCCGTCACCGGTCGGCCGGGAAGCGCTCTTGTGCCCGGACTCGAAGGCCTGGGAGGCCTGCCACGCCTCGAAATCCGCCTTCGTCGCCCACCGGGTGTAGACCAGGTACTGATCCGTGCCCTCCACCGGGCGCAGCAGCTCGAAGTGCTCGAATCCGGCGGAGTTCTCCACCATTCCGGCGCGGTTCATGAAGCGCTGTTCCAGCACTTCGCCGCGGCCCTCGGGCACGGTCAGAACATTCATCACAACGTAAGCCATGCGCTCATCTTCACGCATCCCCGCTGACCGTCGCATCCACCCCCCACCTACCCGCAGGGCGAGTCATAGGCTCACACCTGTGCGCAACGAGCTGTCGGCAATCCTGATCGGCGTCTGCCTGCTGGCTGCGGTCTGGACCGTGGTCCTCGCCGTCCGGGATCAGCGGGTCGGAAATCGGCTACTGATCCTGCTCACCGTGGCGGAACTGCTGATCCTGGTGCAACTCGTGGTGGCGGTGATTGAGGTGGCACGCGGTGACCGACCAGACAGCACGCTCACCTTCCTCGGCTATGCCGTCGGCCAGCTGCTGATCCTCCCAGCCGGGTTGTTCTGGTCGCAGGCGGAGAGATCCCGTTCGAGCACGCTGGTGATCACGGTTGCGTGTCTCGCCGTTCCGGTGATGACGGCGCGGATGCTGCAGATGTGGAGCGCGGTCGGTGGCTGACAGCGGTGGCAGAATTGTCGAGCGCAGGACCAGCGGACCCGGCCGGCTGCTGGTGGCGGTTTATGCGCTCTTCGCCCTGGCGTCGGGTTCGCGCGCGGCCGTCCAGCTGAGTACGAAATTCGACGAGGCGCCGTTGGCCTACCTGCTCTCCGCGCTGGCCGCGATCGTCTACCTCGTGGCCACCCTCGCGCTCGCCCGCCAGGGCCCGAAGTGGCGACGGATAGCCCTGCTGACCTGCTCGTTCGAACTGGTCGGTGTGCTCGCGGTGGGCACCCTGAGCCTGTTCGACCGCACCGCTTTCCCGGACGCGACGGTCTGGTCGGTGTTCGGTCGCGGGTACCTGTTCATCCCGCTATTCCTGCCCGTGATCGGTCTCTACTGGCTCCAAAGCACTCGCGATCCATCCTTCCCGTGCTCAAGCTAGGCGGCGCGGTGCCCGATAATGGGAGTTGTTGGAGCGCATAGGCCACATCGGGAGAAGCGACATGGTGCCGTCGGAGTTTCGCTCCGACCCATCGCCGTCCCAGCCCGAGGCTCAACGCGAGGAACAGCGCGAGCGGTTGACGTCTGGCCTGGAAGCCCTCGAGTTGCTTGTCGGAGACGACATCGATGCCGCCGAAGTGCAGGCTCGGGCGCTGGAGGAGCGGGCGGAAGCCTTGGGGTTGGAGGATGTCACCCAACGTGCTCGCCTGATCCAGGCCGATGTTTTAGGACGACGTGGCGAGACGGCCCAGTCCGCCGTCATCGAACGCGAAATACTTGGCTGGGCCGTGCACCATGACAACGACTATGTCCTGGCCCGGGCGCAGCGACTGCAAGCGACGTTCTATGCCCGAATCGGTGATCCGGCTGCCGCGCTGGAATGCGCGGTCATCGCCGTGGACCGACTGCAGTCGGATGTGCCACGGCGCCTGGTAGCCGACCATCTGATGTGCCTGGCTCTGGCGTACTGCGGCGTGCAGTCGTGGGACGCCGCGCGTGAACGGTTCATGGCCGTGATAGCCGAAGCCGTGGATCTTCGCGATCGCCAGTTGCAGGTCAGGGCCTTGAATAACTTGGCCTTTCTGGAGTATCTCGCTGGATTTCCGGAACAGTCCCTGCGTATCGCCGACCAACTCGCCACCTTGGCCGAGAGCACCGGCATCCAACTGAATGTCGCGGCGTTGGAGACGATGGCTCGGGCACAGATGAGCATGGGCGGATTTACCAACGCCGAGCAGACCCTGATCCTCGCACTCAACAACGCCGAGCGCGCCACCGATTCCGATGACATCGCGGCCGTACACCTGACCTTGGCCGAATGTCACCGCATGCAAGGCCATTTCGATCTGGCCGAGACAAGCTTGCGGTTGGCCCTCGAACAGTGCGACGAGCGGGAGCTGGACGGCGTCAGGCCGCAGGTCATCGAGGAACAGTCGGCTCTGGCGGCGGCGAAGGGTGATTATGAATCGGCATATGAGCTGTACCGGGAATTCCACCACCTAGAAGGCCAACAGCTGTCGGCCACCAGGGAATCACGAGCCCGCATTCTGGCCGCCGTCCTGGAAACCGATCAGGCGGTGAACAGCAGCAAGCGGTACCGCGAGATGTCCTTGCGCGATCCGCTGACTGGGCTCTACAACCGCCGCTATGTCGAGGAGTCCCTACCTCGGCTATTGCTCCAGGCCGATGTCCTCTCTTTGTCGCTGTCGATCGCGATCGCCGACCTCGATCATTTCAAGCGGGTCAATGACCTGCACTCACACGCGGTCGGGGACTCGGTGCTCAAGCAATTGGCCGTTCTGCTGGAAGAGGCCTGCCCGCCTACCGGTTTCGTCGCCCGGCTCGGAGGCGAAGAATTCCTGCTCGTTCTACCTGGGCAGGACGCTGTGCAGGCTCAGGCGACCTGCGAGACGTTCGCTTTGAATGTGCGAACGTATGGGTGGAGAGCCCTCGTCGGCGACCTGCCCGTCACGGTGAGCATCGGCCTCGTTGCTACTCCTTCAGACACCGTGGTGATGAGCGCGCTGCTGGCCGAAGCCGACCGGGCGCTGTATGAGGCCAAGCGAACCGGGCGAGACCGGGTGGTGGCCGTCCCCTAGTTCCTCCGGCCACGCATCGCCGTACGCGGCCCAGGCCAGGGTGCGGTTCAGCAGCTGGCGAAACTGCGGGGTGGCCCAGGCAACACGGTCGCGTTTGCCTCCACAGTGCCCGAGGGTGAGATAGCAGACCTCGCCGGCGCCCGTCACCTTGCGGTAGAGGACCGGTTGGGTTTCGTCGCGGGTCTGCAGTAGCACCCGCAACGGTGGGTGTAATTCGCAGATGTAGAGCTCGTCCGTGGTGATGAACGACGTCAAGCCGGCGACCAGTGGGTCCTCGCCGACGACCTCGACGACAAAGGGGGCAATCGGCGGATGAAACAAGAACCGACTGCCGAGCACCTGCGCCACCGGGCCGAAGCCTCCATCTGCACCAAAGGTACTGCGCTCCGGTAGCTTCGATGACTCCGCAAGCTTGGGTGGCTTGACCGGTGAGTTGCTCGCGTGCAGCGCCAACCAGCGGCCGCCCCCATTGACGAAGTCCACCAGGGCCTTCTGATCCTGAGCTGCTTGCTGCACCTGGCAGGTGTAGGAGATCAGGGCGTCGGCCTGCGCCAGTTCGTCGGCGCAGGCGTAGTCCTCAAACACCCGGACCCGAACCCGGTCATGCGCATCCAGGCCGTGCAGCAGTTGCAGCCGGACGAAGTCCATGTCGTGCCAGCGCCCGCCGACGATCAGGACGATCTCGATCGGCCCGCCCGAGGCGGTCAAAACTGCACCAAATGCACGAGGTCGATGGTACGCCGTCTCCCAGCTTCACTCGCCCCGCACTAGCCTCCTCCTTGCTGGCATGGTTACTGTAGTCTTCGCTTACTAACTACTGGAGGCGGTCTGCCATGTCCCTTACCGAAGACGGTGTGCAGTTCACGGCAGACCGCGGTTTGCTCCTCGACCTGCATCGGCGAATGGTCCGGATTCGACTGTTCGAGGAGGCCGCCGGTCGATTGATGGAAGCCGGTGCCATGCCTGGCTTCCTGCATCTCTATGTCGGGCAGGAGGCAGTGGCTGCTGGCGTGATGAGCACGCTTCGGGACAGCGATCAGATCACCTCGACGCACCGAGGGCATGGACATGCGGTCGCGAAGGGGGCAAATTTCCGCCAGATGTTCGCCGAGTTGTATGGCAAGTCCACCGGTTACTGTCACGGTCGCGGGGGCAGCATGCACATCAATGACCTCGACATCGGCATGCTTGGCGCCAACGGCATCGTCGGTGGCGGCATCCCGATCGCCGTCGGGGCCGCGTTCGCGAGCGTGTACCGCCAGGACGGCGGGGTGGCTGCTGCGTTCTTCGGCGACGGCGGCAGCAACATCGGCAGTTTCCATGAGGCGGCGAACATGGCGGCGGTGCTCAACCTGCCGGTACTCCTGGTGTGCGAGAACAACGGATATGCCGAGTTCACCGCGCAGGCAGACCATATGAAGATCAAGGATGTGGCGGATCGAGCTGCCGGTTACGGTATTCCGGGTGTAATCGTCGATGGGATGGACGCCGTCGCCGTCCACCGAACGACGCTGGCCGCGGTGGAACGAGCCCGAGCCGGTGAGGGACCGACCCTGATCGAGGCCAAGACCTATCGCTTCTACGATCACCAGGGCGTGAAAGGGCTACGCATCCCCTACCGATCTGAGGATGAGGTCGAGCTCTGGAAGGCGCGCGATCCGATCACGATGCTGGAGAAGCGGGCCACCGAGGAAGGTCTCATCCAGCCAGAAGAATGCACCGCGATGTGGGAGACGACCCGCGCCGAGGTAGCAGAGGCCATCGCCTTCGCGGAAGCAAGCCCCGAACCAGACGTCGCAGACCTCCTCCAGGACGTGTACACCTCATGAGCACTCAGACTTCTCCAGCGCACACTCCGGCCAGCGCGATCGAGGCCCCGCCGCAGCGCCAGCTGACCTACGTCAAGGCTTTCAACGAGGGCGTGGCGCAGATGATGCGCGCCGACCCGGATGTCTTCCTGGTCGGCGAGGATGTCGCTGGCTACGGCGGCGTGTTCCACATGTTCGACGGGCTCAAGAACGAGTTCGGTGGCCGGCGGGTGATCGATACCCCGATCTCCGAGGCGGCGATCATCGGGCTCGGGGTGGGTGCTGCCGCGCGCGGGCTGCGCCCGATTTGCGACCTGATGTTCATGGACTTCCTCGGTGTCTGTATGGACCAGGTGGTCAACCAGGCGGCAAAGATGAAGTACATGTACGGCGGGACGGTGTCCGTTCCGCTGACCATCACCACCGCCGCGGGTGCGGGGGTGGGGGCTTCCGCACAGCACAGCCAGAGCCTGGAGGCCTGGCTCGCCCACGTACCCGGTCTGAAGGTCGCGATGCCGGCCGATGCCTACGACGCCAAGGGACTCATCGTTTCGGCAATCCGGGACGACAACCCGACGATCGTCGTCCTCAACAAGCTCCTGCTCGGTGCCAAAGGTCATGTGCCGGAAGAGCTGTACGCCGTCCCCTTCGGCCAAGCCAAGATCGTTCGTTCCGGTACGGATGTGACAGTGGTGGCGATCGGGCGAATGGTTTCGGAGGCGCGTGCGGCCGCCGAACTGCTTGCGCAAGAGGGCGTCGAGGTCGAGGTCGTGGACCCGCGCACGGTTCAGCCGCTCGACACGGCGACCATCGTCGCGTCGGCTCGGCGCACGAACCGGGTACTCGTCGTCCACGAGGCCGTGACGTTCGGCGGGATCGGTGCCGAGATCGCCGCCCAGATCCAGGATGAGGCCTTCGACTACCTCGACGCGCCGGTACTGCGGGTCGGTGCGCCGTTCTCCCCGGTGCCGTTCAGCCCGGTCCTGGAAAAGGCGTACGTCCCAGATGCGCAGCGGATCGTCGCCGGTTGCCGCCGGTTGCTGGAGCGCAGCTGAGATGGCCATCGAAGTGCTGCTGCCAAAGCTCGGGCTCACCATGCAAGAAGGCACGATCGAGGAGTGGCTGGTGCCGGCCGGGCACGAGGTGACAATTGGCGAACCGATCCTGCGGATGGCCACCGACAAGGTCGATGTCGACGTCGAGGCCGAAGCGTCCGGGCGGCTGCACCCGGTGGCCACCGCAGGCGAGACGCTGCCCACCGGCGCCGTGATCGCCTGGCTGCTCGCCGCCGATGAGCAATCGCCCGACGGCACGTCTAGCGCGCCGCTCAACGGCACGTCCGGCGCGCCGCTCAACGGCACGTCCGGCCCGCTGCTCAACGCCACCCCCGGCCCGTCGCTCAACGGCACCTCGGGCAGGTTGCTCGCCTCGCCCAACGCCCGGCGACTGGCTCGGGCCGCCGGTCTGGATCTGTCCAGGGTGCGCGGTTCTGGACCGGGCGGTCGCATCGTGTCCGAAGATGTTGAGGAGTTCCAGACGCCGATCGCCGTCGCTGGGCCGGCTTCGGTCGCGCTCCCTGCCGCGGGACCGCTGGTTCGTCGGCACGCTCGGAGCAAGGGCGTTGATCTTGCGGTGGTGCGGGGCACCGGACCGGCCGGACGGATCCGGCGTGAAGACATCGACGCGATCGCCAATGCCAATGCCAATGCCAATGCCAATGCCAACAATGCCATCGAGGCCGACAAATTCACCGAGGCCGATGATGCCATCGAGACGGTGATCCCGCTGACCGGGATGCGTGGGGCAATCGCCCGGCGGATGCATATCAGTTTGCACGAGATGGCCCAACTCACTCATGGATTCGAGGTGAGGTTGGACGGCGTCCTCGCGTTGCGCGGCCAGCTCAAGGACGAGTGGACCAGTGCCGGCCTGCCGGTGCCGAGCATCAATGACTTCGTCGTCCTGGCGGCGGCCCGCGCGCTGAAGGATCACCCAGGCCTCAATGCTTCGTTGCTGGAGGACGGCATCCACCTCCGAACCGAGATCAATGTCGGTGTCGCGGTGGCGGTTCCGAATGGCTTACTGGTCCCCGTGCTGACCGGTGCGGACAAGCGCAGCCTGGTCGACCTCGCCGCCCAGACCAGGGCGCTAGCCGGTGCTGCCCGCAACGGGACGTTGGCGTTGAGCCAACTGGAAGGTGCGACGTTCGTGGTGACCTCGCTCGGCGGCTACGGAGTCGACTTCTTCACCCCGATTGTCAATCCGGGCAATGTCGCGATCCTGGGAGTAGGACGGGTCCGCGACGGAATCCGCTGGGAAGGTGAAACCCCTCGACGTACGCAAGTTCTCACGCTGAGCCTCACCTTCGACCATCGCGCCGTGGATGGAGCTCCGGCAGCCGAGTACCTTCGAACTGTGGAAAACCTCCTCGCCCAACCCCTGCGCTTACTGGCCCACTGAACGACCGAGCCTGCTGCCCATCTCAGAGATCGGTACTACCGGATCCGCCAGAGCTTCTTGAACTGATCGGCGCAGTTGTCCACCCCGATGTAGAAACCCGCCTTGTCCGTCAGGATGGTGTCGACATTGTCCTTGGTGATGATCTGAGAGGGCAGTTGGCTCTCGCTCGACGGGCTGACATCATCCCCGTTCGCGAATCGGGCCATGGCATCGACGGTGCGCCACCCGAGCACCGTTGCGGAAAAGCCGGTCCAGGCCAGTTCGGTACCATCCCTGACCGCCTGCAGATTGGCCGCACTCGCGGTCTCTCCGGCGATCTTCACCTTCTTGCTCAATCCTGCGGCAGCCAGAGCCGCGTGCAGGCCGATGGTCAGGTCACCGAAGCTGAATACCGCGTACCCCAGCTTGGGGTTGCGCTGCAGGGCGCTGACGACGGCCATCGGGGTCCTGGTGCCGACGTCGGTGGCCTGCTGGTCGAGGTCTGTGATCGAGCACTTCACCGGGCACCAATCGTTGAAGGCTGCCTTGAACCCCTTCACGAACTCGCCAAGAATGGGATAGGCGGAAACACTCACCACGACTACTTGGGCCGTTCCGTTGCTGTCGCTGATAACCTTGGCCGCGATGTCCTTTCCCCAACTCTGCACTTGCTTTGGGCCGTCCAACAGGGCGATGATTCCATCACCAGTGCCCGGCAAATCCGTCGTTGATTCCGAAACTACCGCGATTCCGCGCTTTTTGGCCTGCGCCAATTGAGCAGCATAAGCCACCTTGGGGTACCCGGAGACCTGAATCCCGAGCGGTGCGGGCTTGAGCTCCAGCGCTGCCTGGAAGGCCTTTTGGATGCCCTTTGCGGTGGCCGGGACGGGAATCGTCTTATAGGACCAGCCAAGCGCTTCGGCCGCCGCCTTGGTTCCGTCCGAAATAACCTGAGTGACCGGCTGCGGAGTGACCAGTTTGACGATGAGCTTGCCGGGGTCTGGCCGCTTCGAAAGCCGCGCCTTCAACTCGATTGAGGTCGGATTATCGTGCCGGGTAGCAAGATTGGCATTGGCGACGATGACACCAGCGTCCCGGCTCTGGGCCTGAGCGCCAACGTCCACTGAGCCGCCGGCGGAGCTGCCACAGCTGCTAAGGATCAGGCTGATGGCGACCGGAATTATTGGCGCCCACGCTCTATTCATCTTCGGTCCCTCCATTGGGATGCACGATTGCGCAACCCTCTCAGAGCTCACTGAGCGAAGTCCATGATGTTGGCATAGTCGTTATAAAGTAAGCATCTAGGAGGTTCTTGCCGAATCGCCCGAACCCGCAGACGGCCGACGAGCGATGGGTGATGGGCAGAAAAGCCCGCTCCTATCGCTCGCCGGCCGAAGTAGCCGTGCGGTCTTGCTTTTACCAGGGGCGATGCCCGGGGCTTACGGGATCAGCCAGAGCTTCTTGAACTGATCGGCATAGTCGGCGACACCGATGTAATTGCCGGACTTATCGCTGACAATGCCGCCGATGTTCTCCTTGGTGACAACCTGGGTGGGCAGCGGGCTCTCGCTCGCCGGAGCGAGATCGTCACCGTTCGCGAACCGGGCGAAGGCATCGATCGTGCGCCAGCCGACCACCGGTGCGGCGAAACCGGTCCAGGCCAGCTCGGTGCCGTCCTTCACCGCCTGGAGGTTGGCAGCGGTTGCCGTCTCTCCTGCGATCTTCACCTTGTCGCTCAACCCTGCGGCGCTCAGGGCCGCGTGCAGGCCGATCGTCAGGTCACCGAAGCTGAAAACGGCGTAGTTCAGCTTGGGGTTGCGCTGCAGAGCGCTGACGATGGCGGTCGGGGTCTTGGTGCCGACGTCGGTGGCCTGCTGGTCGAGGTCCGTGACCGAGCAATCCGTCGGGCACCACTCCGTGAAGGCATCCTTGAACCCCTTCACGAATTCACCAAGGATCGGGTAGGCGGAAACGCTCACCATGGCGACCTGTGCCTTGCCGTTGCTATCGGCAATGACCTTCGCCGCGATGTCCTTGCCCCAGATCTGCACCTGGCTCGGGCCGTCCAGCAGGGCCACGATGCCGTCATCCGTGCCGGGCAGATCCGTGGTGGATTCCGACACCACGGCGATCCCGCGCTTCTTGGCCTCCGCCAACTGCGCGGCGAAGGTCACCTTGGGGTAGCCGGAGACCTGAATCCCGAGAGGTGCGGGCTTGAGCTCCAGCGCTGCCTGGAAGGCCTTCTGGATCCCCTCCGCCGTTGCCGCGACGGGAATCGTCTTGTAGTTCCACCCGATGGCTTCGGCCGCCGCCTTGGTGCCGTCCGAAACCACTTGAGTGACCGGCTGCGGGGTGACCAGCTTGACGATGAGCTTGCCGGGATCGGGCTTCTTCGACAGCGGCTCGGTAATCTGGATCGAGGTTGGGTTCGCCTGCTGGGTATCGAGATAAGCCTTGGCGGCGGCGACGCCCGGGTTCGAGCTGTCAGCCGTAGCGGCGACGGCTGCTGAACCGCCGTCAGAGCTACCACAGCCGGTGAGAATGAGGCTGGCGGCGGCCAATATCGCTGGCGCCCACGCTTTGTTCATTGAAGGTCCCTCCATTGGGAATGCGCGGTGGTTTGTGCCCTGCCGCAGCCCCGTTCAGCAGCGTCATGATCGGGTGATTGCGTGAGTTTTACAGAGATCACCAAGCGAAGTCTATGACATTTACATAGTCGTTATAAAGTAAGTCGACTGGACTAGACTTTTCGCTTGCTGCGGGCCGACAGGGCAACGGCCAGGATCAGCGCCAACCCGTTGAACAAATCGTTGAGGTACACCGGTGCACCGGCGAGCTGGAGGCCCTTGATCCCGGTTGCCAGCAGATAGATCGCGATCAGCGTGCCGAGCACGTTCATCCGGCCGGCCTTGATCTGCGTGGCACCGAGGAAGACCGCGGAGAAGGCGGGCAGCAGATAGGCCGGCCCGCTGGTCGGGTTACCGGTACCGAGTTTGGCCGCCAGCACGACTCCGGCGAAGCCGGCAATGGTCGCCGAGGCGACCATTGAGCCGAAGACGATTCGGTCCACCCGCACCCCGGCCAGCCGCGCCGCCTGCGGATTGCCGCCGACGGCGTACAAGTACCGCCCGGCGGGGCGGAACTCCAGGAACAGCCAGAGCAACCCACCGAGGACGGCCATGTAGTAGACCGGCACCGGAATGGAAAACCACTGGGTTGTACCGAGTTTAATGAACTCTGGAGAGATTCCGGTGACGATCTGCTGCCCGTTTGTCACCCAGTAGGCGCCGGCCGCCAGGATGCTGCTCATGCCGAGGGTGGCGATGAAGGAATCCACCCGGAGTTTGACCACCACGAAGCCATTGATTGCGCCCACCAGGCTGCCCGCGAGAATGGCGAGAACCAGTCCGACGAAAGGATTGTGCCCATGAGACTGGTACCACGTGACGAAAACGGCGGCAAATCCCATGGTGGCGGCGATCGACAGGTCGAACACCCCGGCAGCGAGCGGAATCACCAGCCCTAGCGCCAGAATCGCGGTGATCGCTTCGTCTCCGGCGATGATCCGGGCGTTACTGCTGGTGAGGAACAGGTCCGGCATCCAGACACCAAAGATCACGATCAGCGCGGCCCAGACGTACAGGCCGCTGAACCGGTCGAGTCCGAGATTGCGCACCCCCCGTTTGCGGGTGGATTCCTCGGCGGGCACCTCCTCGATGGAGGAGAGCGCCGGCTCCTGGTCAACGGCAGGCGTTGAGGCGTTCATGGGTCTCCCTTTACTGCGGGCTACGACAATGTCTCGGTGCGGATCCGGTTACTCAACTCGTCTGCAGGTTGCCGATCGTGCTTGCCGTCAGGCGGCCGGCGCTCAGAGCGGGAGGGCGGATCTCGTCAACCACCACGCCGGAGCGCAGCACCAGCACGCGGTGGCACAGCCGAGCCAGTTCCTCGTGGTCGCTGGACAGCACGAGGACCGCCGTTCCTTGGCTGGCGGCAGCGTCGATCAAGGCATGGATCTCGGTCTTTGCCCCGATGTCGACACCCTGAGTGGGGTCGTCGAGCACGAGCACTCGAGGCTGCTGGCGCAGCCATCGCGCCAGGACGACTTTCTGTTGATTTCCTCCACTCAGGGCCGACATCACCGCCTCCGGACTGGCCGGCTTGACGCTGAGCCGATCGAGCCAGGTGCGAGTGTCGGAGCTCTCCCTGGTCCGCCGCAGGAGACCGGCGACGATGTTGCGACGCAGATCGACCATCGTGACGTTCTCGCGCAGGCTGGCGGACAGGAAGGCCGCATTCGCGTGACGCTCTGCGGGAACCAGCCCCATCCCCGCCGAGATGGCGCGATCGGGTCGCTGCGGCGCCACCACGACGTCACCGACTCGGACGGTCCCAGAGCGTGCCCGGCCACCGAAGAGCATCCCCGCAAGCTCCTCGCGGCCGGACCCGGTGATACCGGCGACGCCGACCACCTCTCCGGCATGTACGTCGGCGTGGAGCCCACGCACAATCTCACCAGAGAGCTCGCGCACCTGGAGTGCCACCTCTGCCGTCTCGACAGCCGCCAGGTCCGTCGAATGCACCTCCAATGCCCGCCCGACGACCAGTTCCACTAGGTCGTGCTCGGAAAGTCCTTGCACCGGGCGGGTATCGACCAGCATTCCGTCTCGCAGGACGGTAACCGCATCGGCGACCGCGAACACCTCGTCAAAATGATGCGAGACGAACAGGACGGCGACACCGCGCTCGCGCACGGTCCGCACCAGGGCGAACAATCGATCCGCCTCGGCCGCCGGGAGGTTCGCGGTCGGCTCGTCCAGGATCAGCATGGTCGGCTCAGACCGGTGCGGCGACAACGCCCGTGCGATCGCCACCGCCGTCCGCTCACTGATACTCAACCCACCGACCGGCTTGCGGACGTCGAGATCGTAACCAAGGGCGGACAGCGCGGCCCGAGCGGACCGGGCCTCGCGCTTCCAATGGATCCGCCGATCCCGGCCAAGGGTGTAGCCATGACCCAAAGCCAGATTGTCAACCGTGTCCAAAGTCGCGACCAACCCGAGATCCTGATGAACGAAGCGCAGCCCGGCGGCATCGGCTGCGCCCGCGTCACCCAGTGCCAGGGGCACTCCGGCGACCTCCACGGTGCCGGAGTCCGGCTCGTGGAAGCCCGCAAGGATCTTGATCAGGGTGGACTTTCCGCAGCCGTTTTCTCCCACCAAGGCACGAATCTCGCCCGGATCGACGTCCAAGTTCACGTTGATCAGGGCGCGCTGCCCCTGGAACGTCTTGGACAGCGCACGAATTGATAATGTCGGCGGCATCTCAGGCCCTCCTCATCGAGTGCTGTCCGGTCGACGTCTGGCTACTACCGGTGGGAGCGCTTCAGTACTGCGACGTCCCACCATCGACGTTGAGCAGTGCACCGGTGATCCCGCCGCCGGCCTCGGTGGCCAGCAGCGTCGCCATCGCCGCGACCTCTTCCACCGTGTTGAGCCGTTTGATGGCGGCGTCTGCCGCGTAACTCTCGAGGAACTGCTCGTACGTGATCCCCGCCTGCTCGGCCACCTGGGCGCCCGCCGACCGCATGATGTCGGTCTCGATTGCCCCCGGACACAGCGCATTACAGGTGATGCCCTGAGTTCCGTACTCGAACGCCACCGCCTTGGTGAAGCCGTTGATGGCGTGCTTGTTCGTGATGTAGTGGCTGATCATCGCCTTGTTGGCTTGCTTGCCCTCGACCGAGGAGATGTTGATGATCCGACCCCAGCCGTTGGCGGTCATGCCAGGCAAAACCCGCCGGGTTGCCCGAAAAACCGCGTTCAGGTTCCACGACAGCGCATTTTCCCACGCTTCGTCGGACATCTGGTGAATCGGGGCGAACCCGTCACTGCCACCGGCGTTGTTCACCAGGATGTCGACCCGGCCGAACCGCGTCACAGTCTCGTCCACCAGGGCTTCCAATTCGGATTGAACCCGGACATCACAACTGGTGAAGTCGGCCCGGGAGCCGACCCCCAGCTCAGCGAGCGCCTGCTTGCCCTTGTCCGTGGACTTGCCACTGATCATCACCGTGGCGCCGGCGGCGAGAAACGCCTCGGCGATCCCTCTGCCGATTCCACGGGTTCCCCCGGTGATCAGCGCCACTCGGCCATCGAGTGCACCGGGTGAAGTCGTCGAACCCGTCATTGGACAATCTCCTTGAGTGAGCGGTGGAATGCTTGAACACCGGGCTCGTTCCGCCCGAAGATGAAGTCGGTACCGGACAGCGCCTGTAACCCGCGCTGCACCCCGTACCCGGTCGCGTAGTCCTCGTCGAGCACCACGTCGTGGAACCAGTCCCGGGTGTGCTCGGCGGCCTTGATCTCCTCGTCATCGCTCGGCTCCTGCCGGAGCACGATGAGCTGCTGCGTTTTCGAGGTGTCCCAGGTTTCACCGGGCAGGACGAGCGATATCGCGGTGTGACTGCGCCAGCCGCCGGCGATGGCCAGGCCGGGGAAGAGCCAGTAGATCGCGCCGACACAACTGGCCGGATCCCACTCTTCCCGGCTCTGTTTCGCCGCCTCCGCGATCGGTCGCAACGCGTGGGCGCCGCGCTGGTGCGGCCCCCATTGGTCATAGGCCGTCATGTTCGACAAATTGGTCTTGAAGACGGTGTCCCGATGCAGGGAAGCGAAGTGGTACGCCTCCAGATACCCGTCGATCACGATCTTCCAGTTCGGGCCGTCGAGTTCTCGGGTGGAGTAGAGATAACCGCTCTCCAGCCGCAGGCTCTCCAGGAACGGAGTGATCCCGCCCAGCCAGGTGTCGAGGTCGAGGTCGGCCCCGGGAGTCAGGCTGACGAACACCAGTCCGGCTCGTTCCTCGGCCGGCAGCGATACCAGGCTCCGCGAAACGCGATCCACCGGCCCAAAGGTCTTCTCGCCGTAGACCCCGGTCAGGCAGCCGGCCAGGTCGTAGGACCAGGCGTGGTACGGGCAGCTGAGGTGCTTGGCCTTTCCGAGGCCATCGGGAAGCAGGGCCGAACCGCGGTGTCGGCAGACGTTGAGCGACGCGTGCACAGCACCCTGCGCGTCGCGGGTGATGAGCACCGGAGTGCCGGCGACAGTGATCGCTTTGTAGCTTCCCGGCTCCTTGATCTCGCAGGACAAGGCCAGCGGGAGCGGAACTCGACGGTGAACCGAGTCGATCTCCTTGCGCCACCGCTGTGGGTCGGCATAGTTGTCCACCGGCTCGTGCCACTGGCCTTCGGCCTGGTCGGTGCTCCGGTCACGATAAAGTTGAACGAGACGACCGACGAGGTCGAGTGCGTCCTCCTGCATGACGTGATCGAGGTCGATCCCGGATGCGTACTGGGGTGTCGTCGTCATACCTGACTCCATGGACCTGTGATTACTGAGGACTGTCGAGGACGTTCGTGGGACGAGAAGGCTAGAAGCTCTCCACGTCGGCGACCACGAAGCGATGCAGACTGCGATCTGCCCGGGGGTATCCGGCGATGGCGACGCGAAAATCCTTGACGTGCTGGGTATTTAGATGGCTGTCCAGTGCTTCGCGAGAGGTCCACCGCTCGAACACTCGGATCCGATGCGGATCGGCGGCGTCGGCGGACATGGCGTAATCCAGGCAGCCCGCTTCGGCCAGGGTGGCCTTGCTCACCCCTTGAAGGTGAGAGAGCACCGTGTCGCGGTGGATGGAGTAGTCCATCCACCCGGCGATGATCAGCTCTGTCACACCGGCCTCCTGTGCTGTTGACGGCGGGGCGATCGAGGTTTCCGCCCGGTGGCTGCCTAACTTTATACTGACTCAAGATACACGCGCTCTTGCGAGTGTCAATGCTCACATCCACGGTATCCGCCACCGAGCTCAATACGCCGCTGTTCCGCCGTCCACGCTGTAGATCGCACCGGTGGTGCCGGCCGCAAGATCCGAGGCGAACAGCACCGCGACGGCAGCCACTTCTTCCACCGTATTGGGCCGTTTGATGGCAGATTCCGAGGCGAAGAGGTCGATCAGGCCGTCCAGGGTGAGCCCCATTCCCTCGGCCGTCTTGGGTCCCTCGCGAGTGATCACATCGGTGATCACCAGGCCGGGGCAGATTGAGTTCACCGTGATCCCCATCGTGCCAACCTCCTTGGCCACACTTTTAGTGAAGCCATTGATTGCGTGCTTGGCCGCGACATAGGGGGCAAGGATCGCCTTGCCGTGCTTGCCCTCAACCGAGGAGATGTTGATGATGCGTCCGGACTTCTGCGGAACCATCCGCTGCAACGCCGAGCGGGTCGCCCAGAAGGTCGAGTTGAGGTTCCAGTTGATCGTGTCGAGCCAGACCTCGTCCGACATCTCCCAGATCGGGGCACCGAGCCCGGTGGCACCCCCGGCGTTGTTGACCAGGATGTCGATCCGACCGAAGTGCTCAACCGTGGTGGCGACCAGCCGTTCGATGTCTTCGGGTTTCTTGACATCTCCTGCACAGAAGAGGCCTCGCTCCCCGGCCTCCAGCTCGGCCAGAGCCTTCTCTCCGGCCTCGACGTTGCGCCCGTTGATGACCACCGAGGCACCCTCGTCCAGGAAGGCCTGGGCGATACCCCTTCCGATACCTGCTGTACCTCCGGTGACCAGTGCGATCTTGCCTGCCAGTCGCATGAAGAAACCCTTCTCATCATCGAGCCTTGGGTACCTGCCGGTCAGCCTGACTCCGAGGTGAAACCGGAGACGGTGTGTAGAATGCAGAAACACTCTGGTGGAAAGTGTGAGACTTACCGGAGACGATGTACAAGAGCATTGGCCAAGTCAATGCAAAAAGCCTGGCTCTCGAGCGCCGGAACGGAGTACCCGATGGCGGGCCCAGAACTGGACAGCACTGAACCCCCGGTGGCGGTCATTTCCGGTGGCGGAACCGGAATTGGCCGCGCCATCGCCCAGCGGCTTGCCCTTGACGGGTTCGACGTCACCCTGCTCGGGCGCCGCTCGGATCGACTCGAGGCCGCTGCAACACAAATCAACACCGGCGCGGCCGCAGCCCACGATCGGCGCAGGCCGGCGACCTGGCACGTTGTGGACCTGACCGTGCCGAAGCAGGTGCAGAGCCTGGCCGACCGGTTGAGCACCGAGCATCCGCACTTGCACGCGGTGATCAATAACGCCGGTGGCTCGGCATCCGCACCGCACACCTCGCTGGACGACCTGGCCGCGCAATGGACCGCGGACTTTCTCGGCAACGTCGTGAGCGCCGTGCTGCTGACCGAGGCGGTCGGCCACCTGCTGCCACGTCCCGGCGGGCGAGTGATCGCCATCGGCTCTCAGGCCGCGCTCACCGGGGCAGCGAGCGCTCCCTATGTCGCCGCGAAGGCGGCGCTGGGCGGATGGATCCAGCGTCTGGCCCTCACGCTCGGTCCGGCCGGAATCACCGCGAATCTGGTTTCCCCGGCCTACATTGAGGGAACCGAGCTGGTGGCGGGCAGGGTCTCGGCGGAGCGGGCGAGCCGGATCGTGACCGGAATCGCCGCCGCTCGCCCGGGGACGCCGGATGAGATCGCCGCCGTGGTGGCATTCCTCGTCTCACCCGCCGCATCGTTCGTCAATGGCCAGAACATCGCCGTTGACGGCGGGATCAGGTACGCCGGTTGAGCCAAGCGACGGACGCGTCCAGGACCTGGCGCGCACGTCCGAGCGGATCCGGATTCACCCAGCCATCGGGTACTTCGATGCTGAGCGCAGCCTGTGGGGGGACGACTGCCAGCAATTCGGTCAGCGGCAGCGCTCCGGTCCCCGGCAGCAGCCGTGCACGCCTGGCCTCCGCTCCCGCGACGTCGGCGTCTTCGGCAGGCAGGGCCGAGGCCGCATCACAGATCTGGAGGTACGGCACCAGTTCCGCGGGTAGCTGCCGGACCTGCTCAACGGTGCCACCGGAGCGGGCCAGGTGCAGAGGATCCACCAGAATCCCGGCATTGGTGGCGCCCGCGTCCGCCAGCAGAGCAACCGCCTCGGGCAGGGTCCGGACCTGCTTGAACATCATGAACTCCACCATCGCGGTGATCTGCCGGCCGGCGGCAAGGGCACACAACCCCGCCAGGGTGGCCGCGGCACGGCTGGGCACCGGATCCTCGACGACCACGACGACGTGCCGGGCTCCCAGTTCGGCAGCCGCGTCGAGGAAGCCCTCGTAGCCGGCCGGGTCGGTATCCGGGCCCAACCGCACGACCTCGGCGTCGAGTACGTCCAGGCCGGTGTCGTGCAGGACCTGGACGACCTCTCGCAGCGCCTTGGAACCGGCCCGCAGCGAATAGTCCGGACCATTGGTGACCGGCACGATGCGCAGGCCGACGGCGTCATATCCGGCCTCGGCTGCCACCCGCACCAGTGCCAGCGGCGGGACATCGATCAGGGTCAAGTGGGCCAGCGAGATACGGCGCCCAGAAGCCTCAGTCATTGCCCCGCCAACCTTTCCACAATCGGCGCGAACGAATCCGCGACCGCGCTTCCCACGGTGATGTACGAAATCCCGTACTCCTCGCGCCGACGCTGCAGCGTCTCGCAAATCTCCTCGACGGAACCGGCCAAGGCATGCGGAAACGCGGCCAGTTGCTCGGGCGAAAGCTGGAGACGGTCAGCCAAGTCCACCGCAGCCACGCCCGAAGCACCATGAACCGCCACGAAGTACGCCCCGATCTCCAGCTCCAGTTGCTCGAACCGATCACCGGCTCCGGCCCGAATCCAGTCGATCTTCGCGGCGGTCTGCTCGGCGGTGGAGCTGCGCGCACTGTCCGCACCGACGGTGCCCGAGGCGTTGTTGAAGTTGATGCTCACGATGTCCGCCTTCTGACCGGCCAGGGTCAGCACCCGCCGCCCACCGCCGCCGATCATGATCGGCGGACGAGGAGACTGGACCGGAGCGGGGACAGCGGTGAAACCCGATGCCTGTACCTGGCGGCCGGCCAACTCCACCGGCCCTCCGGCGAAGCATTGGCTGATCAGGTCAACGGTTTCGCTCAGCAACTCGATTCTCTCCGGCGCCGACGGAAACCGGATGCCCATCGCGGCGTACTCCCGATCCAGCCATCCGGCACCCAATCCCAGCTCCAACCGGCCCTCCGACAGCAGGTCCAGCGTCGCCGCCTCCTTGGCGAGCACGACCGGCTGGTGATAACCGACGCAGAACAGTCTCGATCCCACCCTCAGTGTGGTGGTGACCTCGGCGGCCACCGCCATCGCCGGAACCGCGGCCAGGGTCTGTACCCCGTGCCCCGTCGGTTTCAGGGCCGGGCCAGGGCCGATGTAGTGGTCTGCCACGTGCAGCGCCGAGTATCCCTGCGACTCCACCCGCTGGGCGAGTTCCACCCATTCCTTGCGCGAGGTCGCCTTGTAAGCCTGGCAGGCAAAGCGGAACGGACGCTGACTCAAGACTCCTCCTTTCGACGGGTTACTACCACGGGTAGCGCGAGTAAGCCGCGGAGCATGTAGCTCTCGTTGTAGGTCACCGTTTCCGGGTCAACCACCCGGATGCTCTGCACGTGCTCGGCCAGTGCCTGCACGGCGATCCGTAACTCCATCCGTGCCAATCCCGCACCCACGCAGATGTGTGCCCCGTGGCCGAAGGCGAGGTGCTGACGCAGTTGCGAGCCGCGGTCCGGATCGAACCGGTCCGGATCCGGGAAGACCTCTTCATCGCGATTGGCAGAAGCCAGCGAGAGCACCACGGTGGACCCTGCGGGTAGCTCCACCCCACCCAGGACCGCGTCCCGGGTGACCCGGCGGTGCGCGCTCAGCGACGGGCTGGTGATCCGGAGCGCCTCCTCGACAATCACATCGGCATCCTCCGGGCTGGCACGTACCCGCTCCCAGACGTCGGTCTGCCCATCGAGAAGCAGCGCCAGCTGAGCGATCGTCTTGGCGGTCGTCTCGTTCCCGGCGACCAGCAGTTCGCGCAGCATCGTCAGCAGCAGCCCGGTGGAGATGTTCTCGGACTCCTCGGCGGCCGCCGAGGCCAGCCGGCTGATCAGGCGGTCGGTCGGGTTGCGGCGCCGATCCTCCAGGGCCGCCGCCAGCACCTGTTGCAGCTCCAGCAGGTCCGCTTCGTACCCCAGCCATTCCCCGTCGGCCGGACGCGCCCCGATACTGGCGGTGGCGGCTCGGGTCCAGCGAATCACGTCGACCCGGCGCTCCGGCGGCAGGCCGAGGATCTCCGAGATCGCCCAGACCGGCAAGGGCTGGGCGAAGGCGGTGACGAAGTCGATCGGACGACCATCCGGCAGCGCAGTTGCCAGGCCGGCCGCCGCCTGCGAAACCAGAGGCTCCATCCAGGCCAGGCCCCGGGGTGTGAACGTCTGGTTGACCAGTTTCCGCTGCCGGGTGTGCACCGGTGGGTCACTGGTACCCAGGCCGGGGGTATACGGCCAGCCCTGGGCACGGATCGCCGCCACCTGATCGGCGACCTCGGCCGGCGGGGACGAATGCTTGTGCACTGCCGAGGAATACGTCGTGGTATCGCGCAGCACCTGACGGACCAGACCGGCCTTCGCGACCAGGAACCAGCCAGGACGCCCAGCCGGGACGACGCCGGAGCCGGCCCGCGCCTGCGCGAGCGCCGGAAAGGGACAGCTCAGAAAGGCCTGAGCATCCAGGTCGACGGTCATGGTGTCCCTTCAATCGCACGGGTGATCTCAGCGAGCGGGACCAGCCGGGCAAGCCGGGCGAATTGTCCACTCGCCACGGTGTACCCGCCGTCCACCCGCAGTACCTGTCCGGTGACCCAACCGGCCTCGGGCGAGCAGAGATAGGCGATGGCCGCCGTGATGTCGGCGGTGATTCCGAGTCGGCGCAACGGCATCAGGGCTGCCCGGGGGGTGAGTTCGGCGGCGTCCCCGTAGTGCTCGTTCGACCCCTCGGTGGGCACCATGCCGGGGGCCACCGCGTTGCAGCGCACCCCCAGCGGTCCCAGTTCCAGAGCCAGCGCCCGGGTCAACGCCTCCACCGCCGCCTTGGAGATGCTGTACATGCCGGTTCCGGGCGGATGCGCGACCGCCGCGATCGAGGACAGGTTGACGATCGACCCGCCACCGCGCGCGACCATGACCGGAGCCAGCGCCCGAGCGGTCAGGAGCCCGGCGACCAGGTTGACGTCAAGCACCCGCCGGGCATCCTCGACGGTCGTCTCCAGAAGCGTGCTGTAGCGCTGGATCGCCGCGTTGTTCACCAGCACGGTGCACTCGGCGGCCAACGCCGGAAGTTCGGCGACCGCCTCGGCATCGGTGACGTCCAGGACGTGTGCGCGGGCTCCGAGTTCCGCGGCCGAGGAGCGCAGCGGCTCCGCCTCCCGGTCGAGCATCAATACGTCGTAGCCGTCGGCGACGAACCGTCGTGCGGTGGCGAGGCCGATGCCGCGACCGGCTCCGGTGATCACTGCCGTCGCCATCTCAGGCCGTTCCCTCGTCGAGGACGATCGGGGCCGCGGTGGTGCGGTCGGCTACCAGGTGCGCGGTTTCGTTGACCGACGTCGGCACCATCCGCCCGGAGGGCATCACCTGCAGGCGGCAGAGCGAGGTGTAGCCCGGGTTGAAGAAGAACGCCAGATCGATGCCGAGCACGTGGGCGAGCAGATTGTTGATCGCACCACCGTGGCTGACCAGGATCACGGTTCGGCCCGGCCATCGTTGCGCGGCCCGGGCCACGACGGCGGTCATCCTGCGGGTGAGATCCTCGCGATCGTGCGCGGGGATGAAATCGGCGAATCGCCATTCCGCGAAGGCCCGTCCCCGGTCGGTGCCAGCGAGCAATTCGGGGGTGATGTAGTGCGTGACCGGCTCCGACCACTCCCGAAGATCATCGTCGACGTCTACCGGCAGGCCGGTGGCCTCGCCGATCCCCCGGGCGGTCTCCCATGCCCGCAGGTACGGGCTGGAGATCAGCGCGACCGGGGACTCCCATCGCAACCACTCACCGGCTTGGGCCGCTTGCTGCCTCCCCTGCGGCGACAGCGGCGGATTCGCGGAGACGCCGGTCATCGGCAGACCATGCCGGACCAGCACAATATGGGTGGTACGGGTCAGGTCCTCCGCGACCGGAGGAAGTAGCTCCTGGCCCGCCGTCACAAGGACCGCCCAGCGCGACGCAACGCGGCCAACGCGCCGGCCAGGATGCCCTCGGCGTCCAGACCCGCGATCGCGGTGAGGGCGGCCACCGGCCCGGCCGAGGGGATCGATGTCACGGCCAGCACGTTGAGTTGAGCCGGGAAACCCGCCTCGGCCAGCGCTTGTGCGACCGCACTACCGAGACCTCCTTCGACGTAGTGGTCTTCAGCGGTGACAACGACTCCGGTCGCCCGCGCCGCCGCCAGCACGGTCGTGGTATCAAGCGGTTTGAGGCTGTAGCAGTCCAGGACCCGAGCCCGAATACCGCGTTCGGCGAGGAGGTCGGCGGCGGCCAGCGCGGCATGGACCGTGACCCCTGATCCGATCAGTGTCACGGCGTCCTCCGGATCGGAGCGCAGCAGGCGGCTTCCGCCGATCGGGAATTCCTCCCCCGGCGGATAGATCACCGGGACGCCGCCACGATGGGTGCGCAGGTAGGTGAAGCCCGGCTGGTCGGCCATCGCGGCGACCAGGGCCGCGGCCTGGTTGGCGTCGCTGGGCTGGAGCACGGTCGAACCGGCCACAGCGCGGAAACACGCGACGTCCTCCAGACCCATCCCCGAGGGCCCCGACTCACCGACCGAGAGCCCGGCGTGCGAGCCACAGAGCCGGACCCCGGCTCCGCCGATCGCCGACAGCCGGGCGAATTCGAACGCCCGGGTGCCGAAGGCGGCGAACGTCGAGGTGAAGGGAGTCCAGCCACGGGCCGAAAGCCCGGTTGCCGCAGCGATCATCTGCTGTTCGGCGATGAACATCTCGAAGTAGCGCTCCGGGTACGCCGCAGCGAAAAGCTCTGACATGGTCGAGTTGCCGGTTTCGGCGTCCAGAACGACGACGTCGTTGCGGGCCGCACCCAGCGCGACGAGCGTCTCGCCGTACGCCAGCCGGGTAGCGACCACCGCACCCAGCTCGTACTGCGGCAACTGGACGACCTGACGATGCGGTTGCCTGGGCGCCACCTCAGCGGCGGCCAGCGGCGGGTACCGCCGATCCGGGCCTGTCCCGAGTAGTTCCAGCGTCGCCGCGGGGTCGACCAGCGGCCGCCCGTGCATGCCCTCGCGACCGGCCACCGCGCCGAGCCGGTGGCCCTTCTCGGTCGAAGCGATGATCGCCAAGGGGGTGTTCGGATCGGCCTGCGCCAGTGCGAGTGCGCGGTCGATGGCGGCGAGGTCGTGACCGTCGATGGCCACCGCTCGCCAGCCGAACGCCTCGGCTCGCCGGACATAGGGGGTGGGGTCGCCGTCCGGCATCGTCCGGCCGCTCTGCCCCAGCCGATTGACGTCGACCATGACGACCAGATTGCCCAGGCCGTAGTGAGCCGCGTGCTCGAAAGCCTCCCAGACCGACCCTTCGGCCATCTCGCCGTCCCCGCACAGCACGAAGACCCGCGCGGGGCTGGCTTCCAGCCGGCGCAACGACAGCGCCAACCCGACGGCCGCGGCGATTCCCTGTCCGAGCGAACCGGTCGCTACCTCGACCCAGGGCAGGATCGGGCGAGGGTGACCTTCCAGTCGGCTTCCGGGCTGCGCGTGGGTGAGCAGTTCGGCGTCATCGATCGCGCCCATCGCCTTGAGCCAGGCGTACTGCAACGTCGAGGCATGCCCCTTGGAGAGGACGAATCGGTCGTTGCCCGGGTTGCCCGGATCACTGACGTCGTAGCGGAAGTGCGAGCCACCCAGGACGGCGATCAAGTCTGCGGCAGAGGCCCCCGACGTGGGGTGACCGGCACCGGCTGCTGCGGTGGCGCGGACGATGTCGCGTCGCAACTGATCCGCAAGATCAGCCCAATGTGCTTGTTCTGAAGCTATATTCACCTGCGAAGTGCGGGCGTCACCATCGTCGGTCATCGTTGACATGGTTTACCTCCCGGGCGACACCATCGGAACATTCACTACACAGCCGGACTATGTCACTTTCTATAGTTCAGGTCAATAAACTAAGTTGCTGCCGGCCAGTTGTCGCCGTGCACCGCCCAGGCCAGGGTGCGGTTCAGTACCTGGCGAAACTGCGGTGTTTCCCAGGCAACCCGGTCACGCCGACCCAGATCCTCGATACCCAGGTCCTGCACGTCGTACCTACCTCGACAGTGCCCGAGCGTGAAGTAGCAGACCTCACCGGAGCCGGTCGTCTTCCGGTAGAGGACCGGCCGAGGCTCGTCGTCGGCCAATTCGCCTTCCTCGAATCCTCGGCAGGCGCCGCTGTAGCGAGCCTGCAGCAGCACCCGCATCGGTGGGTGCAGCTCGCAGACGTAGAGCTCATCCGTGGTGGTGAACGACGTCAGGCCGGCGACCAGCGGGTCCTCACCGACGACGTCGACGACGTAGGGCGCAATCGGTGGATGGGCCAGGAACTGGCTGCCGAGCACCTCGGCCACCGGCCCGAGCACCCGAGGTGCCCGGAAGGTGCTGCGTTCACCGGACTTCGGTGGCTCAAGTACGGAGTTGGTGGCATGCAGCGCCAGCCAGCGACCGCCACCACTGACAAAGTCGACGAGCGCCTGCTGCTCTTCGGGCTCCGGCTGCACCTGGCAGGTGTACGTGATCAGCGCGTCGGCTCGGGCCAGCGCCTCAACGCAGGCGTAGTCCTCGAACAGCCGGATCCGCACCCGATCGTGCGGATCCAGTCCCTGCAGCAATTGCAGCCGGGCGAAGCCCATGTCGTGCCAGTGTCCACCGACGATCAGGACGATCTCGATCGGCCCGACCACGGCGTTCAGAACTGGACCCGAGAGAGCATCCCGCCGTCCACCACCAGATTGACGCCGGTGCAGAACGAGGCCGCGGGACTGGCGAGGTAGGTGATCGCCTTCGCGACTTCCTCCGGTCGGCCGTACCGGCCGAGGGCAATCTTTCCCTTGATCTGCTCGTAGAGGGCCGGCCGGCCCTCCCGGACCCGGTCCCAGTCGCCACCGGGAAAGTCGATCGGGCCAGGGGAAACGGTGTTGACCCGGATCCCCTGAGCGGCGAGGGCATGCGCGCGCGCGGACGCGTGCTGGATGACCGCCGCCTTCATCGCGGCGTAGGAGTTGGGCGCGCTCGGGGACGCGGTATCGACCCCGGAGATGGACGAGATGGCAACCACCGCGCCGCCACCGGCCGTCACGAAATGCGGGATGGCGGCATCGATCGCCCGCACCAGCGGGAGCAGGTCGGTGCCGAGGCTGGTGACCCATTGGGCATCACCCTTGACCGACCCCCCGGTCACGTTGGAGATCAGGATGTCCAGGCCGCCGAGCGCCGCCGCGGACCGGTCGACGAATGCCGCAATCGCACCGTCCTGGGACACGTCGAACGCCTCGGCGTGAACCGTGACGCCACGCCCACGCAACTCGTCGGCGAATCCGAACAGGTCCTTCTCGCCGCGGGCGCAGATGGCCAGCGAACAGCCCTCCTGGGCGAGAAGTTCGGCGGTAGCCTTGCCGATTCCGCGACTGGCCCCGGTGACGAGGGCGCGCTTGCCAGTGAGCTCCAAAAGCACGGTGGCGTTCCTTTCAAGGGTGCTGGACGGCGGCCGGTTGGTCGCCGTCTGGGCTGAGTGGGGTCAGAAAGGCGATGTCGGGACGGGTGTTCGCCTGGCGCAATGCCGACCGGAACCGGTCCATTGCGGCACTCGTCCGGTGTGCGAGTACGGCGTCTTGGTCGCGATAGCGTTCAAAGACGACGAACTGGCCGGCTTGATCGGCGACCTCGTGCACCGCGAAAAGTTCGGTCCCCTCCTCCTGCGCGGCCTGCTCGGCCAAGCTCAGCAGCGCGGCGCGCACTGCTTCGGTGTGCGCTCCGGCGACCCGCAGCGTGGCCAGCACGCCGATGCTCATCCGGCGCTGCCTGCGGGCAGTTGCAAAGAGGTGAGCTCGAAGTACTCCGCCAACCCGTGCGGGCCCAGTTCGCGCCCCACGCCGGAACGCTTGAATCCGCCGAAGGGCGCCCGAACGTTGAACCGGCCCCCGTTGATTGACACCTGCCCGGTGCGCAGCCGGCGGGCGATGGCGATCGAGGTCTCGACGTCCGGCGACCAGACTGCTCCGGAGAGCCCGTAGTCAGAGTCGTTCGCGATCTCTACCGCTTGGTCGACGCCGTCATAGGCGAGCACGGAGAGGACGGGGCCGAAGATCTCCTCCCGGGCAAGGACCGAGCTTGGCGCGAGCCGGCTGACCACGCTCGGGCGGACGTAGTAGCCGCGATCGAGGCCCGGTACCGGTCCAGGTCCCCCGGTCAGAAAGACACCGTCATCGCCGGCCTTGTCCAGGTATCGCAGGATCGACTGCTGCTGGCCGACGGACGCGACCGGGCCGAGTTCGGTCGCCGGATCGAGGGGGTCACCGACCACCATGGCCGAGACCAGGGCCGCCAACCGCTCTTCGATCTCGGCGAGTTCATTGCGGGGCACGAGCAGCCGGCTGGTCGCCGAGCAGGTCTGCCCGTTGTTCACGAACGCCGTCCGGACGGCCGAGGTCAGAGCGCTGTCCAGGTCCGATCCGGGACAGAGCAGGAACGCGGACTTGCCGCCCAGCTCGAGAGTGGTCCGCTTGAGGCTCGCGGCCGCGAGCGCGGCCACCCGGGCACCTGCGCCGGTCGAGCCGGTCAGGCTGACCAGGTCCACGTCCGGGTGCTGGACGAGCGCCTCACCGACCGCCCGTCCCGCCCCGGTGACGAGGTTGAGCACTCCGGCCGGAAGGCCGATCTCGGTCGCCACCTCAGCGAGGACGAAAGCGCTCAGCGGCGCCACGCTGCTCGGCTTGATCACGATTGTGCACCCGGCTGCCAGCGCCGGGCCCAGCTTGGCGGCCAACTGGTAAATCGGATAGTTCCAGGGTGTGATGGCCCCGACGACCCCGGCCGGCTGACGGAAAACGAGCGAGGAGCCGATCCGTTCCTCCGCGGGGAGTTCCTCCACCGTGTCGGCCATCGACTCCAGGACCGCCACACCCAGCCCGACCTGTACCCGGCGCGAGGTGTTCAGCGGGGTTCCGACCTCTCGGGTGATCATCGTCGCCAGTTCATCCTCGCGGGCGGCCAAGCCGCTGGCCAAGGCCCGGATCAGCCGCGCTCGCTCGCCGACCGGTGTCAGCGACCACGCCTCAAAGGCCGTCCGGGCCGCCCGCACCGCATCCTCGATGTCCGCCAGGCCGCCGGACGGCACTGTCGCCAGCCGATCGCCGGTGGCTGCCTCGAACACCTCGATCTGGCCGGTGCCGCGAGCGGACCGCCAGCCACCATCGATGTAGAGCGCATCCAGATCGCGCATCAGGTCTCCCTCGACTGCCCGCATCGGCAAGTTACTGAACTCTGTCTTGTGAAAGGCATGGCAACAATAACCACCCAGCAGGCGAACCCACCAGAGCCCTCGGAATCCGATGTCAGCACCGGAGCTTCCGTCGGCCGAACGATTCTCGACTGCCGCCAGGGGTCGACGGGACGCCGGTGCGTTTCTATAGTGTCATTACAGTAAGCCAAACCCGAGGAGTTGTCATGGCGCTGAGTCAGGCGGTGAACCGGCGTGCCGATGTCACCACGACCCGAGCCGTCGTCCTCGCCCGCCATCCGCGTGGTCGCCTGCTGGTGGAGGATCTTCACGTCGAGAACGTGCCAGTGCCTGGCCTCGAGCCGGGGCAAGCACTCGTGCGCAACGAATTGATGAGCCTCGATCCATCCACTCGCGGGCGGATGGACACCGGCCACAAGGTCTACACGACGAACTTCTCCGTGGGCCAACCGCTGGACGGCTGGGCGATCGGGCGGGTGGTGGAGAGCCGCTCGGCGACGCTCCCCGTCGGTGCCGTGGTGCGGCACCGACTCGGTTGGCGCGAGTGGGCCGTGCTCGACGGACCGTCAGCGCGGATCATCGATCTCGATCTGGCACCGGCCGAGTCCTGGCTGTCGGCCCTGGGGCAGACCGGTTTCACCGCCTACGTCGGGTTGGCGAGGATCGGTGATCTGGCGGTCGGTGACACGGTGTTCGTGTCGGCCGCCGCGGGTGGAGTGGGTTCGATCGCGGGTCAACTGGCCCGCTTGCTCGGCGCCGGCCGGGTGATCGGTTCCGCCGGAGGAATCCAGAAGTGCCGCTGGCTGATCGAGGACGTCGGGTTCGATGCCGCCATTGATTACCGCTCGCAGGACCTGCGCTCCCGGCTCACTGAGTTGGCGCCGGACGGGCTGGATCTTTACTTCGACAACGTGGGGGGCGATCACTTGGTGGCGGCT
Organism: Kineosporiaceae bacterium; assembly: GCA_031400005.1. Taxonomy (GTDB): domain Bacteria; phylum Actinomycetota; class Actinomycetes; order Actinomycetales; family Kineosporiaceae; genus JANNPJ01. The sequence continues at coordinate 2,025 of JANNPJ010000200.1, read as the reverse complement.
CTGCATCAGATGCGAACCGGTGGCCGGGTCACGCTCTGCGGAATGGTTTCGACCATGCAGGCTGGTTCCGAGGCTCCGGCCATCAGTGAACTCATCGAGGCCGTCCTGCGACGAGTGACCCTGCGCGGGTTCATCGTTCGCGATCACGAAGACCTCCGACCGGAATTCGAGACCAGTGTCGCCAACTGGCTTGAGTCGGGCCAATTGCGCGATCACTGCACCGAGGTCGACGGCCTGGAGTCCGCACCCGCCGCCATGGTCGGGCTACTCGAGGGCGGCAACCTCGGCAAGGCGCTGGTCCGCTTGGGGCAGGCGCCGTCATGACCGCCCGAGTGCTCGACCCGGCACTGTTCCACCTCCAGTCGTGGCACGCCGCCCCCGAGGACGCACTGTCGACTGGCCTGCCACCGATCCTCTCCGGCTCGCGGTGCGACCGCGACGGCACGGTCGTCTTCCCGTACCAGGCGTCCTGCCCGCGCTGCTCGAGCACTGCTGTGGCCGAGATGGCGCTGCCCGGCCAGGGTGCGCTGTGGTCGTGGACGGTGCAGTACTTCGCGCCGAAGAGCCCTTATCGCGGACCGGTCGGCGCGGATTTCGTCCCTTATCCGCTGGGTTATGTCGATCTCGGCGACGTCATCGTGGAGTCGCGGTTGCAGATCGAGGACGTCGCGGCGCTACGGATCGGGATGCCGATGACGCTCACCTGGTTGCGGATCTGGACCGAGGATGACGGGGACGATGTTCTCAGCTACGCGTTCACGCCGATCGAAACAGCGATCACGCGCGATCCGCAGGCGAGACGATGAGCGGGCAGGCGAACGTCGCCATTGTCGGCGCCGGGATTCACCCGTTCGGCCGCCACGACGGCGCTTCGGGGCTCGACCTGGCCGAGGTGGCTGTGCGCGCGGCGTTGGCGGATGCCGGACTGCACTGGAGCGACATGGACTATGCCGTGGGCGGCAGCAACGTTTCCGGCAAGCCAGACACTCTCGTTGGCCGCCTCGGGCTCACGGGGATCCCCTTCGTCACGGTCCGCAACGGTTGTGCCACAGGAGGTGTGGCGCTGATGACCGCTGCCCAGGCGTTGCGAGCGGGCGACGCCGAATTGGCCCTCGTTGTCGGTTTCGACAATCACCAGCGGGGGGCCTTTGCCTCGTCCCCGGCCGGTTATGGGATCGGTGACTGGTACGGCGAGAGCGGGCTGATGGTCACCACCCAGTATTTCGCGATGAAGGCTCGCCGTTACCTGCACGACCACCAGATCTCCGAGCGGTCGCTGGCTCGGGTGTCGGCCAAGGCCTTTCGCAATGGAGCGGCGAATCCCTATGCCTGGCGACGCAAACCGCTTGACGAGGAGGAGATCCTCGCTGCCGCGCCGGTCAGCCCGCCGCTGTCGCAGTACATGTTCTGCAGCCCCAATGCCGGTGCCGTCGCGCTCGTGCTGGCCCGGGGTGAGCGCGCCGCGGACCTGTGCCAGGCACCCGTGACACTGTCCTCGATAGCGTTGCGATCACGGCAGTTCGGCTCGTTCGAGGTGTTCTCTCCGTGGCTGGCCCCGGGCGTTCGCTCCAGCCCGAGCATTGACGCCGCTGCCGCGGCGTTCGCGATCGCCGGCGTGTCTGCGGCAGACGTCCAGGTAGCGCAACTGCAGGACACCGACAGCGGAGCCGAGATCATCCATATGGCCGAGACCGGCCTGTGCGCCGACGGCGAGCAGGAAGAATTGTTGGCCGGCGGGGCTACCGAGACTGACGGCAGGTTACCGGTCAACACCGATGGCGGATGCCTGGCCAATGGTGAACCGATCGGCGCTTCGGGTCTGCGACAGGTCCACGAGGTCGTGCGCCAGCTCCAGGGCCGAGCACCGGGGCATCAGGTGCCCGGCGCCCCTCGGGTGGGTTTCACCCACGTGTACGGGGCTCCCGGCATCAGTGCCTGCACCGTGTTGACCGTGCCCTGACGAAGTCCAAATCAGCCCTGACGAACTCCCCATCAGCCCTGACGAAGTCCAATCAGCCCTGACGA
>JANNPJ010000194.1:0-11315 GCA_031400005.1 Kineosporiaceae bacterium | reverse complement strand
TGAGGTGCACCCGGCCGGGGAGCTGTGCTTCCAGCCCGTGGTGGAGGCGGTCGCGAAGCCCGGCCAGACGCCGCTGCTCCGATGCGAGGTCGATGCCGGCGAGGCTGGCGGCGGTGCCGAGAGCCACGGCCAGGGCGACGTTTTCGGTGCCGGCGCGGCGTCCGTGTTCCTGGCCGCCGCGCCGACCTCCAGGACTGTCCTGGTCTCGATCCGCACGCCAACAACGAGACCGGTGTTCTGCAGCCCTTCCACGACCTGGCCGACCTCACCCACCGGGTCGGCGCGATGCTGCACACCGATGCCGCCCAGACGGTCGCGAAGATCCCGCTCGACGTCACCGACCTCGGGTGGACCTACTGACCGTCGTGGGTCACACGATGTACGCCCCCAAAGGCATCGGCGCGCTCTACGTCCGTGACGGCATCACCCTGGACCCCCTCATCCCCGGCGGCGGGCAGGAACACGGACGCCGCGCCGGCACCGAAAACGTTGCCCTGGCCGTGGGACTCGGAACCGCCACCGATCTCGCCGGCGTCGACCTGAAATCCGGGCAGCCACACCGTCTGGCCGAGCTTCGCGACCGCCTCCACCACGGCCTGGAAACACAGCTCCCCGGGCGGGTGCACCCCAACGGCCATCCCGAGCACCGCCTGCCGCACACCCTGAACATCAGCATCGACGGCATCGACTCCACCCGTCTCCTGCAGACCATCCCCGGCATCGCCGCCTCCACCGGCTCCGCCTGCCACAGCGGGCACACCACCCCCTCTCCGGTACTGGTGGCCATGGGCCTGCCCCCGGAACGAACCGATCCGCGCTGCGCCTCTCCCTCGGACGCTGGAGCACCACCGACGACATCGACTAGGCCATCACCACCCTGATCACCGCAGCCCACGATCAGGATCAGTGAACTCCGCTTGCACGCACACCTCCGGATCCCGGTACCGGGTGTGTGATCGTCAAAGCGCCGGACCGCAACGTCGGCTTCTCCATCGACTCAGGCCTACACCCGGCCGGCCGCCATCCCGCGGCCTTCGCCACGAGCACGACCTCGCCGAACCATACGAACAGCCCGGGCCCTGACACGATCTGACAGGCGGGAAGTTGTGCGGTTGGAGTTCTTATCGAGCCCGATCGCTCTGACCGTGCGGTACCGTCCGTGTTCTGCTGACGGGCACCGGTCAGGCGGGCGGCCTTGTCGTAGCGGTACGTGGAGCTTGCCATCACTCCTGGTGTTCCCGTGTCGGTCACGATCTGCCCGTGGGCGTGGTGCGATCACCGGTCGGTCAGAGCCGTTGTCACCTGAGTTTGGGTCTGCGGGCTGGTTTTGGGGCCCACCAGTTCCAGTCTCCGAGTAGGCGCATGGTGGCCGGTACCAGCAGCGCCCGCACCAGGGTCGCATCGACGATGACGGCGACGATCATGCCGACACCGATGAGTTTGATGGTGCCGATCTGCCCGGTGACGAACCCGGCGACCACGATCACCACCAGAAGGGCTGCCGAGGTGATGATCTGACCGGTCTGTTGCAGGCCGCGGGCAACGGCGGTGGTGTTGTCGGCGCCTGCCTGCCGCTCTTCCCGGATCCGGGAGAGCAGGAACAGTTCGTAGTCGGTGGCAAGCCCGAACAGCACGGCGATCATCATGATGGGACTGGCAGGTTCGATGCTGCCGGTAGCGGTGTAGCCCAGCCAAGACGCGCCGTGACCTTCCTGGAAGACGAACACGATTGCCCCGAACGCCGCACCCAGCGAAACGAGGTTCATCAGGACTGAATCGCCCCGCCTAAAGTGGAGCCTCTGATCTGACGAGGACTGTGTCATGGCTGCACCGAGAAAGTTTCCCCCGGAGTTGCGGGAGAGGGCGATTCGTCTGGTGACGGAGGCTCGTGGGCAAGAGTCCGGGTTGTCGCTGAACGCGGCTGCGAAGCGGATTGGGCCCAGGGTGGGGATCAGTCCCGACACGTTGAGGGGATGGGTCAAGCAGGCGGATATCGATGCGGGGCGCCGGCCGGGGGTTCCGGTGGCGGATGCTGCTCGGGCGCGTGAGTTGGAGCAGGAGAACCGGGAGCTGAGGCGGGCGAACGAGATTCTTCTGGCGGCGTCGAGTTTCTTCGCGCGGGAGCTCGACCCGCGCCTTCCCTGGTAACTAGTCCCGGCCCGCCGGAAACCGGCACTCCTGATGTTTCTGGCGAGAATTCCGCTGTGGATTCTGCTGAGAGTGATGCGGGGTTGGTGGTCACCGCGCTGGGCATGGTGTTATCCACCACGATTCTGGTGGCGTTCATTGATTCGGTCAGAGAACGATTCGGGGTCGAGCCGGTCTGCCGCGTGCTCTCACAGTTCGTGTGCAAGATCGCTCCGAGTACGTACTATGCGACCAAAACCCGCCCACCCAGCGCCCGCGACCTGCGGGACGAGCAGATTTGTGCGGTGATCACGGAGGTCTGGCACGCCCGGGACGGTGGCCGTGAGGTCGCTGGTGCCCGAAAAGTGTGGAAGATACTCGCGAAACGGGGAGTCACGGTCGACGGCCGACCGGTAGCCCGGTGCACCATCGAGCGGCTAATGCGCGCGCTCGGTTTGAGCGGTGCCCGCCGCGAGGACGGCATGTACGTCACGACCCGCTCGGACCCGGGCGCTCTCCGGCCTCCGGACCTGGTCAACCGCGACTTCACCGCGGCAGCCCCAAACCGGTTATGGGTAGTCGATTTCACGTACCTGGAGACCGCGGCCGGGAGGGCGTTCGCGGCGTTTGTGCTGGACGTGTGCTCGCGCCGGATCGTCGGCTGGGCGGTCGCTGACCACCATCAGAAGGAGTTGCCGCTGGCAGCCCTGGAAATGGCCTTATGGACCCGCGCGCAGGCACGTCAGGACGTCAAAGGCGTTATCCATCATTCGGATGCGGACAGTGAATATACCGCGATCAAGTACCGGGATGCGGTCGGGGACGTCGGTGCCCTGGCCTCGATCGGGTCCGTTGGTGATTCCTACGATAATGCGATGGCGGAATCGTTGAATGGAATCTACAAAACGGAATGCATTCGCCATGAAGGGCCGTGGATTAATGCCAGCGATATCGAACTAGCGACGAGCTCCTGGGTTTCCTACTACAATTCATCGAGATTGCACTCAAGTATTGGTTACCTCTCGCCGATAGAATATGAGAAAGCACACTACGCCGGTGAACTCGCCGGGCCGGACCATACTCCGGTCGATGGCAGCCACCAGGCAGAGCACAAGCGGCACAACGGCCGGTACATCAACCCCCGCACCTCTGAACACGCGGGATAACCCAGCCTCCACCAAACCCGGGTCGACTCAGGCCCCCGCCACCGCCTAGCCGATCTGCCCTCCTACCACGGAAAGCCCGGAACCCCCTACCATCCAGGCCCTCCAACACCCGAGCAGGACCCGCTGTACCAACTCGGCAACAACCAGCCCACCGACGTGACAACAGGCGACGCCGCGCCGCACCGAAAACTTTTCCGCAGTCGCTGAACGTCATGCAACGGCCTCGGCTGCGTTGTTATCGTGCGCACCATCCGAGGCCCATCAGGGAAGCCGAGTAGCCCGGGGAATCGCGTCCCCCGACTACTCGACCATCAGGGAAAGACGGCAGATGGGTGATTGAACGCCGCCTGACTAGGGACCGCTGGATCCGCTAAAGAATACCCATAGGAAACCAGCGCTTGACCCGAAGCTCAAAGCTAGAAACGCTACACCGGATTCCATTGAACTGCTACCCCATAGCACTTCGGGCCCGCGAGTACGACGCATAGGATTTATCACCCCGTGCCCAATGATTTGCGCAGAAGAGGGCCCTAGCGCTATTGCAATAATTACCGAGAGGCCCGACGACAGGCCTCCTGGGAAAAACGTGTGGACCGCCGCTCCAACACTAATGAGAATACCGGAGATGAGCAGGTACGACATGGTCAGCAGACCAGCTAGCGTCTCAAGACCTGGGCCATCCTGTAACTCGGGTCGCCGAACATCTCTGCGCATCAGGTCTAGATACCGCGCATCCAGATCAGCGTCCTCCAAGGAGAGGACCTTCACAGCCCTTCTCAAAATCAACCGATCGAGCCAGCGCGAGATACTTTGCATCATCTCACCACTTTCCGGTCTTATATCGAGCCCAAGCCTCTTCACCTACACCCTTCACCGTACCAAACATTCCGAATCTTGAGTCTGCCCATTCCGCCTTGCGGGTCCATTTCTGATCGAATTTCCTTTGTTCTCGCCTCGCCGCAGTCCGCTGACGCTTGGCTGCGCGGCCTGTCGCTTTTTTAGTTTTATTAATTCGACGAACGGTTCGGAGTTCATTTCCATATTTCAATCCTTTGGCGACAGGCAGGAACACTCCTCCAGCAATGTCCCAATATCCAGTTTTGTCGCCGGTGTAGACTTTATAGCCGCCTCTTATCAGCGAAGCTCCAGCCACGACAACCGCGCAGACTGTGCAAGCGACGACCATTAGCGGGATGGAGGCCACGAGTAGCCCTCGGTCAATCCATCTCCCCCATTGAACTCTTCCGTCAAGGTCGAACGTATTGATCGGGTCGTTGGGATAGTTGTAGGCGTTCTCGTTGCCGCCGGGAACCGGGTCGGTAGAGAGGAAACGTCCAGTAGCGGGGTTGTAGAGACGTACGCCCATGAGGACGACGCCGCCCAGTGCGTCGGCAGAGCGCTGCTTGCTACCTAGCCACCCGTATTGCGTCGGGTTGCTGATGTTTTCGGTCCGGGGGATCCCGTATTCGGTTTGTTCGAAGTAGGCGTTGGTGGAGACCGCCCCGCTGGCATCGTCGACTGTGGCGATGATGTCGCCGTGGGGGTTGGTGAGCTGGATCTGTGGGGTGCCGGTGGGGTCTTGGATGATGGCGAGGTTGCCGTCGATGCCGGTGATGTTGCGTTGCCAGGTCCAGGTAGCGCCGGCGTTGGTGGAGGTGGTGATCCAGGAGGGGGTGTCGCCGCCGTCGTTGTAGTGGTTGAGGATCCGACGGGTTTCGGTGTCAGAGGTGGTGTCGGTGGCCTGACGTAACCGCATGGCCGGATCGAGGATGAAGGTCTTGGTCTTGGTCCCTTGAGTTTGGGTGGCGACCATGTCGTTGGCGTAGTACCCGAGCGAAAGGTCCTCTCCCCCAGCGACGTCAGCGGACGGGACAGTCAGGGTGCGACCGAAAGCGTCGTAGGTGTAGCCGGTGTCGGTGTCCCGGTCGGCGCTGTCGTAGCTGGTGCCGGTTGTGCTGGTCGACGTGGTTTGGCAGCCGCCGTCGGCGGTGGGGGCGCCGGTGGCCAGGGCGGTGCGGTTGCCGTTCTTGGAGAACGCGTACTGGCGGGTGGTGCATTCACCGTTGGCGGTGTCGGAGACATCGGTCAGGCGGTTGTTGTTGTCATACCCGAAGTGCTGAGCCGACAGCGGGGAGGTTTGCCAGACGGTACGAGCGTCCCGGTCGGTGCCGGAGGCGAAACTCATCCAGGTGGTGCCGTCCTTGGCGTACGTCATGCTCCGCTGGTCGCCGGTGTTGTCGTAGCTGAGTTGCTGCCGCAACCCGTTCGGGTAGGTCTGAGTAGTCAACGCCCCATCAGCGTCGTAAGCAGCGGTGAACCTGGTCTGCCCATCGGCGAGCCCGACGTCCAGGGACGTGACCAGACCCCGACGCTCTACCACGCCGGCCGCGTCCGTACCGTCGTAGGTATACGTGTACGTGCCTTTGCCGTCGTTGACGGTCTTGGGTTTTCCGTCGATGTCGTAGGTACTGGTACTGGCCTGCGCATCGGCGTCGGCGTAGGACGTGACCTGGCCGATGCTGTTGTAGACGGTGGAGATCGTCGTCGTCCCGTTCGTGACCGACGTGGCCTCCCCGGTGGCGGCGTCGTACCCGGTAGTCGTGGTTGGGATGGCGGTTCCGGCGTCCGCCGCGGGTGAGGCGGTGGTCGCGACCGTAGTGGGGCGTCCGGCGCCATCATATCCGGTGGTGGTGGTGCGGGTGCTGCTGCCGGAGGTCTGGGTGACGACGAGAGGCTGGTCCCACGTGTTGTAGGTGCTGCTCGTCACCGGGATGCTCGCGCCGGTCGGCTGGGATTGTGGCCCGGATTGGCACAGCAAGCCGGCCCATTCGGCGTGGTTGCGGCAGGCAGCCACCGGGGCCGAGGCATCGGCCGTGTAGTAGATGGTGCTGGTCGTTCCCGCGTCATTGCCGGTGGATTCGGGCATCCGCGACTCCACTACCCGGCTGCTGGAGTCGTAGCGGGTCTTCATCACGATATCCTTGGCGCCGGGACTGTCGTCCATGATCGTGGTCGTGACGGTGGGGGTGCGCAGGGTCCAGCCGGAGGTGTTGCCCGTGTTGGAGGCCCCATCGATCGGGTCGTAGCTGATCGTGGTGGCCCGGGTGTCCCCGGCGCTGGTGGGCGTGCCGTCCAGCGGAACGGAGGCAACCTTGGTGGTGGTGACCAGGTGGTAGGTGGCGCCGCCTGGTGCGCCCAGGTCATAGGAGTTGGTGGTTCTGACCCGGACCGAGGAGTAGGCCCCGGAGACCAGGTACAGCGGGTGCGCCGGACCCATCGTCGTCAGCAGGTCGACGCCGTCACCGGAGTAGGTGGAGGTGGTCGACAGCAGGTCCGCGCGGACAGCGGAGGACGGCTGGGCCGCGGTGAACGGATCGGTGTCACCGGTCGGGGTCAGGGCCTGTGCCCGGTTGCGGGCAGACAGGGACCAGATGGTGTTACCGAAGTCGTCGTAACGGGTCGTGTTGATCTGCCAGGCCCCGGCCCCGAAGGAGGCGGTGTTCACCGGTCGGCCGTTGACGTCGGTGTAGGTCAGGTCCGCATACGCCCAGTCCGCCGCGACGGGGGCGTAGGTACCGTTGCCACCGGCGGGGGGTAGATGGGATGCGGGGAAGAGCGCGGCACCGGTGAAGGCCTGATCGGTGCTCTGGTTCCAGGTCGCGGCTGTGGCCGCGGTGACGTCCGGCAATCCGGACCCCGCCAGCGGGATCCCGTACGCGATCGCCTGGGTGGCGGTGCCGTTGGCCGGATCCGGCCGCGACACCGACGACAGCCGCCCGGTGGTGTCGTAGGCCATCGCCCAGGCCGCCCGACCTGGATCGGTCTGCGTGGCGATACGCCCGTTGGTGTCGTAGGTGTAGCGGGTCTTGAGGGCTGGGCTGATCCGCGGGTCCCATTGGGCGCGCAGGTGTCCGGTGGTGTCGTACAGGTAGGAGGAGACCGGCGTGGTGGCCATGCTGGAGGTTTCCGGGTCCCACGCCGTGTACTCGATCTTCTGGACCAGGCCCGCGGAGTCACCCCAGCCCGCCTCAGCGGTCCCGGACGCCGTGGTCGACCCGGCGTAGCTCACCTGCAGGGCCCGACAACCCTTGACCAGGCTCGTGTTGGTGCAGGTCACCCCTGCCGGGGCGGGCGCGATGATCTTCGTGATCCGCCCGGCGGAATCGCGGGGGTAGACGGTCAGGCCTTCGGTGCCGGGCTCCTGTACCTCCGCGGTCAGGTAGGTGATCCCGGACTGCCACCACCAAGTGGTGACCGTCCCGTCGGTCTCGGTCAGCTGCCAGGTATGGCCGACCCTGAGGAGGGTGGAGCCGTCGGCGGCGTCGCCGATCCCGGTGAACGTGCCGCCGCTGGTCCCGACGTAGGTGGCTTTCGTTCCCGTCGAGTCCGACAGCGTGATCGACCCGGCGGCGGCGCTGTCGTTCAGCGTGTACATCCCCACGCCGGCTTGCGGGCCGAACGCGGCCGTCGTCCAGCCGGGCCCGAACACCCCGGCCGGGCCGGCGGAGGCGGCGACCGGGGACCGGTTCGTGCTTGTGCGCCCGATCGAGAGCCCACCCAGGGAGGTGTCGGTGTCGGAGACTGCGAAGTCACCGGTCACCAGCGAGACCGTGCCCGGACCCAGATCCGCGGTCGCGGCGGTGCCGGAGAACGCGGTCTTCGCCACGATGAGCGTTGTCCCGGCACTGCACCACTGCGAGGCGCCGGGGTTGAAACAGACCCGGATCTGGACCGCGCCTTCCGACTGCCCGGCTGCGGCCAGGGTCACGGCCGCGTTCCAGTTCAACTGCGGATACGTGGTCAGCGACCCGGACGCGGTCCCGGTCGGCCACGCGGTGATTGCGGTACTCGACCCCGCCGCGAACACGTTCGCCAGCGGCACACCCGTCCAGGTACTGGACCCAGTGCCGGCCTGATACTCGTACTTGAACGTGGTGAGCGAGGACGCCGACTGGGCGGTCAACCCCACCGATTGCTGGGTCTGGGCGTTCTTCGTCGGGGTCAGGATCCCGCCTCGACCGACCCCGAACGTGTACGCCGTCGTCACGGTCGACAACTGCAACGCGGTATCCCTGGTGCGCACGTACAGGGTGTGGAACCCAGCCCCCGGGTTGATCGAAATCGACTGCGTTGAACCACCATTCGTGCCATTCGACTGCAGGTTCGGTGTCGATGGGTTATCCAGACCCCACAGGTACCCCGACCCGTCGACCGAACCCGTCGACAAGTTGCACGACACCGGGCCACCGGTCGAAACCGTCCAGGTGTTCACCGGGTAACTCGCGCACGCCACGGTCGGGGCCTGCGGACGCGAGGTGTTTGTCTGAAACGTCTGATATGCCGACCACTGCCCGGTGTCGGTTCCCTGCCCGGCCGCGACCACGCCGCGGACCCGGTACCGGTAATGGGCCGGTACCAACGCCGGTGACACCTGAACGGTACCCAAAGTCAGCGGAGCCACCGGTGTCCCGGTCCCGGTCCACCCCACCCCAGACCCTTCCGCCGGAAACGCCGGGTCGAACGACACTTCCCCCTCGATCGACACGTTCGCCCCGTCGGTGTTACCCACCTTCGCGCGCAGGATCGGGTTCAACGACGTCGAATACGTGCGACCCGTCGTCCCCAAAACCTTCGGGGTGAACGACACTTCCTGCGGATCCCACGGGTACGAGTTGTACGTAACCGACAGCGTCGGCACCCGCGCTGGATCAGCGCACCTGCCCGATTCCCCGACATCCAGCGAACAGAACGCCTTACGCCCGTCCGGGCCGTTGGTGTCCGCGAAGATCGCGAACCCGTGGTTGGGCAGGTTTCCCCACGACCACGCTGTCACCGTCGAAGTCACATCGAATGACTCGCTCGCACCCGGGCAGGACGCGTCGAACCCGTGGGAGAACTGCCGCCACTGCTCGTACCCGCGGTTCTGCACGGTACCTGGGGACGTGTTATAGGTCACGGTCGCCGGATTGAACGCCCGATCCACGGGGTACACCCCGACCCAGTTCGCCGCACACGACCCACTGAACGCATTGAACAAATTCAACGACGCACTCGTCACATGGTTCCCTTTGAACTGCGCATCACCGAACTGAATCAGCGCCGCTGAGTCCTGCCATGCTTCCCCCCAGATCCCCGCATTGATCTCATCCTCACCAGCATGAACAGCGGTGTCCCCGTTACGGATCCAGGTATCACCAATCGCGTCCACCGCACCGATCACCGGGTCAATCGTCACCGGATACACGGTCTTCGGATCGGCCAGGAACTTCGCATCCGGGGTCAACGTCACCCCCGCATCCACCCCGGCCGTCGGGTCCTGCACCAGCTTCTGCGGCAACTCCGTGACCTGCGTGTGCTCACCGGTCTTCGCATCCGTGGCCGCCGAGTACATCACCGGGGCCTGGATCGCGAACACCTCCTCACCGGCCTTGACCTTCGCCTCACCCTTACCCGTGGTCTTGGTCGCCTCAAACGCGATCCCGCCACCTTCCACCGTGACCGCGTCCGTACCCTCCAGCGTCAACGGCAACACCACCGGCGCGACCGTCTCCCCCACCGCGGGTCGGTCCTTCAGCACCACCGACTGCTCGAACCCCTCCAACCGGGCGGTCAACACCAGATCCCGGGAGGCGTCCAGCACGTACGTGGCCGTTGCCCCCGTGATCACCGGGGCCGGAAGCACACTGTCCCAACCCATCGACAGCACCCGCCCTCGACGGGTGAACAGCACCGCCGGACCGTCACCACCGGCGCTGAAGGTCACCGGCCGCGGCGAGCTCTTCGGTACCCACCCGTCTTTACCAGCCACCAACGTTAGGTCAATCGGCGCCCACGACCCATCTTTGGCTTCCACCCGCACCGGAGCCGGGTTCACGTCTTTACGCAACTGCCCATTCGGCAACGCCCACGTCGTCGAAGACTCCGTCCGCGCATCCACCACCTCGACCGCGCGCTTCTGCGTCTTGGCCGCGATCCGCGCCGACACCAGATCATTCTTCGCAATCACCGGAACCGCAGCCGCCGGCTTCGCCGCAGCCACCGGAACCGCCGCGATCGGGGCCGCCTGCGCAGGAACGGCCAGACTCAAACACAGACCGCTCACCGTGACCACCGCCACCACACCCGCCGCCCGGGCCGGAACCACCGACCGGAAACGGGCAGCAAACAGCGGACGGGACCAGAACCCAGACATGAACGATCGCCAATCGACAGCAAGGAAGAGAGCTGCCGACCCATTGATCAACAGGGGCGTAAGACTGCCTTAAATTCCCCCCAGCCAACAGATCTATTTTTATGCGACATTCCATGATATTGCCCTGCTTCGCGACAATTACTTTCTGTGCACAAATGCTCGCCATCATGTTCGGTCTTTGGCGTTCCTGAACACCTCGACATTGAGTCACCACGTTGCGTGAGATAGCACCGCTCGCAGCACCCGCGTCGTACCGGCACGCTCCGCCGTCGCCATCACGGCTCGACGACCAGTCCACCGACGAGGCAACCACGACACCGCACCGCGCCGAAAGCCCTTCCGAAGCGGTTGAAGCCAGGCCTGCGCCCAAACCCAATAGGCCTTGTCGCGCTCGCCATCCGAGGAACCACATCAGGGAAGGCATCGGTTGGGTCAACGACTTACCGGTTGGGTCGGGCGTGTGCCCCGTTGGGTAGGCCAGCCGCCTGACCCGTGCATGATCGTCCCTTCACCTGGCTCGACTCCGGCCTTTACGGATAACCAATCGTCGCAAGGTCATCAGCGAGATCATCCACCGTCACGGCAGGGTTCAGGCTCCCCACCAACTCGTCGGTGAGCGGGCACAACGCGAAGATCAAAGCGACGGCGTCGCCGTCCACGGTCCGGCCGTAGTAATCCTCGGCAAACCGCCGGTACGCCGCGGGCGTTGCGTCGACAAGTACGTTGAATAGCCGATCGGCGCCATCGGGATCATCACCGTCGGGAAACTCGATATCACCGGCCAACCACTGGTCGTCAGCATGCTGACGCCACAGGCATACCGTCGCCTC
>JANNPJ010000190.1:0-16620 GCA_031400005.1 Kineosporiaceae bacterium | reverse complement strand
ATCACGGCGGCGTAGGGGGAGTCGGCCGCCTGACGGGGCCCGAAGATGTTGAAATACCGGAGGGAGATGGTGGACAGACCGAATGACTTGGCCCACGCGAGCATGATGTGCTCACCCGCCATCTTGGAGGCGGCGTACGGGGAGACGGGCGCGGGAAGATGCCCGGGCGTCTTCTGGCAGATCACCGAGGGGAACGGTGACGTCGAGCATCTCCTCCACGCGACGCAGCAAGGCCAGCGTCGCCTTCGGGGACGGCGATTGGCCGACATAGTGCGGTACCGCCGCCCACAACGACAAGCTGGGCAGACCTGCCTTTCCGGCGTGCTCTTGCAGGACTCCGACAATCCCGGTGGGTCCTTCATAGCGGGACGGCTCGATCGCCAGCCGGCTCAACAGCCGTTCGTCCTCGCTCGTACTGGTCACCGGGATCGGCCGGGTATGCGGCACATCCGCCAACAAGGCCCCCAGCGTGATCAATGTGCCGACCTGCAACTTGTCGGCGTACCCCAGCACCTCCCGGGTGAATCGCTGCCACCGCATCGATGGCTCGATCCCGCGAACGATGACGACGTCCCGGCTCGCCCCGGGAGGGCGAGCCCAGAAGAGCCGTGTGGTCGGCCAGGTGATCTGCCGCTTGCCGTCGTCGTCCACCGCGATGGTCGGTCGGTTCACCTGGAAGTCGTGGTACTCCTCAGGATCGAGCTCACCGACGGCCTTCGCCCCCCATACCTTTTCCAGGTGGGCCACTGCTCCGCTGGCCGCCTCACCGGCGTCATTCCAGCCTTCGAAGGCAGCCACCATCACGGGGTCCCGCAGCGGCGGCACTCCAGACAGTTCCGTCACGCCTTCTCCTCGCTCCGCTCCTGTTCGGTGATGAGACCACCACCGACCGCCCAGCCTACGGGCGTGCGGGGTTCCCTCGACGCACCCACTCAAGACTTCGACCGGCGGCTTCGGCGCCGGTTCCTGTCAAGTTGACGAAGAGTGACCATTCGAAGGGATGCTTGACGATCAGCGACAGCATCTGGCGTCAGCGCGGCGCCCGAGGAGGGCGCTGCGGACGGATCCGCTGCAGCGCAGGTGCCGAGCGCGGCGCGGGCGGCAAGGCGGGCGAAGGAGCCTCTGGGCCGTCGTCCACTGGGCGGTCGACGGCGACGATGCCGCGGCTTTCGAACAGTGCTGCCAGCTGCGAACCGTCGACCGGGCGGCTGAACAGGTACCCCTGGCCGAGGCTGCAGCCCATCTCCACCAGGATCCGCAAGGTGGCGGCATCGGTGATCCCTTCGGCGACCACCTCCAGTTCGAGGTTGCGGCCCAGATCGATGATTGAGCGCACAATCGCCCGATCCCGGTCGCTGTCGAGCAACCGCCAGACGAACGACTTGTCGATCTTCATTTGGTCCACGGGCAGGCTGCTGAGATAGGTCAACGACGAGTAACCGGTCCCGAAGTCGTCGACCGACAGGTGTACGCCCATCGCCCGCAGTTGCTCCAGGGTCCGGATGGCCCGGCGGGGGTCGGCGATGACGCTGCTCTCGGTGATCTCCAAGCACAGCGACCGGGCAGGTACCGAGTGCCGGTCCAATGCCTCGGCGATCTGCTCGGACAGCGACGAGTCCGCCAACCACCGGGGTGCCAGATTGACCGCCACCCGCACCGGATACCCCTGCTGGTGCCAGCCGTGACACCAGGTCAGGGCCAGATTCAGGATGCGGGTAGAGAGCACGGTGATCTGCCCGCAGCGCTCGGCGGCGGCGAAGAACGTCTCTGGCGGGATCTTCCCCAGCTCAGGGTGCGTCCAGCGGGCGAGGACCTCGACGGAGTGGATGGCCCCGGTGTCCAGCCGAACCAGGGGCTGCAGGACGACGCCGATGTCCTGCCGGCTGACGGCGTCCCTCAGGTCGCTGGCCAGGGTCATGGCCGAGGCGGTGACCTCGACGAGGTCCTGGGTGAACATCCGCGCGCCGCCGGTGGCGGCTTTCGCGGCGTACATCGCGATATCGGCGTTACGCAGCAGGTCCGATCCGGTCAGCCCGTGCAGTGGGCCCAACGCGATCCCGAGAGAGCCACCCAGTCGCAGCCGGGGGGCCCCGCTGACCGCCACCGGTTCGTCGAACGCGGCCAGCACCCGACTGGCCAGGCTCATCGCGCTCTCGGCGTCGGAACAGGTGGTCGACAGGATCGCGAACTCGTCGCCGCCCATCCGCGCCACCATCGCGTCGTCACCGGCATTGGCCCGGAACCGGAACGCGAGGATCCGCAGCAGTTCGTCACCGGCCTGGTGACCGAGGGTGTCGTTGATCGATTTGAAACCGTCGAAGTCGAGCACCATCACCGAGAGCGGTTTTCCGCCGCGGGCGGCACCGATCGCCAGGTCGTCGAGCTGATCACGCAGATCGAGCCGGTTCGGCAGGCCGGTGAGTTCGTCGTGGCGGGCCTCGAAGTGCAACCGTTCCAGCAGCCGTCCGTTGCGCAGCGCCACGACGGCGTGATTGGCCACGGTCTCCAGTAATCGCCCGTCGGTCAGGGCCAGCGGCCGTTCCTCGGGTGGCCGGTCAGCCACCATCAAGTACCCGGCCACCTCGCCGTCCACCCGTAACGGCACAATCAACGCCTCGGTCAAGCCTCGGTCGGTGAGAAATGCCTTCTCGGCCGCGGTCACCCCGGTGACCAATTGGACCAGGGTGGGGGGAAACGCCAGCATCAGCGCGGTGCCGGTTTCTTCCGGTCCGGTCAGCGGGTCACCGTGGCGCAGCAGCCAGCGAACCGGGGTTCCGGTCCGGAATCCGGTCAGGGCGATCTCGCTGTAGCCGGCCCGCATCAGGTCGGCCGACTGGGTGAGTACCGAGGCGACCACCCCGTCCGAGCCGGGCGCGAGCGCGAGGGCGTCCGAGAGCAGGTAGAGCCGCTCGAGGCTGGCGTGGCGGTCGGACAAGGCGGCGAAGGCCCGGTATCCCAGCATCGCGGCGATTCCGGTCAGGGCCAGGGGATACACCGCCGCGCCACTGATCAGGGCGTAGACCGTTGCCAGACCGACGAGCGAGACCGTCATCGGCACGACGGCCGAGAAGGCCAGTTCGAGGAGCACCTCCCGAGGCGGGCGGGGACCGACATACCAGCCGATCACCAGCACGAGCAGCGCACCCTCGAACAAACCGCTCACCGCGACGGCGATCGGCACCGATATCCACGCCAACGGACCAAAAGCCTCGAGTCGGCCGAAGGCGGCACCGAAGACCGCGATCGCACTGGCGGTGCTCGCTCCGACAAGCATCACGTTGAAGACGATCTTGAGCGGAGTGTGTTTCTGGAAGATGGTGAAGACTAGGAGACCGGCGACCATCCGGCTGAGGACGACGTGCAGCGGCGCGGCGGTGAAGAGACCGATCACCAGCGGGATCTCGCTGAGCGAGATGCCTTCCAGTTGCCCACGCACCCGCAGCTTCAGGACGAGCGCCTCGGTGACGCAGAACAGCCCGAGGAAGATCCACCAGGGCAAATGCAGGGAAACGTCAAGGGACGGCGGGCGCGCCAGGGTGGTACCCCCGGCGGCGGACAGGGCCAGCACCCCCGCCACGACAACGACCCAGGTGGTTCGCGACGCGATGACATTCATCGGCGCTCCTCCCTGGCCCGGCCGGGTAATGAGTGCCGTACCGCTGATACGGCACGGCACCGGCCGACGCGCAGCAGCGACCTTGCCGTGTAATCGACAACAGATGTCCCCTGCTTCAGCGTCGAACCGGACGCATTCAGCCGAACCCGACGGGCATCGATCGGCCCGTGAACGCCGCCCGGGCGAAGGCTGCCGCCGCCTCCCTGCCGCACTCTGCGGTCGACTCCAGCACGCCGACTGCCCGGCCGCCGACCTGGAGGTCGTGGCCGACGTACCGAGGATCACGTTGCACGGGGCCCGTTGTGCGTGGCTGGACCCGGCGCAGCGTGCCAAGATGCGCGAGCCAGCTCAAACTGGAGCGGCTATCGAGCCGACAGTCCCTGATGTCGGTCGCTCTCAGTGCCCAGTTGGTCTCTCAATGCCCCTTGGTCTCTCAGTGCCAGTGTTTTCTCAGTGCCCAGTTGTCGAGGAGTTCCCGTTGCATCCCGAGCAGTCCACGGACGCGATCACCGTCCGCCACCTCGAGGCGAAGGCATCACCCGCGTGAGGACCACCCGCGACCCCGGCCCGAACCCGGCCGCGCCGTCCCCCCTGGTTGCCGCTGATCTGGTTTCCGTCGATCCGTCTGATCGGCTCGACCCCTCAGGTCCCTCTGATCCGGCAGAGCCGTCTGCTGCTGCGCTGCCGGCCGCCGTCCTCTGGGACATGGACGGCACGCTGGTCGACACCGAGCCGTACTGGATCGAGGAGGAGACCCTCTTGGTCACCGAGTACGGCGGGACCTGGACCGAGGAAGACGCCCACAGCCTGGTGGGCAACGAACTGATCACCTCGGCGAACTACATCCGAGACGTCGGGGGAGTGCCGCTTCCGGCCGAGGAGATCATTGATCGGTTGCTGGAACGGGTGGGCAAGCGAGTCCATGACCGGATTCCGTGGCGGCCGGGAGCGCGGGAGCTGCTCGCCGAGCTGAACGCGCAGGGGGTGCCCTGTGCCATGGTCACGATGTCTTACCAGAGCCTGGCTCAGGTGGTGGTCGCGACCCTGCCGGCCGGATCGTTCCGGACGGTGGTGGCCGGAGACGACGTCGTGCAGGGCAAGCCGCACCCGGAGCCGTACCTGCTGGCGGCCAGCCGGCTCGGCCTGGCACCCCAGCGCTGCGTGGCCATCGAGGACAGCCTGACCGGGGTGACGTCGGCCGAAGCCGCCCAGGTCCCGGTGTTGGCGGTCGAGCATCTGGTGCCGATCCCGCCCGCTCCGGGCCGGACGGTGGTTAGCACGCTCAGCGGCTGGACGCCGGCCGCTCTGGGTGCGCTGATCCCGGCGTAGTTCGCGGTGCGCTGGTCCCTGCGTGGCCCGGGGGCGCTGGGCCACGCAGGGTAGCCCTGCGTGCGCCGGTCGCCGCGTAACTCGGCGCAAGCAAGCGGGCTCCGGATCCTTTCGGATCCGGAGCCCGCTTGTCCCCTCCGGTGGCTCTTCCGCTGTCGTACCCGGGATTCGGGCTCTCAGTCCGCTGTGATCGCCCGCAGCACGTCGAGTCGGACGGCACGCCAGGCCGGCAGGATGGCCGCGATCATCCCGGCGATCGCAGCCGCGATCAGCACGATCAGCAGCGACACCCAGGGAATCGACAGCACCTCCAGGCCCTCCGAGCGCACTCCGTACTGGACGGTGATGCCCAGCACCAGCCCGAGAACCGTGCCCAGTACCGCTCCGAACACCGCGGTACTGACCGACTCCATGGTGATCATGCGGCGCAGCTGCCGCCGGCTCATGCCGACCGCCCGCAGCAACCCGATCTCCCGGGTCCGCTCGAACACCGACAGCGCCAGCGTGTTGACGATGCCGAGCACGGCGATCACGATGCTGAGCGCCAGCAGCGCGTAGATCGTGTAGAGCAGGACGTTGATCTGTGCCGCCTGCGAGTCGGTGAACTCGTCGCCGTCCAGCACCGATACCACCAGGAACGGTTTGACCGCTGTGGTGAGCTCGGTCCGCAGTGCCGCCTGATCCACGCCCGGCTTGGCCTTCACGTAGACCAGGAAGTCACCCTGTAGGGCGGCCGGAACGACCTTCGTGTACAGCGCCCGGGGGACCACCATCGGAGCGGAAAGCACCTGGTTGTCCTCGAACACCCCACCGACGGTCAGCGACTGCTGCTTGACCGTGCCGATCGAGGCGTTGACCGCCGTTCCGACC
The DNA here is from genome assembly GCA_031400005.1 of Kineosporiaceae bacterium. Taxonomy (GTDB): domain Bacteria; phylum Actinomycetota; class Actinomycetes; order Actinomycetales; family Kineosporiaceae; genus JANNPJ01. Next base: position 10,805 of record JANNPJ010000190.1, on the reverse strand, counting down.
TTCCACCCCTGCTCTTCGGCCAGGGTCTTGGAGATCAGCACCTGTCCGGAGTCCAGCGCGGTCAGCGCGCCCGAGCTCACGTCGATCTTCACGTTGTCGGCGATGCCCTGTGATTCGGCGGCCATCGCGAACAGGTTCTTCTCGTCCACCACCACCTGGACCCCGCCGAGGGTCGCCACCGACGCGACATCCGGGAGCTTGGCGACGTTGTCCGCGACCGTGACCGGGAACGGTGCGTTGCCGCCGTCCAGCACGTAGTCGGCGGTGAGCTGGCTCTCGACGATGTCGGCAACGCTCGCCTTGGTCGAGGAGGCGAGCACCGAGACCCCCGCCATCAGGGCCAGCCCGATCATCAGCGCACTCGCCGTGGTGGCGGTCCGGCGCGGATTGCGCAGCGAATTCTCCCGCGCCAGCCGGCCGATCGTGCCCGCCGCGACGAACGGCGATGCCACGATCCGGATCACCGGCCGGGTGGTGGCCGGCGCCGCGACCAGCGAACCGATCACGATCAGCGCCGCACCGAGCCCGACCAGCTGCCACTGGACGTCGTCCTGGGTCACTCCCGGGACCAGCAGACCGGCACCGGCGAGCACGAACACCAGCCCGATGAGGCCGCGGCGCAGCACGCCGCCGGCCGGCCGGGGGCGCGACGTCGTCCCGCATCGCCGCGACCGGCGCGACCCGAGCGGCCCGGATCGCCGGCAGGACCGCTGACACCAGCGTCACCACGATCCCGACCAGGAGGCTGACCACGATCGTGCGGGTTTGCACCGGCAGGCCACCGGAGATGTCCAGCCCGATCGCGTCGAAGAAGGCCTTGAGCCCGGCGGCCAGCAGAATGCCGGCCCCGAGTCCGAGCAGCGAACCGACCACACCGAGGACCGCTGCCTCGCCGAGGACGACCCGCAGGACCTGCCCGCGGGAGGCGCCGACGGCCCGCAGCAGGGCGAGTTCACGGGTGCGCTGGGCGACAAGCATGGAGAAGGTGTTCGCGATGATGAAGCCGCCGACGAAGAGGCTGACGCCGGCGAACACCAGCAGGAACTGGGTGACGAAGCCGAAGCCCTCCTCGAACTGCTTTTTGATCTCGGCGTTCAGCGCGGTCCCGGTGACCGCCTGCGCGCCGGCCGGCAGGGCGGCGGTGATCCGATCGCGCAACTGGTCCTGGCTGACGCCCGGGGCTGCGGTCACGGCGAACGTCTGCACGGTGCCGTCCGGGGCGAAGGTCTCCGCGGCGGTCTGCGGGTCGACGAACATCAAGGTCGCCCCGGCCAGCCCGGCCCCGAACGAAACCTCACCGACGACGGTCACCGTTTGCGGGATGTTGCCGATCAGCGCCTTGGTCTGCGCGCCGACCGACAGGCCGGATCGCTTCAAGGTGGTCGACTCGACCGCGACCTCGGACTTGTTCTGCGGACCGCGACCGTTCACCAGCTTGATCACCGGATCATCGTCGTGGAAGGCGAACCCGAACGTGGGAGCACCACCGCTGCGCACGGCGGTGCCATCCTTGCCGACCAGCACGGCGGTGCCCTGGATGTCGGGCATGGCCCGGCTGACGCCGTCCACGGCCCTCAGTTTGTCCGCGAGAGCAAGCGGCAGCGGCGCCCGCAGCGCGGTGCCGTCGAAGGACTCGGTGTCGCTCGCGACCCCCCGGACCTGGACGTCCGTGCCGACCGAGCCCTGGTCGACGATCGAGTCGAATGTGTTGTTGAGGCTGTCGGTCAGAACGTAGGTTCCGGATACCAGCGACACCCCGAGCATCACCGCGACGGCGGTGAGCAAGAAACGCAGCCGGTGGCTGCGCACACCTCTGAGCGTGACTCTCAACATCTCAGGACCGCCTGCCCGCGGCGTCGAAGCCCTTCATCCGCTCCAGCACCTTGTCGGCGGTGGGATCGGTCATCTCATCGACGATCTTGCCGTCGGCGAGGAAGAGCGCCCGGTCGGCGTACCCGGCCGCGACCGGATCGTGCGTGACGATCACGATCGACTGGCCGAATTCCCGGACAGACATCCGCAGGAACTCGAGGATCTCGGCGCTGGCTCGGGAGTCGAGGTTACCGGTCGGCTCGTCGGCGAACACGATCGCCGGCTGGCTGACCAGGGCCCGAGCGCAGGCGACCCGCTGCTGCTGGCCACCGGACAGCTCGCTGGGCCGGTGACCGAGCCGGTCGCGCAGACCCACCGTGTCGATCACGGTGTCGAACCACTGCCGATCCACCTTCCGGCCGGCGATGTCCAGCGGCAAGGTGATGTTCTCCTTCGCGGTCAGCGTCGGCACCAGGTTGAAGGACTGGAAGACGAAACCGAGCCGGTCCCGGCGCAACTGGGTCAGCGCGCGGTCCTTCAGCCCGGCGATGGCTACGCCATCGATCACTACCTCGCCTGCGGTCGGCCGGTCGAGGGCGGCCATGCAATGCATGAGCGTCGATTTTCCGGAACCAGAGGGCCCCATGATCGCTGTCATCTGCCCCCGGCTGAAGTCCACGCTGACACCGTCCAGCGCCCGCACCTCAGCCTCACCAGTGCCGTAAAACTTCTGCAGGCCAACAGCTCTCGCAATCGGATCGGTACTTACCGACTCGACCTTTGTCATTGCGGCACTCACGCTCAAACCCCTGTCGTCGTCCCCCGCGGGGGAGCCCCTCCTTGGCGCAGTCGCAGCGACTGCGCCGATCACTCACCCAACACCGTGACCCAGCGTCGGGGTCAACCCATTTACGTCAGTTATCCCCGAAGCGACATCCCGCCGTGGTTGCGCGATGGCCTCGATCACCAATTACGTCGAACTCGAGTGCGTGACGCCTCCGGGAAATACCGGACACAACCCTGATCCTGGCGCGACTGCGACCCTGACCGCGTCCACCTAGAGGCGGACACCCGGTGGACTTTGGTCTACCCAGCGGTGCATCACCATCCAGCCACCCCCCGGTCCAACCCGGGGGCAGACCACCAGGCGAGCCCGGATCGTCATCCATAGGTTGACGATCCGGGCCAGTCCATTCGCCGCTGACGATGGAGTCGATGTCGCTCACCCCTCCTCGTCGAATCCCGGCGACTCCGGCACCGAGGCCGCACCGCCGATCACTCGCTCGATCGCATCGCCGGGAATCGGCGGCGGGGTGCCACCCTTCGTCGGGCAGTGGGCGTGGTGAGCACACCACTCGCACAACCGGCTCGGCGACGGCCGCCAGTCACCGGTCTGCGCAGCCAGCGAGATCGCCTGCCAGAGCGCCTTCACCTTCCGCTCGGTGGCGAGCAGATCCGCCTCGTCGGGGCAGTACCGCAGGATCTCACTGTTACCGAGGTAGACCAGCTGCAACACGCTCGGGAGTCGGCCGTGCAACCGCCAGAGCACCAGCGCATAGAATTTCATCTGGAACAAGGCCTTGGCTTCGAACGCCTCGGCCGGCGCCCGACCGGTCTTGTAGTCGACCACCCGGACTCGACCGTCGGCGGCCACATCGATCCGGTCGACGTACCCGCGCAGCACCAGGCCGTCGTCCAGCGCCGTCTCCACGTAAAGCTCACGCTCGGCCGGCTCCAGCCGAGTCGGATCCTCCAGCGCGAACCATCGAGCCAGTAGCTCCGAGGAACTGCTCAACCAGTCGACCAGGCCGGCTTCGTCGTCCCCGAACAGGTCCGCGAGCTCGGGTCGACTCTCGCGGACCAGATCCCATTGCGGGATCAGCAACTCATCGGCCGCGGCCAGGGTCCGCTCGCCGGCCGGCAGGTCGAAAAGCCGCTCCAGGACGGCGTGCACCACCGTGCCGCGGACCATGGCCCGGGTCGGCGCCTCGGGCAGGCGATCGACCACCCGGAAGCGGTACAGCAACGGGCACTGCATGAAATCGGCCGCCCGAGAGGGCGACAACGCTGCGGGAGCCATACCTGCGACCTTAGGGTGGCCCACCGACATTTCCGGCGGTCCAAACCCCACCGGTCCCAGACCCCTAGCATCAGCCATGCATCAACCATGAGCGAGCGCCAGCGAGCTCAGCAGAGAGCGCAGCGCGGAGCTCAGGACGAGCGCTGGCGAGGAGGAGCGGGCCACTCGATGAACAACGAGACGGCTGACCAGACGGCTGCGCCCCGACCCGGAATCCCGGTCGGCCGGGTCGGTTCGGTGCCGGTCTACCTGCGCCCGTCCTGGTTCCTGATCGCCGCGCTCATCACCCTGCTCTTCGGACCCGGGATCCGCGACTCGGGCACCGTCGCTGCGGGCCTGGAGTACCCGATCGCCTTCGGCTTCGCGATCATGCTGCTGCTGTCGGTGTTCGTCCACGAACTGGCCCATGCCGGGGCGGCCGCGGCGACCGGCTCCCCGGCCACCCACATCGTGCTCGACCTGTGGGGTGGGCACACCGCGCTCGGTGAGGAGTCCACCGGGCCGTGGCGCAGCATCGTCGTGGCAGTGGTCGGACCGCTGTCGAATGCCCTGCTGGCGCTCGCCGCCCAGGTCGCCGTGTTGATCGGCCAGCCGCACGGGGTGACCCGCCTGCTGTTGACGGCGCTGACGACGTCCAACCTCGTGGTGGCCGGGTTCAACGCCTTGCCCGGGCTGCCGCTGGACGGTGGCCGCGTCCTGGCGGCAGTGGTCTGGGCCGGCACCGGCGACCGCCATCGGGGGACCCTGGTCGCGGGCTGGTCCGGCCGCCTGGTCGCAGCCGGGTTAGTGGCCTACACCCTGTTCGGCGTGATCAGCGGCGGGCACACGCTGACCGCTGGGCTCTGGCTGCTGCTGATCGCTGGACTGCTCTGGCAGGGTGCCGGCCAGGCGATCTCCGCCGCGCACTGGTTCCTGCGCGCGGACCGGGCACAGATCGACGAACTGCTGCAGCCGGCGGTCGCGGTGCCCTCCACCGCCACGGTGGCTACCGCCCTGCTGGCCGCCTCCGAGGTGGGGGCCCGGGCGGTGGTCGTCCTGGACGTCTACGGCAGACCGGCGGCCATCGTGGACGAGCGTTCCATGGGCGGTGTGCCCGCCGCGCGGGCCGATCAGGTGGGTGCCGCAGCGGTGGCCCATCCGCTGCCGGAGGGTGCCGTGCTGGAGACCGGGCTGGCGGGGGACGCGCTGATCCAGCGACTGCAGGCGAACCCGGCCGCGCGGTACGCCGTGCTGGATCCGCACGAGCGCGTGATCGGTGTCCTGGACTGGGACGACGTGGCCCAGTTCGTCACCAGTTCCTGACCGGTTCGGCCGGCGCCGGCCGAACCGGCTCCCTGCGGCGGGGCGGACCGGTCGGGTGCATAGACTGCTGGACCATGACGACGCCCGTGGAAAGCCCGACCGGTGCCCCGACCGGCGCCGAGTACCGCCGTGGCCCTTTCCGACCGGGTGAGCGCGTTCAACTCACCGACCCGAAGGGCCGCCTGCACACGATCACGCTGCACCCCGGTCGGGAGTTCCACACGCATCACGGCCGGTTCGGGCACGACCTGCTGATCGGTCGGCCGGAGGGCTGGGTGGTGGCGAACACCGCCGGGATCGAGTACCTGGCGCTGCGCCCGCTGCTGGCCGACTTCGTGCTGTCGATGCCTCGTGGGGCCGCCGTGGTCTACCCGAAGGACGCCGGCCAGATCATCGCGATGGCCGACATCTTCCCCGGAGCGCGAGTGGTGGAGGCCGGTGTCGGCTCCGGGGCGCTGACGATGTCGCTGCTGCGGGCCGTCGGTGATACCGGGCTGGTGCACTCCTACGAGCGGCGCGAAGACTTTGCCGACATCGCCCGGGCGAACATCGAGACCTTCTTCGGCGGCCCGCACCCGGCCTGGCAGGTCAGCATCGGGGATGTCGCCCACGATGTGGTGGAGACCGACGCCGACCGGTTTGTGCTCGACCTGCTGGCGCCCTGGGACTGCCTGGACGCGGTGGCCAAGGCGCTGGTGCCCGGCGGGGTACTGATCTGTTACGTGGCGACCGCCACCCAGTTGTCCCGGGTGGCCGAGGCGGCGAGGCTGGACGGGCGGTTCACCGAGCCAACGGCGTGGGAGTCGATGGTTCGCGGTTGGCACCTGGAAGGGCTCGCGGTCCGGCCGCAGCACCGGATGGTCGGGCACACCGGATTCCTGCTCACCACCCGCCGGTTGGCCGATGGTGTGGCCGCGCCGCAACGGCGGCGACGGCCCGCGAAGATGGCGCAGGAAGGCGAACCCGGCGTGGAGGAGGCTTGGGGTGAGTGGTCGGAGTCAGACCTCGGTGAACGCCCGGTCTCGGAGAAGAAGATCCGCAAGGTGCGTCGCGAGGTCACCGCCGTCCCGACCGAGACTTCCGAACCATCCTCTGACCAGCACGTATCCGCTCTGGACGAACCACCCCAGCCGCGCGTGGAGACAACCGACGCGACGATGAACGGTCGAGATAATGATCAGTCACACGAGACGGCGTAAAGAGAGATTGAACACGCCTCTTGTCCTGGTACCTATCGGCCCGTGACTATTGAACCACCCATCGTGACACGCTCCATGTCAGGATGGCTCTTTTCCCGCGGACGCCGACGTCCGCGGGATGCGAGATTTCATCTCGCCCCTGGATTGTTTGCCTCGCCGACGTTGTTCGGTGGGGCAAAGTTAAGGTCGAAGCGTCGACCTTGCGCCGGACGGGAGGGTTACCGCCATGACCGACCACAGCAGCGGGTACGGCCTTGACGAGACCGCACTACGCCGGGAAATCGTTCGCCTGCAGCACGAGGTGGAACGGCTAGCCGCGACTCGGACTCCGGGGGGTGCTGGCGACGAGATCGATCGCCTGCGGTCCCAGGTCGCCCAGTTGGGTTCCCAGAATGAGCGTCTCGCAGGCACTCTGCGCGACGCTCGCGAGCAGATAATTCAGTTGAAGGCTGAGGTCGATCGCCTGGCCCAGCCACCGAATACGTTCGGCGTCTACATCGGCCCGGCCGAGGACGGCACCGTCGAGGTGATCGCCTCCGGCCGCAAGATGCGGGTGGCGATGAGCCCCTCGATCGAGCTCGACGAACTGGCTCCCGGCCAGGAGGTCATGCTCAACGAGGCGTTCAACGTGGTGGCCATCCGGGCCTTCGAGGAAGTCGGCGAGATCGTCATCCTCAAGGAGCTGATGGCGGGCGGCACCCGGGCCCTGGTGACCGCGCATGCCGACGAGGAGCGGGTCGTTCATCTGGCCGGCACCTTGCGCGACGTCAAGTTGAAGATCGGCGATGCCCTGACGATGGACCCGCGGGCCGGGTTCGTGTTCGAGAAGGTGGACCGCGCCGAGGTCGAGGAGCTCATCCTCGAAGAGGTGCCTGACATCGACTACACCGACATCGGTGGGCTCGGGCCGCAGATCGCCGCGATCCGGGACGCCGTCGAACTGCCCTTCCTGCACCCCGAGCTGTACCGCGAACACGGGCTGAAGCCGCCGAAGGGTGTGCTGCTGTACGGCCCGCCCGGCTGCGGCAAGACGCTGATCGCCAAGGCGGTGGCCCGGTCACTGGCCAAGAAGGCCGCCGAGGCGAAGGGACTGAAGGACTCCAAGAGTTACTTCATCAACGTCAAAGGCCCCGAGCTGCTGAACAAGTACGTCGGTGAGACCGTGCGGCATATTCGGATGATCTTCTCCCGGGCCCGGGAGAAGGCCAGCGAGGGCACCCCGGTGGTGGTGTTCTTCGACGAGATGGACTCGCTGTTCCGCACCCGTGGCTCCGGGGTGTCAAGCGACGTCGAGACGACGATCGTGCCGCAGTTGCTCAGTGAGATCGACGGCGTTGAGCGGCTGGAGAACGTGATCGTGATCGGTGCCTCGAACCGCGAGGACATGATCGACCCGGCCATTCTGCGTCCTGGCCGGCTCGACGTGAAGATCAAGATCCAACGCCCGGACGCCGAAGCCGCCCGGGACATCTTCACCAAGTACCTGACCGAGAACCTGCCGCTGCACCCGGACGACCTGGACGCGAACGGCGGCTCGCGCAGCGAGTGTGTCGCGGCGATGATCCAGCGGACGGTCGAGCGGATGTACTCCGAGACCGAGGAGAACCAGTTCCTCGAGGTCACGTACGCCAACGGGGACAAGGAGATCCTTTAATTCAAGGACTTCAACTCCGGTGCGATGATACAGAACATCGTCGACCGGGCGAAGAAGTCCGCGATCAAGAACCTCCTCGACTTCGGTCAGCGCGGGATCCGCCTGGAGCACCTGCTGGGCGCCTGTGTCGACGAGTTCAAGGAGAACGAGGACCTGCCGAACACCACCAACCCCGATGACTGGGCCCGGATCTCCGGCAAGAAGGGCGAGCGGATCGTCTACATCCGCACGATCATCCAGGGCAAGCAGGGCACCGAGCCCGGCCGCTCGATCGACACCGTCGCCAACACCGGTCAGTACCTCTGAGATTGAGGACGATGGAACGCGGCCCGACCGGATCGACTCCGGTCGGGCCGGCCGATCACCTCTCAGGTCGGCGCAGCACCCGCAGGGCCACCGCCCGCCAGCCGAGCATCAGCACGGTCAGCACGACGGTGGTCACCACGACGAAGGAGAACGGCGTCCCCTCACCGGCGACGCCGGATCTCAGCAGCATTCCGATGATCACCGTGTTCACCACCAACACGGCCCCGCCGCGCAGACCCAGCAGGCGCCAGCCGGTCAGGGCGATCCCGATGTATCCACCGATGATCCCGACCATGAACGGCCAGCCCGTGGCGAGCACCCCGGACACCGAGAGCGGGTCGTCATGCGAGTTCCGGCCGATGACAACGAAGACGATCACCGCGATCAGATCCGCGAGTACGCCACCGACGATCACCGTGGACGCTCGCGAGGAGTCCGCGGGAGCGACGGTGGTGGCGATGTTGCGGATCTGTTGTCCCATTCGAACGAGATTACTCGTGGCTCGCAGGACCTGCGTCAACGTAACCGTTTCGCCACCCTGCGCCACCCTACGATCGCGGCCTCGTAGGCTGACGGGTATGGAGAGCCAGTCATGAGCGCACGTCGGGTGATGGGAATCGAGACCGAGTACGGCGTCTCGTCGCCGGGGGATCCCACGGCCAACGCGATGCTGATGTCCAGCCAGGTGGTGAACGCCTACGCGGCGCCGCTCGGCAGCCGGGCCGGACGGGCCCGCTGGGACTACGAGGATGAGGCACCGCTGCGGGACGCGCGCGGCTGGGAGATCAGCCGAGACAGCGCGCACGCCGGGCAGTTGACCGACGCCCCCGAGGACCCTGGCCTGGCGAACGTGATCCTCACCAACGGTGCCCGGTTGTACGTCGACCATGCCCACCCGGAGTACTCCTCGCCGGAGGTCACCTCGCCGCGCGACGTCGTCCTCTGGGACAAGGCAGGGGAGCGGGTGATGCTGGAGGCGGCCCGCCGGATCGCGGTGAACCCCGGTCTCGCCGACGTCAACCTCTACAAGAACAACACAGACAACAAGGGCGCCTCCTACGGCACGCATGAGAACTACCTGATGCGACGAGAGACGCCGTTCGCCGACGTGGTCAAGCACCTCACCCCGTTCTTCGTGTCCCGGCAGGTGATCTGCGGCGCCGGCCGGGTGGGGCTGGGTCAGGACGGCACCGGGGTCGGCTTCCAGATCAGCCAGCGAGCCGACTTCTTCGAGGTGGAGGTCGGGCTGGAGACCACGCTGAAGAGGCCGATCATCAATACCCGGGACGAGCCACATGCCAGCGCCGAGAAGTTCCGCCGGCTGCACGTGATCATCGGGGACGCCAACCTCTGCGAGGTGGCGACCCTGCTGAAGGTCGGCACCACCGCGATCGTGCTGCAGATGATCGAGGAGCGGGGCTTCACCCGCGATCTGTCGGTCGAGCGACCGGTCTCCAGCCTGCACGAGATCTCGCACGACCCGACCCTGAAGCAGCGGGTGACCCTGCGCGACGGGATCACCGTGACCGCCGTCGAACTGCAATGGCTGTTCTACGAGCAGGCCGCCGCGTTCGTCGACAAGCGTTACGGTTGCGATGCGGACGCCGCGACGGCGGAGATCCTGACCCGCTGGGAAGGCATCCTGAGCCGGCTCAGCGAAGATCCGATGCTCTGCGTCCGGGAGCTCGACTGGGTGGCCAAGCTGCGCCTGCTGGACGGGTTCCGCCAGCGTGAGCAGTTGCCCTGGGATGCCGCCCGGCTGGAGCTGATCGATCTGCAGTGGGCGGATGTCCGGCCGGAGAAGGGCCTGTACCACCGGCTGCTGTCGCGCGGGCAGATCGAGCGGGTGGTCACCGAGGAGCAGATCGCCGACGCGGTGCACGAGCCGCCGCATGACACCCGGGCCTACTTCCGCGGCCGATGCCTGTCCCGCTACGGCGAGCACGTGGCCGCCGCGTCCTGGGACTCGGTGATCTTCGACATCCCCGGCCGGGGCGCGCTGCAACGGGTACCGACTCTCGACCCCTCGCGGGGTACCCGCGAGCACGTGGAGGCACTGCTGCAGCGCTGCCGCACGGCGGCCGAACTGGTTGACGCGCTGGCCGCACAGTAGCTCCATCCCGGTCCGGCGGCGCCCCCGACCCGTGACCGGCTACTCACTTAGGCACTCCGGACCAGCCGTGAACGCCGCCGAAGGTATTTCTGGATCAGTGGGCTTCGGCGCACCCAGAATGTCGGTAGGGGTGCTTAGGATCGAAGCAGATCGAACGTGATCGACAACAGGTTGCGGCACGGGTCCGACATCAACGGAGGAAGCCATGGCCGGTCAGGAACAAGAACGAACCACCCGACGTGACGAGGAGCCCAGCGACGAGCCGGCGCCCCCGCCACCCCCGCCCGCGGCAGGCCAGGCTCAGTCGACCGACGCGGATGTCGACGCCATCCTCGACGA
>JANNPJ010000154.1:0-10714 GCA_031400005.1 Kineosporiaceae bacterium | reverse complement strand
CGGGACCAGCCACCGACCAGCCGAGATCCGCTCACCAGCGAACATGGCAACGCCACCAGGGCAGCAAGCAGCAACACAAGGATCCGAGTAAACAACGTCCGCGTGCGCCTAGATCCAGATCGCGGGGTCCACCGCGTCCAGATCGTCCTGCTGAGCATTGCGGGGCTGGAGTACCTCACCGGGAATTCCGACGACGATCGCCCCGGCCGGGACATCGCGAACGACCACGGCATTGGCCCCGATCTTCGCCTTGTCGCCAACCTTCACCGGACCGAGGATCCGGGCCCCGGCGCCGATCACCACGCCGTCACCGATCGTCGGGTGCCGCTTCACCCGCTGAAGGCTACGACCGCCCAGGGTGACGTCGTGGTAGAGCATGACGTCGTCCCCAATCTCGGCGGTCTCACCAATCACCACACCCGTACCGTGGTCGATGAAGAACCGGCGGCCGATCGTCGCACCGGGATGGATCTCCACTCCGGTGAACGATCGGGTCCACAGCGAGATCAGCCGGGCCGGCAGCATCAAACCGGGGTGCTGCCACATCCGGTGTGCTAGCCGGTGACTCCAGATCGCATGCAATCCGGGGTAACCGAGCAGCAATTCCGCCGAACTGCGGACGGCGGGATCGCGCTCTTTGGCGGCTGCCAGATCTTCACGCAGACGTGCCAACCAACCGAGTCTGGCACTAGAGCCCACAAGGGTGGCTGGCACGTCACGCACCGTTCTGTCGCAGGGTGGGTTGAAAGCGGGGTGGATAGAGCGTTTTAGTCCAGCAGGTCCTTGAACAGGATGGTGGATAGGTAGCGCTCACCGAACGACGGGATGATGACCACGATGATCTTGCCATCGAACTCAGGACGCCTGGCGATCTCGTTGGCCGCCCACAACGCCGAACCCGAGGAGAGACCGACCAGCAGCCCTTCTTCCTTCGCCGCCCGGCGGGCCCAGGTGACCGAGTCCTCCACCTCGGCGTCGAGCACCTCGTCGTAGATCGAGGTATCGAGCAGTTCCGGGACGAAGTTGGCCCCGATGCCCTGCAACGGGTGCGGCCCGGGGGCGCCGCCATTGAGGATCGGCGACAGCTTCGGCTCGACCGCGAAGATCTTGACGTCCGGGTTGCGCTTCTTCAGTTCCTGACCGACGCCGGTGATAGTGCCCCCGGTGCCGATCCCGGCAACAACCGCCGCGACCTGGCCATCGGTGTCGTTCCAGATCTCCTCGGCGGTGGTGCGCCGGTGGATCTCCGGGTTGGCCTCGTTGGCGAACTGCCGGACCTGGACCGCGCCCTCGTTCTGGCCGATCTCTTCGGCCTTGGCGACCGCGCCCTTCATCCCCCTCGCTGCCGGGGGTGAGCACGAGTTCGGCACCGTACGCGCGCAGCAGCGCCCGGCGCTCCTTGCTCATCGTCTCCGGCATCGTCAGAACGACCCGGTATCCTCGAGCGGCGCCCACGAAGGCCAGCGCGATACCGGTGTTGCCGCTGGTCGCCTCCACGATGGTGCCACCGGGCTTGAGTTCACCGGAGGCCTCGGCGGCGTCGATCATCGCGACCCCGATGCGGTCCTTGACGCTGCTGGCCGGGTTGTAGAACTCGAGCTTGGCCGCCACGATCGCGCCCGCACCCTCCGTCAACCGGTTCAGCCGCACCAGCGGGGTGTTACCAACAAGCTTCGTCACATCGTCGTAGATCCGCATCGCTGCAGGTCACCGCCTCGGGAGGGATTCTTCGGTTGATCGGTCGAGAATAAGATTAGTGCCACCGGTACACCCCACGCTCAACTTGTCCACGAACGAGCTTGTTCCAGTTCTGGATCACTAGATCCAGCCCTTGAACCAGCGCCAGCGCAGGCGGGCAAGCGTCGTCGTCGATAGTGGTACCGACCGGGAGGATTCGACCCTCTGGGAGGCCTCCCAGGGGTCGAAATCAACGACCAATCCTCCCCGGCGGTACGCCAGGCAGGCGTCAGCCGGGGAGGAAGGAGAGGCGGACCGTGCGGACCGGGTTGTCGGTGTTGCTGTCGATCAGGACCAGGCTCTGCCAGGTGCCCAGCGCTGGCGAGCCGCTAAATACGGGGATGCTCACGGACGGGCTGACGAAGGCCGGCAAAACGTGGTCGCGGCCGTGCCCGGTGCTGCCGTGCCGGTGCCGGTAGATGTCCTCGGCCGGCAGGAGCCGGTCGATTGCCCCCGCCAGATCGGACTCGCTGCCCGAGCCGGTCTCCATCAGCGCCACCCCGGCCGTCGCGTGCGGCACGAAGACGTTGACCAGCCCGTCGCCGCGCTCAGCGCAGAACCGGGCCAGTTCCGCGCTCAGATCGGTGACCAGCCGGGCACCGGAGCGAACGGTGAGCTCAATGCTGTCCATCGGGCAAGGGTAAGGCGAGCGGTCCGGTGAGGCTAAAGGGTGCGCTGGGCGCCAGGGTGCGATTATCACTGAAAGGATGCCGGGCATGGCGGCATCGGAGAAGACGCGTCGGAATCAGGCCATCGCGGCGCATCGGCGATTCCTGCCGGATCTGACGTTGGAGGCGCAGTCCCGCCTCGGCCGAGCGGAGGCGGTGGCGTTCGAGGCCAGGCTGGACAAGCACCTGCTGGATATCTACGAACCGCTGGCCGATCTGTACGGCCCGGCTCACGACGTCCCAGCGCTGTTCGAGCGACTGGTCCGCGCTGCCGTGGACGCCGTCGAGCACCGTCCAACCGAGCTGCGGGAGCTGGATCGGCGGCGGGAGATCGACCCGCACTGGTATCAGCGGGCCCGCAATATTGGCTACGTCTGTTATGTCGACCGATACTGCGATTCGCTCGCCGCGCTGCCGGACAACCTGGACTACCTGGCCGAACTTGGTGTCACCTACCTGCATTTGATGCCCCTGCTGAAGCCACGGCCCGGTGAGAACGACGGTGGATACGCGGTGATGGACTACCGCAGCGTCGACCCGCGACTGGGCACGATGGCGGAGTTGGAGACGGCGGGGCAGGCCCTGCGCGAGCGTGGGATGAGCCTGTGCATCGACCTGGTTCTCAACCACACCGCGAAAGAGCATCCCTGGGCGGAAGGCTGGCTGTCCGGCGACCCGCAGTTTGCCGATTTCTACACCGCATTTCCCGACCGGACCATGCCGGACGCCTATGAGCGGACCATCATGGAGGTCTTCCCGGACCGCGCTCCGGGTTCCTTCACCTGGTTTGACGACGCGAATGATGGTGCGGGTGGATGGGTTTGGACGACGTTCTGGTCTTACCAATGGGATTTGAATTACGCCAACCCGAACGTGCTGGCCGCAATGCTGGAAACCATCCTCTGGTTGGCTAACCGCGGCGTGGAAATCTTCCGGATGGACGCCGTCCCGTTCATGTGGAAGCGAATGGGCACCTCCTGCATGAATCAGCCGGAGGCGCATACCCTCATGCAGGTGTTGCACGCGCTGGTCAAGCTGGCGGCACCGGGAGTGATCTTCAAGGCCGAGGCGATCGTCGCCCCGGACGAACTGGTGCCTTATCTTGGCGGGCACGAACGGTATCGGCCGGAGTGCGAACTGGCCTACCACAACCAATTGATGGTGATGCTGTGGAGCAGCCTGGCCACCGGTGACGCCCGACTGGCCACCCAGTCGTTGGGCCGGATGCGACCGATTCCGAGCGATACCTCGTGGGTCACCTACGTGCGCTGTCACGACGACATCGGGTGGGCAGTCAACGACGGTGACGCTGCCGCAGTGGGATTCAACGGCTTCGCGCATCGCCGCTTCCTCAACGACTTCTACGCCGGCCGGTATGAAGGCTCGTTCGCCCGCGGCGCGCTGTTCCAGGAGAATCCGGCGACCGGAGATGCCCGGGTCAGTGGGTCGACGGCCTCGCTCTGCGGCATCGAGCAGGCCCTGGAATTGCCGGACGCCGCCGCCTTGGAACTGGCGCTGCGCCGATTCATCCTGCTGCACGCGGTGATTTACGCCTTCGGCGGCGTCCCGCTGCTGTACATGGGTGACGAACTGGCCCTGCGCAACGACGCACGATATCTGGACGATCTCGCGCTGGCCGATGACAACCGGTGGATGCACCGACCCAGGATGGATTGGCCGGCAGCGAAGCGACGTACCGATCCAGAGACGTTGGAGGGCAAGGTCTTCGGCTGGATGCGACGGCTGGCGCAGGCTCGTAAGGCCACCCTGGCGCTACGTACCGGTGGCGAGTCCGAGGTGATCGACGCCGGAGACGGCCGGGTGCTGGTCTGGCGGCGGCGCTACCCACGCAGCGGGACCTTCGTCGGGCTGGCCAATTTCGCCGGCGAAGACGTCTGGCTGGACGGCGCCAAGTTCGGGCTGTCGGGACTGCAGATGCTGTTGTCCAGCGACGGCGAACCGGAGATCAACAACGGTTGGGTTCGGCTGCCAGCGCTCGGCTTCCTCTGGCTGCTCGAGCCCTGAACAGCAAACGATCGCGGTCCCAGGTCAGCGAAAACCGGGGACCGCGATCGAGAGCGCCGTGCGATGTTAGCTGGCTGCTGCGGGGTGCGCTACCCCTTAAGCCCACCGGCCAGCAGCCCGCGGACGAAGAATCGCTGCAGCGAGAGGAAGACCACCAGCGGAACGATGATCGACACCATCGCGCCGGCGGTGAGCAGATGCCAGGCCGTGCCGCGGGTTCCGGACAGGTTCGCCAGCGACACCGTCAGCGGTGCGATGTCCTGCTTACCGAAGGTCAGCGCGACGAGCAGGTCGTTCCACACCCAGAGGAACTGGAAGATCCCGAAGGCTGCCAGCGCCGGAGTGAGCAACGGCAGCAGTACCCGGAAGAAAATCGTCACGTGACCGGCGCCGTCCACCCGGGCGGCTTCCAGCAACTCCCGGGGGATTTCCTTCATGAAGTTGTGCAACAGGAAGATCGCCAGCGGTAGGGCGAACGTCGAGTGCGACAGCCAGATCGTCCAGAACGTCCCGGACAAACCGGTATCCACGAACAGCGTGAGGAGCGGGAGGAGCGTGACCTGGATAGGCACAATCTGCAGAGCGAATACCGCGACGAAAAGCACGTTCTTGCCACGGAAATCGATCCAGGCGAAGGCGTACGCCGCCAGCGTCGCGAGCGAGAGCGGGATGATCACCGAGGGGATCACGATCACGAATGAGTTGACGAAGTAGTCACCCAGACCGGCCGACCCTTCGGTGCTCAGCACCGTCCGGTAGTTGTCCAAGGTGAGTACCGGGTCGGAGAAGAAGGTCCACCAACCCGTGGTCTTGATCGCCCGCTCCGGCCGGAACGACGAGAGCGCCAGCCCGAATGTCGGGACCGTCCAGATGACGGCAATCACGACCGCGAAGAACGAGGCGACCGGACTGGACAGTCTCTTCTTGGCGGCGGCGGCCGGGGTCAGGATCGGCTCGGGTCCGGTAATCGCCACCGGCGGGGTCGTGGTACTCATCGTGCCTCCGAAGCCCGCAGTTGCCGAATGTTGTAGACCACGATCGGGATCACGAGGACGAACAAGAGCACCGCCAGCGCCGAACCGAGCCCTTGGTTATCGGCCCGAAAGCTCTGGCTGTAGAACTCGTTAGCCACCACGCTGGTATTGAATCGGCCACCGGTCATCACCTGGACGATGTCGAAGATCTTGAGCGAGGCGATCGAAATCGTGGTCAGTACCACGATCAGGGACGGGCGGATACTCGGAATGGTCACGAAGCGGAACATCTTGAGCCGGCTAGCGCCGTCCAGGGTGGCCGCTTCGATGATGTCTTCCGGGATGGCCTTGATCGAGGCAGAAAGGATGGTCATCGCAAACCCGGCCTGGACCCAGATCAAGACGAACACCAAGAAGAAGGTGTTCCACGGCTCGTTCAAGAGCCATTGCTGTGGGGTACCCCCAAGCCAGACGAGAATCTGATTGAGCAGGCCGATCTGTTTGATTGCGCCTTGGTCCGGGCGGTAGGCGTAGACGAAGTTCCAGATGATCGAGGCGCCGACGAAGGAAATCGCCATCGGCAAGAAGATCAGCGCTTTGGCGTACGCCTCGAAGGACGAGCGGTCGACCAGGACGGCATAGATCAGGCCGATGGCGGTAGCCACCAACGGAGTCACCACCACCCAGAGGAACGTGTTTCGCAGCACGGTGATCTGGTCTTCGGTGGTGAAAATCGTTTGGTAATTCTCGAAGCCGATGAACTTCTCGCCCGCGGCGTCGAGGAACGACTGGTAGATCGTTCGCATGCCCGGGTAAATCAGACCTACCGTGACCAGGATGACGGTGGGCGCCAAGAAGGCGATCGCGGTCGCGCGATCACCTCGACGTCCACCGACCTTGCTTGCGACGAAGAGAATGATGCCGACGACCGCGATAAACAACAAAACCGCGGCGCCTGCCTGAGCGAACTTTCCAAGAGCTGATTCAGGATTGCCGAACAACGCTCGCCACCTCCTCCGGGGGAGAGGTCGGCCGAAGCGGATCGGGCGCGTCCACGCGGGGACGCGCCCGACCACTTGGTACCGATGGGCTTACTGATGTGAACTGACCGAGACGATACGCCCTGACCTACCGATGCGTTACTACTTCGGCCAGGCGGCCTCGATCTTGTCGACGGTGTCCTTGGTGCTCTGACCGGTGATCCAACTGGTGGCCTGCTTCCAGAAGGCGTTGGCGCCAACCGCCCCCGGCATCAGGTCGGAACCGTCGAACCGGAAGACTGCCTTCGGGTCCTGCAGGATCGATGCTGCGAGCTTGTCGATCGGGCTCGTCAGCTTGGTCGCGTCCATTCCCGAGTTGGCGCTGACCCAACCGCCGGCCGGCGACGAGGCAACCTTGTTGTTCGCCCAGAGATCGGTCGACAAGTAGGTCTGGAACGCCTTGACCTCGGGCCGGTCAGAGAACGCGGTGACGAACTCGCCACCACCGAGAACCGGCTTGTTCGTAGCGTCCTTGCCCGGCAGGTAGAAGGCGAACACGTCGCCGTCCTCGGCCACCTTGGTACCTTCCGGCCAGTTGGCCGCGTAGAAGCTGGCCTGCCGGTGCAGCGAGCAGGCGCCATCAAGGATCGGCAAGCCACCGTCCTGGAAGATGGTGCTGGCGATGCTCTTCACGTCACCGAGGCCGCCGTTGACGTAGGCCGGGTTCTTCAGGTATTGGCCTGCGGCATCCAGCGCTGCGGTCGGCCCAGGGGAGTTGAAGGCAATCTCGTGGTTGACCCACTTGTCGTACTCCTCCGGCCCGGACAGCCGCAGCATGAAGTCTTCCATCCAGTCAGTGACCGGCCATCCGGTGGCCGCGTCGCTGCCGATGCCCGCACACCACGGCTTGGCCTTGGTGGCGGCGATCTTGTCCGACAGCGCCTTGAGCTCGTCGAGCGTGGTCGGGACGGTGTAGCCCTTTTCCTCGAACTCGGCCGGCGAGTACCAGACCAAGGACTTCACATTGGCCCCCAGCGGCGCGGCGTAGAACTTGCCGTCGACGGTGCCGTACGCCTTCCAGTCCTCTCCCCAGAACTTGTCGACGTTCGCACTCGTCTCGGCCGGCGCCTCCTTCACCGTCTTGGTGGCAACCAACTGCTTCAGCAACCCCGGCTGTGGCACGAAGGCGATGTCCGGCGGGTTGCCGGCCTTGGCCCGAACCAGGATCTGCGTCTCGAACTGCTTGTCGCCCTCGTACTTGATGGTGGCGCCGGTGCACTTCTCGAACGGCTTGTACGAGTCGATCTGCGGCGTGTCCTCCGGGGTGACGATGCCGGTGTAGATCGTCACGGTCTTGCCCTTGAGGTCGCCGTACGCGCTGTACGCAGCGCAGTCGCTGCTGGCTCCGGCGGCGCCGGTGGCGTCGTCGGACGCCGAGTCTGAATCACCCCCACAGGCGGCGAGGGTCAGGCTGAGGCCGACCGCGCCGACCAAGGTCATGTTGCGAAACTTGCTCCTGGTGGAAAGCGCCATCGCTTCTGCCCTTCACGTCATGCCCCGGATCCCGCGTGGCTCACGCGGGATTCCCCGAGGGTCTGTGAAGCAGTAATAACGCTTTCATGAGCCCGACGCAACGGTCGAAGGTCAATCACACTGGTAACGATTGAGGCACGGACAGTTGGTGCGCCAGGAATGGTCGCGCTCCCAACTATGTCATTTCGGGCATTTGGGACGCACCCTTAGGCACCCGCCAGGCGCTTCATCGCGTGCTGGACCAGGAGCACGAGCGTCTGCTTGGTCGCCATCCGGGAGCGCGCGTCGGTGTACATCATCGGTACGTGCGCGGGCACCGCAAGCGCCTCCCGGACGTCCTCGAGTTGATGCTTAGCCACCCCCTCGAAACAGTTCACCGCCACGACGAATGGGATCTGCCGAGCCTCGAAATAGTCGACGGCGGGAAAGCACTGTTCCAACCGATCGGTATCCACCAGCACGACTGCACCGATCGCACCGCGGACCAAGTCGTCCCACATGAACAGGAACCGATCCTGGCCAGGCGTCCCGAACAGGTACAGCCAGAGATTGCCCGGCAACGCGATCCGACCGAAGTCCATCGCGACCGTCGTCTCAGTTTTACGGGTCCGACCGCCTGCGTCATCCACCCCGACCGAGTGCTCGGTCAGTGCCGCTTCAGTGCGAAGCGGCTCGATGTCGGAGATGGAACCGATCAGGGTCGTCTTGCCGACGGCGAAGCCGCCTGCCACCACGATTTTGACGGTGGTCGGCGCGAGGCCGGTCGTCGGCGTGGGGGCCGCGAGATCAGAGCGCGGAAATGCCATCAAGAACACTCTCCAGAACACTGAGGGTGGTAGCGGGGTTGTAGGCGGAGGCCACCGCACCGTGGACGCGAGCGTGCCCTTCCTCGATGAGGTCGCCGACCAGAACTCGGACAACCCCGACCGGGATTTGCATGTGAGCCGAAAGCTCTGCGATGGATAGGTATTGGGCCATCGCCAGACTCACAATGTGAAGCTTCTCGGTAGACAGTTGCGGCGGTGGCCGTCCGATGACACTCACCAAGGCTTCGATCGGGATCAGTTCACCCTTGCTGCGAGTCCGTCCACCGGTGACCGCGTACGGCCGGATCTTGCCCGACTCGTACACCACCTCGCCGTCATCATCGGGCTGTGGGGCGCGCTCGCGACCAGGCATTGGCGTTCACCCCGCAACCGGGGCGCGGGTCGGTCCCGAGACGGACAACCGAGCACGCATCTCGGTGACCAACTGAGGAGTCAGAGTGGACTCGGAACGGCTGACCAAAAGCGCCATTTCGTATCCGACCAGCCCGACATCGCAGGTCGCCTCCGCCACCACGGCAAGCACCGAACCATCCGAGATGGACATCAGGAAGAGGAATTGGGTGTCCATCTCGACGATGCACTGGCGCACATCACCGGAGCGCAATTGACGGGCGGCACCGCGGGTCAGGCTGGACATTCCCGCCACGATCGCCGCCAACTGATCACCACTGGTTCGGTCCAGGTCGTCGGACATTGCCATTAGCAAGCCATCGACGGACACCACGAGGGTGTGCCGGACGCCGGCCACACTCTTCACGAAGTTGTCGAGCAGCCAGTTGAAGTTCGCGGCTTCGGGGCTCATCGCAGTCACGGTGTCGTCCTCCGGTAGAGCGGGTGGGCAGGGGTCAAGGGCGTGCGGTCACTCATCGCGGCTCTCCGGCGGAGAGTTGCGCGGTGGCGGGGGCAGAGCGGACGCCGGCCGGTGGGCCGCCGGAGAGGTGCGGCCGCGTTCCACGCCGGCCTTGAAACCGGCCAGCATCGAACGCACGCTCGCAGCCGTTCTGGCCCGTTGCCCGGAGGCTTCCAGAGCCGGCACTGGCTCCTCGATCGGGACCTCGCTCGGCGTGCGGCGTTGCAGGCCGGGCCGATCCGGCGAGGGCAGCGACGTCGGGCTGTACGAGGAGAGCCGACTCAGTTCGGTCAGCGCCTCAGAAGCCAGTGCCGAACGGCCCGGCTGAGCCGAAGGGTCTTCAGGTCGCGGATGCTGACGGCGCTCCACCGGCACGTTCGTGGATGACCACGGCTGACTCGGCTCCGGCGAGAGTGCCGGGGGCAGCCCGGTCGTCGACACCCTTTCCGTCGCCGCCCGCTCCGTCGACTGGGTGGGCACACCACCGGAGACCGGCTCTGGCTCTCGTTTCGACCCGAAACCTTCCCGGAGGGCGAATTCCCGAGCGGGCGCGATCGGGTCGAAGCCACCGTTGAACGGGCGGTCATTGCCGCGCTGCACGTCCCCTCTGCGGCGACCGCCTCGGCGCAACGCCGTCCGGAGGGACGTCCGTTGCGGGAGGATGTCGATCGCTGCGGTCAGGTTTTGCGCCAGGGGTTCGGCCCGGGTCTGCGGTTCGACGACGGATTCGCTCTCCACTGCCCAACTCGCGGGCTCGGGCTCGGGCGACCAAGCTTCGACCGCAGACTCCGGCGACCAAGCCTCCGCGGCAGACTCCGGCGACCAAGCCTCCTCGGCAGGCTGCGGTGTCCAAGCCTCCTCGGCAGGCTGCGGTGTCCAAGCCTCGGCCGCAGACTCCGGCGACCAAGCCTCGGCCGCAGACTCCGGCGACCAAGCCTCGGCCGCAGGCTGCGGTGTCCAAGCCTCCGTGGCAGGTTCCGGCGTCCACACCTCGGCCACCGGTTCCGGCGTCCACACCTCAGCCACCGGTTCCGGCGTCCACACCTCAGCCACCGGTTCCGGCGACCACTCCTCAGCCACCGGTTCCGGCGACCACACCTCAGCCACCGGATCCGGCGTC
>JANNPJ010000081.1:0-50172 GCA_031400005.1 Kineosporiaceae bacterium | reverse complement strand
CTGGTCCGGACGAACCACCACACCTGCACTCATGCCCGCAGATCCAAACAGTCACGCCGGTCCAGGTCACCTCGCCACGCCGACGACCACGACAAAACCCCAGCAAAACACCATGATCATCTTAAGCTACGTGGCATTGGGTACTACCCCTTGATGGCACCGAGGAGCACGCCCTTGGCGAAATGCTTCTGGACCAGCGGATAGATGACCAGGATGGGGATCAACGTCAGCACCAGCATGCCCATTTGCAGGGATAACGGCGCCACCTGAGCCTGAGCCACGCCGGCACCGGTGATGTTGGTGCCGACCCCGGGCATCTGAGCGTTCTGGGTCACGTACTGGTAGAGGACGTACTGGATCGGCCATTTCTCGCTGTTGGTGGGCATGTAGAGCAGGACGTTGAACCAGTTGTTCCAATAGCTGACACCGTAGAACAGGGCCATCACCGCGGTCACCGACCGTGAGGTGGGCAATATCACCGACCACAGGATCCGAAAATCGCCCGCCCCATCGATTCTCGCGGCATCGATGAGTTCGCTTGCGGTGCTCATGTAGAAGGCACGCATGATCAGGATGTTGAACACCGACACCGCACTGGGCAGGATGAGCGACCAGTACTGGTCGTAGCCGTTAAACAGGTTGCTGACCACCAGAAACGTGGGGATCAGACCGCCGCTGAAGAACATCGTCGCAATCATGATCATCAACAGCGTTCGGTGTCCGAATGAGCCTCGCCGGGAGAGGCCGTAAGCCGCCAAAGCCGACACCACGAGCGAGATCACCGTGCCGATGACGGTGATCAGCAAGCCGATGATCAGGGCCCTGGTTACCGTGCCACCACTGAACATGCTCTGGTAAGCCGCGAAGGTCAGACCATTCGGCACGATGACGAGACCACCACCCGCCGAAATGATCGACTTCTGGGTAGAAAAACTGGTGATCACCACCGCCCAGAGCGGGAAGAGAATCACCCCTACCGTGACGAAAAGGGCAAGCCCTCTTATCGCCCGACCGAGGACGGTGGGTTCCTCTTCCCACGACGGCCGAGCTGGGTTGCGTTTGGGTGTGGGGTTGGCAGGAGGGCTAACGATCGTCGTCGTCATCGGTTGCTCCTATAGAGGCCGTCCTCGCCGAGCAAGTGAGCAGCTTTGTTCGCAGCGAGTATGAGGATCAGCGAAACGACGCCCTTGAAGAGACCTGCTGCCGCCCCCAGCCCGTAATTGTTCGCCACCACGCCATACATGTACGCATACGTATCAAGCACTTCCGCGGCGCCTGAACCCACGGCGTAGCGCTGGATGAAGAACTGCTCGAACCCGACGGAGAGAGAATTGCCCAGGCGCAGTACCAGCAGGAGGACAATGACGCCGCGCATACCCGGCAGGGTGATGTGCCACATCCGCCGCCATGGTCCGGCTCCGTCAACCGCAGCCGCCTCGTAGAGATTGGTGTCGATAACGGCGATCGCGGCCAGGAACACGATGATCCCCCAGCCGGCTTCCTTCCAGACCGCCTGGGCCGTCACCAAATACTTGAAGGTTCCCGGGTCGGTCATGATGTTCCACGGGCTCAGCCCGTTCTCCCGCAGAAAGTGGTTCAGTACCCCCGCCCCACCGAGCATCTGCTGAAACAGGGCGACGACAATCACCCAGCCGAAGAAGTGTGGCAAGTAGGTGATCGCCTGGATAGCCGAACGAATTCGAGAATCCAGCACCGAGTTCAGCAGGATCGCCAGGCCGATCGGGATCGGGAAGTACAGCACCAACTGAACGAGGCTCAGGACCAGGGTGTTCTGCAGGGCCTGCCAGAAACTGGGATCGGTAAAGAGTTGCTGGAAGTTGCCCAACCCGGCCATCGGGCTGGCCCAGAACCCGGCGATGTAGTTGTAATATTGGAAAGCTGTGATGGTGCCGAACATCGGCAGGTAATTGAAGGCGATGATCAAGGCCAACGCCGGTAAGGTCATGAGTATCAGCGTGCGGTCTCGATGCAGCTGAACCCGCCAGTTCTGCTTCTTTCGGGCGGGCCCCGATCTGGCAATTCCCGGGTCCGGCTCTTTCCCAGCGATCGGATTCCCCGCGATGGGGATCTGCGGCTCCGTCGTGGTCACTGACCCGTGCCGTACTTGTCGACGATGTCCTTCTGATACCAGTCGATGAACTGTTGACCACCTGCGGACTTCCAGTTCGCGGCGGCGGTCTTGAACTCGGCCACGGTCTTCCGGCCGAACGTCACCTCTTTGATGATGTCGTTGACTTGGGTGCCGGTGGAGATGCTGGAAAATCTGCTGGGTGGGTTGACATTCATGTTCCAGAACGGCGGCTTGTAGGCGTGTTCGGTCGCGTTGGCGGCCCAGGCGTGCACCGCTCGAGTGATGTCGTCTCGACCGGGATTCGTGGTGACGTTCCGGTAAGAGCAGAGGAACTGGAACGTGGTCTGGTTCGACTCCTTGGTGCCCTGCGTGGTGTAGGCGGGATAGCCGGACTTTCGAGTCCAGTGCACGCCCTCGACGCCGTAGTTGAGCAGGGTGTACTCGGCGGAACCGTAGGGCGCTGCCAGGTAATTGGCAATGGACAGGCATTCCTCGATCTGTGCTGCCGAGAGCTTCTTGTTGAGATAGCTGACAATCGTTGCGGAGTTACTGAGCGCGATGGTCGGGGTAGATCCGTCGTGCGAGAACAACGGGAGCGCGCCGCGAATGTACTTGGGGTTGGCGGCCTGTCCCTGCAGCGAGTCTGCAAGGTTCCACGCCCCGGTGCCGCCGGCCGCTACCAACGCCCTGCCGCCGTAGAAGCGCTGATTCGCGTCGCCTTCTTTTCCGGCCACGGCATCCGGATGCATGTAGCCGGACTTCGCCAACTTGTAGGCGAAAGCGAGAGCGGCCTCCAGTTCTGGACTTTCGTACGCGCTGACCACCTTGCCATCGAGAACCGTGACCAGATTCCCGGTCGGCGGGACCTTGAAAATCTGCTGGAGCATCAGCCAGAGAGCGTCGAAGGCCCAGACGTTGGACGAGGCAGAGGTGTGCTCCTTACCGAACGCGAGGATGGCGTCCGCGGAGTTGATACTCGTCGGATCGATGCCTTTGGCGTCGAAGATGTCCTTGCGGTAGAAGATCGTCCCGGCGAAGTTGGCTTGCGAGGTGTACGACGGGATTCCGTACAACCGGTTCTGCCAGGCGCCAGCCTGCCAGCCTCCACTCGGGATCGCCGCGAGGTGCGGGTACTTCTTCACCTTGTCACCGGACAGGTAGCTGGTCAGGTCTGCGAACCGGCTGACCGCCAACTCACCCACGCTGACATTGGCGTTCCACCAGGTGGGGATCTGGAGCCAGTCCGGCAGCTTGTTGCCGGCCACCAGCGTCGGAATGGTCTGCGCATAATTGTTGCCGTTGGCCGGACGGACGGTCAGGTTGGCACCAAGCGCCTTGTTGACGGCCTGGTAGTACGGGTTGTTCGCTCTCGGGATCGCCCCCCACAGAGGGGTGATAGCGGTGTATGACCCACCCGACCCGGGGGCCGACGATATGGTCTTGACCAGGTCAGTCGGGTACTTGAGGTAACCGGGGTCAGTGGCCGCACTCGCTCGTCCGGCCACACTCGCAATCTCCGGGACCGGCCCGCCGACCGCCTCCGTGTACTGCGGAAGGACGGCCGAGAGATCTTTCGAATTCGCCCCGCCCTTTGCGGCATCTGAGTTGCTGCTGCAGCCGCTCAGCAGGGCAGGCGCCCCGGCGACCCCGACGACCGCTGCACCGAGGAACGACCTGCGGCTCAGCCTGAAACTGTCCGTTCCCATCACGAGACCTCACTGTCCTGAAGGGGAGCATCGAAGCTTGTTGTCGAAGCGCTTCGAATTTTTGGCGATGCTACGACATGCTCCCAAAGCGGGCAAGAGACAGAAATCCGAACCAGGGTTCAAATCAGGTCCTGATCAGCCTCCAGTGGGCCTTGAAGCGGTTGTGTAGCAGCATTTTCGGTCGTCCGAGAGGAGTACTCTCCCCCACAAGGCGATGCTCCACACCGCGAGAGGCTGTTGAAATCTCCGACGAAGCCATTGACGCGCCCAAACCCTGTGACTTACGTTCGTCGAAGCGATTCGACGAAGCGTTTCGACGAAACGAGGCAACCGTCGACGACGGCGTTGGGAGTTGGGGCGCGATGGCCACGATGAACGACGTCGCCAAGCTGGCCGGGGTCTCGGTCAGCACCGTCTCGTATGTCCTCACCGGCACCCGTCCGATCTCCCAGGCCACCCGGGACAAGGTCGTCGCGGCCATGCTGGAGTTGGACTACCAGCCGAACGCGATGGCCCGCGGTCTAGCCAGTCGTCGGAGCACCTTGCTCGGGCTCCTGCTGCGGATGGACGAGCGGGGCATCGGTGCGACCGAAAGCGCCTTCGTCACCGGGGCTGCCGGTGCCGCGAGTGAGGCCGGCTATCACCTGATGCTGCACCCGGTCGCGTCGAACGATCTGGAATCGCTTCGTCAGCTGGCCAGTCGACGGCTTTTCGATGGCGCGCTGCTGATGGAGGTCCGGCTCGCGGATGAGCGGGTCACGGTGCTGCGTCAACTAGGCGTCCCACTGGTGCTGATCGGGCGAACCCAGGATCCCACCGGATTACCTTACGTGGATATTGATTTCGATCAGACCGTACGGGATGCGGTGGGATACCTGGTTGGCCTCGGGCATCATCGAATCCTCTACGTCAACCACTCTCCCGGCTCGATCGACGCCGGCTACGGTCCGGCCCGACGCACCAACGACGCGTACCTGACCGCGATGAGCGGCCACGGCCTGCCTCCGCTGATGATCGCCGCGGAGGACTCCGCCATCGGCGGGCGATCGGCGATCGGCACCGCCCTCGCCCAGATTCCCGACCTGACCGCGGTACTCGCGATGAACGAGAGCGCCGTCTTCGGCATCCTCGCAGAGCTTTCCATCCGTGGACTGAGCGTTCCGGGTGACATCTCCGTCGTCTCGATGGTGACCTCCCCGCAGGTAGCCGAACTGGCCACACCGGCGCTGACCGCGATGACGTCACCCGGTTCGAAAATGGGCCGGATCGCCGTCAAGACCCTGCTGAGTGGCCTGCCCGATCGAACCGATCCGCACGATTCACCAGTGCGGATCCGCGCAGTCCATCAGCAATTGCTGCCCTGCACGCTGGAGATCCGTGGCACGAGCGGACCGGCCAGAATCCGCGTGAGGTCCGAACACGGCTTCCCGTCAGGGAGTTGAACCTGCACCGCCACCTGGCGGTGAAACGACTTGCGGCACGGTGACTGTGCGGCCGGTCTTGTCGGGTACACACGCTAGTCACTCAATGAGGAGAATCGCGATGCGTTCATATCGCAAGCTGATCGCTACGACGGCATTTCTGGCCGCTGCGACGCTGGGGCTGGCCGCTTGCGGCGACAGCGACGACGACGCAAGCAAAGCCAGTGGCGCGAAGAGCCTGAAACTCTGGCACTACGAGGGTGAGACCAGCGCGATGGGAATCGCCTGGGACAAGGCAATTGAGGTCTTCAAGACCGAACACCCCGGCGTCACGGTTAATTTCGAACGCAAGCAGTTCCAGCAGATCCAGCAGAATGCCGGAATGATCCTCAACTCAAGCGAGGCCCCGGATGTGATGGAGTACAACAAGGGCAACGCCACCGCCGGATTGCTCTCCTCGCAAGGACTGCTCAGCGATCTCAGCTCGGAGGCGACCAAGCGAGGTTGGGACAAGAAGCTCACCCCAAGCCTGCAGACCACCGCGAAGTACGATGAGCGCGGGGTGATGGGATCCGGCAAGTGGTACGGCGTCCCCAACTACGGCGAGTACGTCACGGTCTATTACAACAAGGATCTGTTCAAGAAGTACAACGTCGCGGTGCCGACGACGCTGGCCGAGATGACCGCGGCGATGGACACCTTCGTCTCGAAGAAGGTCGCCCCGCTGGGGATGTCCGGCGCCGAGTATCCGGCCGGTCAGCTGTATTACCAACTGGCCCTGTCCAAGGCCGATCGGGCCTTTGTCGACAACTACCAGCTCTACAAGCAACCGGTGAACTTCCAGTCTGACCCGCTGAAGTACGGCGCGCAGACCTTCGCCGACTGGGTGCAGAAGGGGTACATCGCCAAGGCGTCCGCCAGCCTGAAGGCAGAGGACATGGGGGTCGCCTTCATGCGCGGAAAGGTTCCGATGATCGTCTCCGGTAGCTGGTGGTTCGGCCGATTCCAAACCGAGTCCAAGATCGACTGGGACACCTTCTTGTTCCCCGGAAACACCTTGCAGGCCGGTTCCTCGGGCAACATCTGGGTGGTCCCGCAGAGCAGCAAGGCCAAGGATTTGGCCGCGGACTTCATCGACATCACGATGCGACCGGAGATCCAGAACCTGCTCGGCAACAACGGCGGAGTGCCGGTGGCCGCCGATCCGTCGAAGATCACTGACCCCAAGAATCAGAAGCTGATCAAAGACTTCAACACCGTTAACCAGGCGGATGGTCTTGCTTTCTACCCGGACTGGCCGGTTCCCGGCTACTACGACGTGCTGGTGTCCGGCTTCCAAGCCTTGATCAACGGGACCAAGACCGCTGATCAGGTGCTCACCTCGATCGCCAAGCCGTACCAAGAAGGCGTCGACGAGATCAAGAACAACTGACGCCGGGCAGGAATCACCATGTCCGAAACCTTGATCCCACCTGCCCAGATGCCACCACAACCCCCTGCGTCGTCCACGCCTGACCTGAGCGTTCGCCGTGCCGACCGACGTCCGAAAGGCGGTGCCTACTGGCTGTTTCTGGTCCCTGGTGCAGTACTTTTCACACTGATCGTCGGTATCCCGTTCGTGATGAATATCTACATCTCGTTCACCAAGTGGTCGGGAATTGGCGATCCGCGCTGGGTCGGACTGAAGAACTATACGAAGTTGCTGCACGATGACATCTTCTGGATGTCGTTTCGGAACACCATTGCGATGATCATCGCAATGGTGATTGTGCCGACGTTGCTCGGTTTGCTGCTGGCCGCCGTACTGTTCGATTCGATCGGCCGGCGATTCCCACCACCGGCCGCCACCGCGCTGCGGGCGGCGTTCTACCTGCCACAGGTGTTGCCGGTCGTGGTCGCCAGCATCGTCTGGGGCTGGATCCTGCAACCGGACGGCGCATTGAATGTTCTGCTTCGACGAATCGGCCTTGATTCGATGGCACACGACTGGCTCGGCGATCCGAAGACCGCGATGCCGACCGTGATGATAATGATGATCTGGGTACAGATCGGTTACCCCGTGGTCATTTTCATGGCAGCGTTGCAACGAGTCGACCCGGAACTGTACGAGGCAGCCGAACTGGACGGCGCCGGCTGGTTTCGCCGGTTCCGCGCGATCACCATCCCGCAGATTCGCCCGGAGACTTTCGTCGTCGGATTGACCTGCACGATCGCCGCGATGAAGGTATTCGGCCCAATCTTTGCCTTGACTCGAGGTGGCCCCGACAACGCCACAAACGTTCCTTCCTACTTCTCCTACCACACCTTCTTTGAAAAACTTAACGTTGGTTACGGCTCAGCGATTTCGACCGTTCTGACGGCAATGATCATCCTGGTCAGCGTTGTCTTCATCCGGGTTCAGAACGCGAGCCAGAAGCGTGATGAGGAGATCTGATGAGTGCCGTCACACCATCTTCTGAGGCTTCGAGACAGACCACCCCGTCGAAACAGGTACCGAGTCGGCATCGTCGAGGCGCCGTCCGCTGGGTGATACTGGCCGCAGTCGTCAGCGGTGCGCTGGTCATGCTGGTGCCCTTCGTGTTCATGGTGCTGAACGCCTTCAAATCACCGACCGACTACGCTTCCAACGGCGCGCTCAGCTGGCCCACCGGTTTCTATACCCAAGGGCTTCAAACCTACTGGCAACAGGTTAATTTTCCACTCAAGGTATGGAACTCGCTGGTGATTTCCGGTTCGGTCGCCGTCCTCGCCGTCGGGATCTCGTTGCTCAACGCCTACGCGCTGGGCATCGGCCGGGTACGTGGCCGGCTCTGGATCGTCGGCGCGTTTCTGTTGGCCAACATGCTGCCGCAGGAGTCCCTGATCTATCCGCTGTACTACATGGCCAAGCAGGTCGGGCTGTACAACAGCAAGATCTCAGTGATCATCATATTCACGGTGATCCAAAGCGCCTTCGGCACGTACCTGCTCGCCTCGGTACTGGGCACCTTCCCGAAGGCTCTGCTGGAGGCGGCAGCATTGGACGGCGCGGGCAAATGGACCATCCTGCGCCGAGTGGTCTACCCAAATGTCCGGCCTACGCTGGCGGTCCTGTTGATCTTCTTCTTCATCTGGACCTGGAACGAGTTCTTCATCCCGCTGGTCATGCTGATCGACAACAACACACAAACTGTGCCGGTCGCTCTGGCTTCGCTGCAAGGCGACCGGTTGATGGATGCTCCGACCACGAACGCCGGCGCCATGATTAGCCTCATTCCGGCGGTCATCTTCTTTCTCATTTTCCAGCGCACACTTACCCGCGGCGTCACGGCAGGAGCAGTCAAATGAAGTTCACCGACGGTTACTGGCAGATGCGCCCCGGCGTCAGTGTGCTGCGACCCGGCGGCGTCGAATCCCTTGAACAAACCGACCGCAGTGTGACCGTTTTCGCCCCCACCGGCCAGATTACTGGGCGTGGCGACACCCTCAACCGGCCGGTGGTGACGGCAGAGTTCTTCTCCCCCGCCGCCGGTGTGATCGGGGTGACAATCGGGCACTTCTCCGGTGGGCTACCCAAGCAGCCGAGTTTTGAGCTGGCCAGCGGCACGGACCATCCGGTCACTATTCAACGGAACACCGATTCCGACGCCGATCCCACCGCCGCCACATCCGTCTCCGTGACCAGCGGTGATCTGACCGCTCGGATCCTGCTCGGCGACCGCTGGCGGGTCGACTTCGTCCGCGGCGGGCACGTGGTGACGTCGTCCCAAAGTCGGAGCATTGGAATTGTCACCGACGCCGACGGTCGTCGATTCGTTCACGACCGATTGTCGCTCGACGTCGGGGAGACCATCTATGGTCTCGGCGAGCGATTCGGGGCCTTCGTGAAAAACGGTCAGAGCGTGGACGTGTGGAACGCCGACGGCGGAACGGCGAGCGAGCAGGCGTATAAGAACGTGCCGTTTTACCTGAGCAGTGCCGGCTACGGAGTGTTCGTCGACCACCCGGAACATGTCTCGTTCGAAGTCGGCTCCGAGGTGGTGTCACAGAACCAGTTCAGCGTGGAAGGCCAGTCACTCACGTACTACGTGATCGACGGCCCGACTCCGAAGGACGTGCTGCGGCGATACACCGCGCTGACCGGCAGGCCGGCCGAGGTACCTGGCTGGTCGTTCGGCCTCTGGTTGTCGACGTCGTTCACCACATCGTATGACGAGGCCACAGTAACCGAGTTCATCGACGGGATGGCCGAGCGGGACCTCCCGCTGAGCGTGTTCCACTTCGATTGTTTTTGGATGCGGCAGTTCCACTGGTGCGACTTCATCTGGGATCCCACCACTTTCCCAGATCCGACGGCAATGCTCCAGCGACTGCATGAGCGCGGGCTCAAGGTCTGTGTCTGGATCAATCCGTACATCGCGCAACGTTCGTACCTGTTCGAGGAGGGCCGAAAGGCGGGCTACCTGGTGAAAAGCCCGGACGGCTCGGTCTGGCAGTGGGACAAGTGGCAGGCCGGGATGGCGCTGGTGGACTTCACGAACCCGGATGCCGCCGCCTGGTACGCGTCGAAACTCAAGGTGTTGCTGGAGATGGGCGTCGACTGCTTCAAGACCGACTTCGGCGAGCGAATCCCGACCGAGGTGATCTGGCACGACGGCGCCGACCCGCAGCGGATGCACAACTACTATGCGCACCTCTATAACCGAACGGTTTTCGAGCTGCTGGAGGCCGAGCGCGGAACCGGTGACGCGGTCGTGTTCGCTCGGTCGGCGACAGCCGGAGGCCAGCAGTACCCGGTGCACTGGGGCGGCGATTGCGAGTCGACCTTCGTCGCGATGGCCGAGTCGCTTCGCGGTGGCCTCTCGCTGGCGGCGTCCGGGTTCGGCTACTGGAGCCACGACATCGGCGGCTTCGAGGGAACTCCTGACCCGGCGGTGTTCAAGCGCTGGATCGCTTTCGGCTTGCTTTCCTCACATTCCCGGTTGCACGGATCCGGGTCGTACCGAGTGCCCTGGGCTTACGACGCCGAAGCCGTCGACGTATTACGGCATTTCACCCGGCTGAAGTTGTCGCTGATGCCGTACCTGGCCGCGGTCGCCCTGGAGACACAGCGCGAGGGCATCCCGATGATGCGGCCGATGATCGTCGAGTTCCCCGACGACCCAACAGCCGCTTACCTCGACCGGCAGTACATGCTTGGCCCGGATCTACTGGTCGCGCCGGTGATGTCGGCGGAGGGCGAAGTGACGTTCTACGTCCCGGCCGGGGTGTGGACCCACCTGATCACTGGTGAGCAATTGACCGGACCGGCCTGGGTGACGCAGAAGCATGACTTCGACAGCGTGCCGCTGTTCGCCCGTCCCGGGTCGGTGATCCCGTTCGGAGCCGTCCAGGACCGGCCAGACTATGCCTGGGCGGACGGTGTCCAGTTCCGGGTGTTCGCGCCTCGCGATGGTCAGCGCACCCAGGTCGTGATCCCGACCGGCGAGACCGCAACCCCAAGCACCGCCGAGCCGGCGTCGGCCGCGCTTTTCGAGGTCACCGTGCTCGACGGAAAGGCCACCACCGAGCTCTTGTCGGGCAGATCGAATGCCTACACAACCGCTATCTTTCCCTAACTGCCCAGACTTATGAGGAGTGCGAGATGAGCAACAGTTTTCCGGCGGGGTTCATCTGGGGATCTGCCACTGCTTCGTATCAGATCGAGGGTGCGGTCAACGCGGACGGACGTGGTCGATCGATCTGGGACACCTACAGCCACACTCCTGGTCGCACCCTTAACGGTGACACCGGAGATGTCGCCGTCGATCACTATCACCGCTGGGAGGAGGACCTGGACCACGTTTCCCGGCTCGGTCTGGACGCCTATCGGTTCTCGATCGCCTGGCCCCGCGTGCAACCCGGCGGCTCGGGTGCCTTCAACCAGGCCGGAATCGACTTCTACTCGCGACTGGTGGACGGCCTGCTGGCGCGAGGCGTCCGGCCGGTCGCCACGCTTTACCACTGGGACTTGCCTCAGGAACTCGAGGATGCCGGTGGCTGGTCGGTCCGGGAGACCGCCTTGCGTTTCGCGGACTATGCCACCGGCATCGTCACCGCCCTGGGTGATCGGGTACACACCTGGACGACGCTTAACGAACCGTGGTGCTCGGCGTACCTGGGGTACGCCTCTGGCGTGCACGCTCCGGGCCGGACCGAACCGGCCGCGGCGCTCGCCGCTGTCCACCATCTGAATCTGGCGCACGGCTTGGCCGGTCGGGTGATTCGGGAGTTGGCTCCGGCGGCCGAGTTGTCGGTCACGTTGAATCTGCACGTGCTCCGGGCGGCTTCGGAATCGGCCGCCGATGCGGACGCGGTGCGGCAGATCGACGCGCTCGCCAACAGAGCCTTTCTGGGGCCGATGCTCAGCGGCGCCTATCCAGACGACCTGCGTAAAGACACCGCCGACATCACCGATTGGGCCTTCGTTCAGGACGGTGACGAGGCGCTGATTCAGGTCCCGCTGGATGTCCTCGGGGTGAACTACTATTCCACCGCCAAGGTGCGCGCCTGGGAACGGGTTTCGGCCCGAGCCGAGGCCGATGGGCACGGGCTGTCGGCGCATTCGCCGTGGGTCGGCGCACAGCACATCGAATTCGTTCAGCAGCCCGGCCCGTACACAGCAATGGGCTGGAACATCGAGCCGGCCGGCCTGACCGAGCTCCTGCTCCAGCTCCATCGGGACTACCCCGGCCAGCCCATGATGATCACCGAGAACGGGGCCGCGTTCGACGACGTGGTCTCGCCGGACGGTGCGATCCACGACGAGCCGCGGATCGACTACCTACGTCGGCACGTGGCGGCGGTCGCCACGGCGATCGAGGCCGGGGCCGACGTCCGCGGTTACTTCGTCTGGTCGCTGCTGGACAATTTCGAATGGGGGTACGGCTACGACCGCCGGTTCGGGATCATCCGGGTGGACTACGACAGCCTGGTGCGAACCTGGAAGGACAGCGCCCACTGGTACCAGCGCCTGGCCGCCGGGGGCATCACCGATCTCTCGTGATCAGGTCCTGGGAGGTCACGGCTGTTTGGTGACCTCGGTTCCGAACAGCCAAACACCCGTCGAACCCCTGGGCGCGTCGGGCTCGATGCCGCACGCTTCCCTCTCCGCCGACGTCATCGGGCGCGGCATCTCGAGCCGCTCCTGACCGGTGCACTGGCGTTCGCTCTGCGAACCTGTGGGCGTCCGATCCAAGGATCCCGAGGAGAACACGACGGTGCCGGCTCCATAAAGCACCACGATGACGGCGGCATAGAACAGCAGGGATCTCCAGGACATGCGGAGACTCTGCCAGACCCACCGTTCCGCGAGTAACACCGAACCATCTCAATCTCCCTCAATAGGGACCAGCTAGTGCTCCGACGCTCTCACCCCCGGCCGATTCGGCCGGGGTGAGGACGGTGATGACGTCCAGCCGGAGAATCTCACCCTGTAGCCCAATCGGCTCTATGTCGATAACGCCAGGGAGCCAGTGAGAACCCATCCGTGGCTGCACGATCACCCGTCCTGTCTAGGGAGCACAAAATGAGCAGCATCGTTGTGGTGGATGACGACGCGGACATCCTTGGTCTACTCGAGTACAAGTTGACTGCGGCCGGCCACCAGGTCACCGGAGAGGTGGACGGCGAAGCCGGACTGGCTGCCATCCACGACACCAAACCGGACCTGGTCATCCTGGACTGGATGATGCCCCGGATGACCGGCATCGAGGTCTGCATCGAGATGCGCAAGGACCCCATGATGGCCGACGTCCCGGTGCTGTTTCTGACCGCGAAAGCTCAGGAGTCAGATGTTCAGCGGGGTTTCGCCGCCGGTGGCAACGACTATGTGGTCAAGCCCTTCAGTCCGCGTGAGCTCTCCAGCCGGATCGATGCGCTCCTCGCGCGCACGCCGCGATGAGTACCGCGCAAATCTTGGTGATCGTGGCGATCACCAACATGGTGTTGATCATCGGACTCGCGGTGACCACCGCGATGATCAAGGTCCGGCGCGAACGCAAGGTGAAGGCCCGCGACCTCGAACTGAGGATGCTCCGCCCGGTGCTGCTCAGCTATCTGGCGACCTGGGAAGACGGAAACGCCCGGGATCTCGGTGAAACGCTGATCAAACACCACAGCCGGGCTACCTCCTTTGAAGAGGTGGTCGCCGGGCTGCTGCCGAAGCTGCGCGGCGCCGACCGCAGCGTTCTGGTGGACATCCTGCGTCGGCGCGGCACGGTCACGAAGGCCTGCGAGGACACCTCCTCCTGGCGGACGGTCCGGCGGTACCAGGCCGTTGAGCTCCTCGGCTCGGCGGGCGTCCTGGAGGGAACCCCCTTCGTCGCGAAACTGCTGGACGACTCGAATGGCGACGTTCGGCTCGCCGCGGTCCGGGCGCTGGGCCGGATCGGCGGACTGGAAGCCGCCACCTCCCTGCTGGAACACCTGGACCGGGACGACTCCAAGATCCCCCCGCACCCAGTCACGATGGCCCTGCTTCGAATCGGCGCGGAGGCCACCGAACCGCTGCTGGTCGCGCTCACCGCGGAGCGGGTGAACGTTCGGACGATCGCCGCCGAGGTTCTCGGAATTCTCGGAATCTTTTCGGCCGTACCGTATTTGGAGCACCGGCTCAGCACGGACCTGAACGCTTCCGTCCGGGTCGGTGCGGCGCACGCGGTTGGACGACTCGGGATGCCGACGTCCATTCCCGTACTGCAGCAGACGATGGCACGTGAGCAGGACGTCGAGGTACTAGCTGCGGCCTGTACCGCCCTGGGCCGGATCGCCGATCCATCGACGATCCCGGCGCTGGAACGAGCCGTCGGGCACAGCTCACCGACGGTCCGAATACCGGCCGCATTGGCAATGCTCCTGATGGGAAGCGCCGGAATAGCTCGGCTGCGGCAGATCGCGCAAGCGGATGCCTTCGGTGGGGATGCTGCGCGCGAGATCCTCGCCCGCTACACGATCAGCCTCGGCGCACAGCCGGCCGTCAAACGACCTACCTGAAAGGAGGTCTCCACCATGCATGACTTTTTCGTGGACTTCGTCAACGGCTTCAACTCGGTCGTGATCGTGTACTTCCTCATTCTCAACTCCTTCTATCTCGGGCTCGTGCTGATTGCCGCCTGGACGACCCGGCGGACGACTCGGATGCCGGCCGAGACCGCGCTGGAGGACCTCTTCGCCAACCCGCTGACCCCGGGGGTTTCGGTTCTGGTGCCGGCCTACAACGAGGAGAAAAGCATTGTCTCCAGCGTGCACGCCGTACTCGCGCTGCGCTATCCGCTGATGGAGATCGTGATCGCCGAGGACGGCTCGACCGATAACACCTTCGAGGTGTTGCGGGATGAGTTCGACCTGATCCCGAGCAACCGGGTTCCAGCCGGGGTGATCAACACCGTCGGTGCAGTGAATTCGGTGCACGTCGCCCGGGACGGTCGGGTCGTGGTCATCCGCAAGGACAACGCTCGTCGCCGTGGGGACGCGCTGAACGTCGCCCTGGAGTATGCCCGGCACCCCCTGGTCTGCATGATCGACGCCGATTCGGTGCTGGAACGGGATGCCTTGCTGCACGTGGTTCGACCTTTCGTCGACGACCCCGAACGGGTGGCTGCCTCCGGCGGTGCGATCCGGCCGATCAACGGCTGCCCCACCGAACGCGGCGTGATCCTGGACAAGCGAGCACCCAAGGGCTGGGCGCCGCGAATTCAGGTGGTCGAATACCTGCGCTCGTTCCTGCTCGGACGGGTCGGTTGGTCCAGCTTCAACTCACTGATGATCATCTCCGGGGCATTCGGGCTCTTTCGCCGCGATCTGGTTCAGGAGATCGGCGGTCTGACGCCGGAATCCCTGGCCGAGGACGCCGACCTGGTGAATGGACTGCACCAGCGGATGCGCCAGGAGAAGCGCGACTACCGAATCGTCTTCGTCCCACATCCGGTCTGCTGGACCGAAGTTCCGGAGAACCTGAAGATCCTCAGTCGGCAACGTCGGCGCTGGTCGCACGGGCTACTGCAGGTGCTCTGGCGCTTCCGCAGAATGATGGCCAATCCCCGCTACGGCCGGGTCGGGATGCTTGTTCTGCCCTACTACCTGATTTTCGAACTGCTCAGCCCGGTGGTTGAGATCCTCGGCCTGGTGGCCGTCGTTGCCGGATACTCCCTTGGCATGCTGAATACCACCGCCGCGGTGCTCTATCTGCTCGCCGCTCTCGGCTACGGCGTGCTCCTGTCGATCGTCGCCATTGTCGTCGACGATATGACCTACAAGACGTATCGGCGCTGGTCCGACCTCGCCGTGTTGGTGGTGGCCGCCTTCGTGGAGAATGTCGGTTTCCGTCAGCTGCATGCCTTCTGGAGACTACGCGGACTCTGGTCTGGATTGCGTGGCTCCAACGCCGCCTGGGGTGAGATGCCGCGAGTCGGCTTCACCGCCAAGGCCTCGTCATGAGGTCGATCCCGAAGGCCCGGACGGGAGGATGACGGTGACCGTGCTTCCTTCACCCTGCGTCGAGTCCATTGATACGGTGCCGCCGTGGTTCTCGATGATTTCCCGAACCACGGCCAGCCCGAGTCCAGTTCCGGGGATGTTGTGTGCCTCGTCGGCGGCCGAGCGGAAGAAACGGGTGAACAGTTTGGGCAGTTCATCGGCGGAAACGCCGATCCCGGTGTCCTGGACGGTCAGCACGATCTGGGCTGGATCGACCCGGCCGCCGATCGTCACCGAATGACCGCGGTGCGAGAACTTGATCGCATTTGATAGAACGTTGAAAAGTACTCGCTCCAACTGAGACCGGTCCCCTTGGACGATCATCGGGCGGGCGACCTCGACAACAATCGTCACGCCTGCGCTCTCCACGGCCGGCGCCAAGACGACGACGGCTCCGTCCGCGAGTTCGGCAAGGTCGACCGGTTCGACCCGATGGGCCAGGGTTTGCGAGTCTACTTTGGACAACAACAGCAGATCCTCAACCAAGCTGAGCAAACGGCGAGCGTTTCGATCGATGATTCCCAGCATCCTGGTCTGCTGGTTGTTCGCGTCCTCGGACGCGTCGTCGAGCAAGAGTTCGGCGTATCCGCGAATGCTGGTCAACGGCGTCCGTAGTTCATGGCTGACCGAGGCGACGAATTCGGTTTTCAGCCGGTCGACCTCACGTAACTCGGCATTGACCAGATCAAGGTGCTCGGCGCGCTCTTCAAGTTGCAGTCGAGCGGCCCGCAGATCGTTCTCGATCCGCTTCAACCGGGTGATATCTACGAGAATGGAACCAACCGCGAAAACTTTGTTCTCGGCGTCCACTACCGGATATCGGGTGGCGTAATAGGTGCGTACCCGGCCCCCGACCTCGAACTGCTCCTCCTGCTCAATCACCTGACTGGGATCAACCACCACAGCAACCTCGGGCGCCGCATCAGTTTGCGAAACAACCAACTCTTCGGGGACTTCCGGTGCCGCCGGCGACTCGGCAGGAGGGGAATACAACCGCAGATAACGGTCGTTGCTCACCAGGGTGGTGCCGGTCAGGTCGCTAACGTTGATCGCCGCAGTCGCATTGGTTACCAGCCCGCGCAAAATATTCATTGTCGCCTCGCGTTCCCGCTCGGCCACCCGGGCAGTGCGGTCAAGTTCCCGCCGGGCCAGCGCATGAGCGATTGCCGGGCCGAGTCGGCTAAGCCGGTCCTTCAGCAGGTAATCGACCGCTCCCAGCCGAAGCGAATTGACGCACGTCGCCTCGTCCATCGAGCCGCTGACCACAATCAGCGGCAGATCTGGCGCCTTTTCCCGAAGGATCGCCAGGGCATCGGGTGCCGTCATCGTCGGCATCGTGTAGTCGCAAATGATGATCTCTGGATCGTCGTCCAGCGCGCGCAAAAACTTTCCTGCAGAATCGACCACGGTCACGGTCGGCTCGTATCCCGATCGGCGGACCTCCGCGATGATCAGTTCGGCGTCCGGCGGAAGGTCTTCAGCGACCAGCAGGCGCAGTGGTGTCGGCACGCGGATACTCCGTCGGAGTTCGGTTGATCAGGACCCAATACCGACCGACGTCACCGATCGACCGGAAGTACTCGTCAATGTCGACGGGCTTAACGACATAACTGTTGACGCCCAGGGCATAACAGGCCGCAATGTCGCTCGGCTCAGCCGAGGAGCTCAGCATGACCACCGGCACATTGGCCAACCGTTCCGAGGCTTTCAGCTTCCGGAGCACCTCCACGCCACTCACCCGGGGCATTTTAATGTCCAACAGCACCGCGCGGGGTAGGTCGGTGGGGTCTCGATCGGCCCACTCCCCAAGGCAAAACAATCGTTCGATCGCTTCGACGCCGTCTTTGGCCTGCTCGACTCGACCACGAAACTGACCCTTACCCAACGCGTGGATAGCCAGTTCCCGATCTTCCGGGCTGTCCTCCACCAGCAGGATCCAGGAATCCAACGGATCGTGCTTCATCTGCTCGCCCACTCCGTTGCCCCCACCCCAGCGCTGGCCACCCTTACCACTTCTACCCGACTCTGTCGGCATCTGCCGATTCGTTCCTCCACATCGGCCGGGCCGTCTCGGGAATGCTCGCAGATGATCACAGTTCGACGACGGCAGGATCGAGGGTGATATTCCGGTTCAGGACGATCTCATCCCCGGGTGAGAAAGCAGCCTTGTGACCGCCCCCGAGTCGGCTCGGTGCAGAAACCGTCTCCAGCAAGCCCCGGGTTCGAGCCGCATTAATCGCGTCCGCGCGGGTATTCACACCAAGCTTGCGATAGAGGTTGCGGCAGTGCGACTTAAGCGTATTGTCGGAAACGAAGAGCTGCCTGGCGATCTGGGCGTGCGTCAGTGGTGTGGTCAGATACTCGAGCACGGAACGTTCTCGGCGAGTCACCTGGATCGCCGAGGTAGCGGACGCCGCATTCCGGACCTGATCCAGTCGGTCGGCCAGCTCGGCTCGCCAACTGGATGAATCCAGCGACCGCTTCAGCACCGAGGAAGCCAGCGCCCGGGCGCGAGGCGGTGCATCCAGAAAGACCTGAATATGACCGTCCGGTTCGGCAACGACCAATGCCTGATCGATCTGCGCCGCGGCTTCCGGTCGGCGCTCCATCGCGATGGCGATCGCTGCCGAGGCCAGCAGCAGTCGGATCCGGTTGTCCAGAGTGTCCTCGAACGGCCAACTCCGGGCAATCGCTTGGGCCTCCTCGGGAGCCTGCCGGTGCAGGGCGGCTGCTATCCGGGTCGCGGTGACGACCCCAGTCACCGGGGCTGCGGCCAGTACCTGCTCGGCGTCCATCACATCATCGGACAGCAGATGCAACCGGGCCCACGCGACCGCCCGCGCGGCACACAGGTTCCGCGGCGGGTCGTCGTCCCCCTCTGCCTGCAGCAATTCCAGCTCTGCTCTCGCCAAATCGGGCTCTGCCAGGTCTAGATGCAGTCCAGCTCGGAGGATTTGCGCCGCCGCGGTGTGTACTCGTCCGCCGGACGCCGCAGCGACGAACGGTTCGCTGCGGCGTAACGCCGAGGCTCTGGCGTTCAGTTCGGTCAGCGCTTGCTGGCTGCGACCGCGGGCGCGCAACAGTTCCACCCGGGCCAGCATGGTCAGATTCAGCATCGGGTGCTCGGCAAGTCCGGCTTCTTCGGCGAGCTGCTGGGCCCGGACGGCGCGGCGCTGCGCCACCGCCAGCTCGCCACTCCAGGCGGTGGTGAGGGCATCCGCACCGAGCCCAGCGAGCACGCAGTACCGCGGAATCTGTGCGCCGACCTCACTCCAGCCGGCCTCCAGATGCCGGCGGACGCTGGCCTGGTCGCGGTCGAACACCCCGGCCCGGGCGGCCAGCAAATGCGCGGTCCCGATCAGCGATGGACGGTCGACGGCACCGAGGATCGCCGGGATCGCAACTGACCGGTCCAGGGTCTGCAACTCAACCAAGGCCGAACAGGCGGCGCGGTACCCGCCATGTGCACCGCCGGCCGGACCGGGCAAGGCCTCGATCAGCCGGGCCAGCACCGACCACCACTCGGCACCGGCGCGAACCTCGGCCGGCGTCTGTTGGATCACCTGGGCGGCGAACAGATGGTCACCGGACATTCCGGCCGCAAAGGCCACCAGAGTGCGACGCTCGGCGTCGTGCTGCCAGGTGTGGTCCGGCAGTCGATCTACGGCGGCGCGCAGCCGGACCGGATCCCATCCGCGAAATCCATTCCCAGCGGCGGTAAACAGGGTGGTCAGAACGGCGTCCCAGGCCTCCCCCGCGGCTAGATAGCTGACCGCCACCTGCTCGCGGCCAGCACGGCGGGCCTGCTGCCCGGCCAACAGCCACAGGCTCCGCGCGGCGTCGGCGTGCACCGATCGCAGCGCCCGTAGCGCCGCCGCCCGGATCAGCGGGTGATACCGCAGTCCAGGCAGCTGCTCGGCCTGGATGCCCGCCCAGAGGGCCGTCGTGAGGCCCTGCCGGTGCACCTGAGCCAGCATCGCCTGCGCAATCTCGTCCGGCACCAACACCGCGCAGTCCTCAACCTCTAGTTCGTCCAGCACGGACGTCTGAAGGACGAACTTCCGTAGTGGCGCAGTCAGCCGGTCCAGCACCTCGGTGGCCACGAAGTCGAGAACCTCGGGGATCGCCGTCAGATCTCGCGCGGCGAGCACGGCCGGTCCCGACCACATCATCCGGCCAAGGATGATCACCCCGGCCGGCCATCCACCCGTGAGCCGAAACAGGTGCTCGGCTTCGGACCTCGACGCGGTGATCCCGGTGACCCGGGCAAGCTGATCGATCAGGTCGCTACCCGACCACCAGAGATCCACGGATCGCAGTTCGACCAGTTCACCCGAGAGCCGAACCAGGCAGCTGGCCGGCAACCCGCTGCCGGCACCGACCAGGACCATCCGCACCTGGGCCGGCAGCCCGGCACACAGGTGATCGACCAGGTACGAGACCTCATCGGGAGTCAGCATTTCCAGACCGGTGAGGCCGAACCTCGGGCGTACCCGTTCACTCGCCGAAAGCCACCGGATGGCCTCGTCCAGAGCATCGCGCAGAGCGGCCCCCGAGGTCGCGTCCTCGGGAGCGACGTCGATCCGGATCCAGTCCGCCGGTCGCGCGTTCCCGGCCGAATCCGTCAGCCACTGCTGCACCAGCCGAGACTTGCCCGAGCCGGGCGGCGCCGTGACAACGGTGACCCTGGCAATAGGCGAAGAGTCCAGCAGCCGGCGCGGATCGATCTGCCCCTGGTCGCAGACCTGCGTGGTGCCGGATCGAAGCACTGTCGGCATGCTCAGCCTTCCTGCGGTGACATGCCTTCGTGCCGCCACCGGCCCTGCCTACCCCGGCGCGGGACTCCCGCTGTCGACGCTAACAGCGAGGCTATGCAGACCGGGGACCTGCGGTTCCCGACCCACCTCAACCGAATGGATGAAAGCCAGCGGCTGGTCGAGCGTGACCTGGTCGCCGACCCGGACCAGGAGTTCGCTTACCCGACCGGTCCGTGTCGCCGTCACCGCGTGCTCCATCTTCATCGCCTCGACGACGATCAGGGCTTGCCCGGCCTCCACGTCATCTCCCTGCGCCACCTGGACAGCGAGCACCACCCCGGGCATCGGGCTGCGCACCTGCGCCGTGCCGGTGAATGCCGCCCGTTCCCGCAGCCGGATCGGTGCCTGCGCGATGACCCAGGTCCGACCCTCGTGGCTGAGCCAGGTCCGATCCGATTCGTCGGCGTGCAGCCAGCGCTGGCTGATGCCGCCCACGGTGACCAGCAGGTCAGCGCCTGGGCCGAACTGCTTCGAACCAGCCACCCGGACGGACGCGGGCCGTGTCGGCCCCGTTCCGACTTGAACTCGGGCGGCGTCCGGCGTCCCCCACACGCGGATCTCGACCGCTTCGCCCGGCCGATCGATCGTCGCACTGCCCCCACGCGGACCGCCCTCCCGATCGGCCCGGAGCACCAGGGGTCGGTGCTCCCCCACCCGCCAGCCGGACGGCATCTGCCACGGATCCACCGCCCGATCCGACCGACCCGGCTGCAGGCTCAGCAGCCGGGCCAGCCCGTAAACGGCCAGCACCTGCTCCGGGATGCCTTCCCGGGCGAGCCCACCCGGGCCGGGTTCATCCGGATCCACACGGGCAGGTCGGCCGGACAGCAGCCGGGGCAACTCGCGGTCCACCAACTCGGTGTCCAATCGCCCGGCCACCACGTCCGGGTCCGCCAGGAGGTGCCCGAGAAACTCCAGGTTCGTCCTGATCCCCAGTACCGCCGTCCCGGTCAGGGCGTGTTGCAGGCGGGCCAGCGCAGTCGACCGATCCGGCCCCCAGGCGACAACCTTGGCCAGCATCGGGTCGTACCAACTGCCGATGGTCGTGCCGACCGCGATCCCGGAATCCACTCGAACCTGCTCACCGGCCGGCTCCCGCATCGCCAGCACGGTTCCGCCGGTGGGGAGGAAACCCCCGGCCGGGTCCTCGGCATACACCCGGGCCTCGATCGCGTGCCCGTTCAGTCGCACGTCCTGCTGGGTGAACCGGAGCGGCTGCCCGGCCGCCACTCGAAGCTGCTCAGCCACCAGGTCGAGCCCGGTGACCATCTC
Organism: Kineosporiaceae bacterium; assembly: GCA_031400005.1. Classification (GTDB taxonomy): domain Bacteria; phylum Actinomycetota; class Actinomycetes; order Actinomycetales; family Kineosporiaceae; genus JANNPJ01. The sequence continues at coordinate 28,370 of JANNPJ010000081.1, read as the reverse complement.
GGTGACCGGGTGCTCCACCTGGAGACGAGTGTTCATCTCCAGGAAGAAGAATTCCTCCGGCTGGTCGGCGGACACGATGAACTCCACCGTCCCGGCCCCCAGATACCCGACTGCTCGGGCGATCTCAACGGCCGAGCTGCCGATTCGTTCCCGGGTGGCTGGATCGAGCAGGACCGATGGTGCCTCCTCGACGATCTTCTGGTGCCTGCGCTGCAAGCTGCATTCGCGCTCACCCAGATGCACCACCGCACCATGCGAATCGGCCAGCACCTGAACCTCGATGTGTCGAGGCCGCAACACGAACCGTTCGATGAACAGGGTGTCGTCACCGAAGGCCGACAATGATTCCCGGCGTGCCGAGACCAGGCTGGCCGGCAGATCGTCCGGTTGGTGAACCACTCGCATGCCCTTGCCGCCGCCACCGGCTGCGGGCTTGACCAGCACCGGATACCCGACCTCGGCTGCCGCCGCGAGCAAGTCGCCGTCCTTCATCCCGGGCTCGAAACGACCCGGTACCACTGGCACGCCGGCGAGGACAACCGCCCGCTTGGCGCTGATCTTGTCGCCCATGGTCTGCATCGCAGCGACCGGCGGACCAACAAGGACCAGACCTGCCGCCGCACAGGCCCTGGCGAAATCGGCGTTCTCGGAAAGGAAACCGTAGCCAGGATGGATCGCTTCGGCGCCGGTGGCGTGAGCCGCCTCGATGATCGCCTCGATGGACAGGTAGCTCTGCCGGGCCGGTGCCGGACCGATCCGGACGCCCCTGTCGGCCTCCAGCACGTGCCGCGCCTGCGTGTCGGCATCGCTGTACACGGCGACGGACCGGATCCCGAGCGTCCGCAACGTGCGGATCACCCGGACCGCGATCTCTCCCCGGTTGGCAACGAGCACAGTGCTGAACATCGAACCGCTGGTGAACACAGCTATGCCCTCACATCCTGAAGATGCCGTACCGGACATCGGCCAGCGGCGCGTTGGCCGCGACCGAAAGCGCCAGTCCGAGGACGGTTCTGGTATCAAGCGGGTCAATCACACCGTCGTCCCACAGGCGGGCCGTCGCGTAATACGGGTTACCTTGCCGCTCGTACTGCTCGCGGATCGGGGCCCGGAAATCCTCTTCAGCGTCCACCGACCAGCTCTCCCCGCGGGCCTCGAGCTGATCCCGGCGGACGGTGGCCAGCACGGCAGCGGCCTGCTCTCCACCCATCACCGAGATCCGGGCGTTCGGCCAGGTCCAGAGGAATCGCGGCGAATACGCCCGGCCGCACATCGAATAGTTCCCCGCGCCAAACGATCCGCCGATGACGACAGTGAACTTCGGTACCCGGGCGCAGGCCACCGCGGTGACCATCTTGGCGCCGTGCTTGGCGATTCCGGCAGCTTCGACCTCGCGCCCGACCATGAATCCGGAGATGTTCTGCAGGAACACCAGCGGAATTCGGCGCTGGTCACAGAGTTCGATGAAATGTGCTCCCTTGAGGGCAGATTCACCAAACAGCACGCCGTTGTTTGCCACAATTCCGACCGGATGTCCGTGCAGCCGGGCAAAGCAGGTGACCAAGGTGGTGCCGTACTCGGCCTTGAATTCGGTGTACTTACTGCCGTCGACGATCCGCCCGATCACGGTGCGGACGTCGTAACCGGTCCGTGGGTCGGTGGGGACGTCGTACAGTTCGGCCGGATCAAGCACCGGCTCCTCGGTCTCGATCACCTCCCAGGGCGGCCGTTCCCGCGGCGCCAGGGTCGCAACGATCGACCGGACCCGGCGCAACGCATCCGCGTCATCCTCGGCCAGGTGATCGGTGACCCCTGACGTCCGGCTGTGCAGCAGGCCACCACCGAGTTCCTCGGCCGTGACTACCTCACCGGTCGCGGCCTTCACCAGCGGCGGTCCGGCCAGAAAGATCGTTCCCTGTTCGCGGACGATCACGGACTCGTCGCTCATCGCCGGAACATACGCGCCACCGGCCGTGCACGAACCGAGTACGGCGGCGATCTGTGGGATCCCCGCGGCGGACATCGTCGCCTGGTTGAAGAAGATTCGGCCGAAATGATCGCGGTCGGGAAACACCTCGTCCTGCAACGGCAGGAAGGCGCCACCGGAATCGACGAGGTAGATGCACGGCAGCCGGTTCTGCAGCGCCACCTCCTGAGCTCGAAGGTGTTTCTTCACCGTCATCGGGTAGTAGGTGCCTCCCTTCACCGTCGCATCGTTCGCGATCACCAGACATTCGCGACCCTGGATCCGGCCGATCCCGGTGATCAGACCTGCTCCCGGTGCCTCGTCGTCATACATCCCGTACGCCGCCAACGGCGACAGTTCGAGGAACGGCGATCCGGGGTCGAGCAGCGCATCGACCCGGTCACGCGGGAGCAGCTTGCCCCGGCTGACGTGTCGTCGGCGAGCCGCGTCGGAGCCCCCGACCGCCGCAGCACTCAGCCGGTGCCGAAGCTCGCGCACCAACTCCCGATGCCCGGACCGGCTTGGCTGTGCGCCCGCGCGATCCGGCACGTCTGTCTGCCCTTCCACCGACCCCGCGACCATCAGGCGGGTAGTTCCGCGAGTCGGGCCCGGCAGCGTTCGGCGACCTCATCCACCTCGGCGAGGGTCCGGGTCAGGTCTCGCCGGCGTGCCCGCAGGTCCGCCCCGATCTGGTCCAACCGGGCGATCAACGCCGCCAGCTGACCACGTTCACCGGTTCCGGCATCCTCATACATGTCGACGATTTCTCGGATCTCTGGAAGCGACATGCCGAACCGCTTGCCGCGCAGGATCAGCACCAGCCTGGTGTGATCACGAGCGGTGTAGATCCGCGCCGTCCCCACCCGTCGCGGCGCGATCAGACCCTCGGCCTCATAGAACCGCAAGGTCCGGGTGGTCACGCCGAGCTCGTCCGCCAGCTCGCGCACCGACCAGGTTCGATCCTCGGGCCTCGACTGCTTCGTCGTTCGCTCTTTCATCCCGGCCTCCATCGGAGTAGCCTCCTTTACGTTGACGTAAACGTCAAGAGCATTGAGTTGATGAGCGCAGAGTGTGCTGAGCATCGAGAGGCTGGGAGAGCGATGACGTTCGAGCTGTCGCAGGACCATGAGGATCTGCGCGCCCTGGTGCGGGATTTCGCCCGATCCGAAATCGCCCCACAGGTGGCGAAGTGGGATCTGGCCCATCATTTCCCGATCGAGGTAGTCCGTGGGATGGGCGATCTGGGACTGTTCGGGCTAGTCGTCCCTGCAGAGTACGGCGGCACCGCGGCACCCACCGGCTCACCGAGTTCGGCCGGAGACTCGGATTTCACCAGCCTATGCGTCGCCATCGAGGAACTCGGGCGGGTGGATCAGTCGATCGGGATCACCCTGTCGGCCGGGGTTGGTCTCGGAATCAACCCGATCCTGCACTTCGGCACCGAGGAGCAGAAGCAGACCTGGCTGCCGGATCTGACCGCCGGCCGGGCCCTGGCCGCGTTCGGGCTGACCGAACCGGAGGCCGGTTCGGATGCCGGTGCCACCCGCACCCGGGCTCGGGAGGAGGGCGATGAATGGGTAGTGGATGGCGCCAAGGCGTTCATCACCAACTCCGGGACGGCGATCACCTCGGTGGTCACGATCACCGCCCGGACCGGGCCGGACGAGATCTCCGCGGTGATGATTCCTTCCGGTACAGCGGGGTTTATCGTTGACCCGGCCTACGAGAAGCTCGGCTGGCGGATTTCCGACACCCATGGCCTGACCTTCGAGGGCTGCCGGGTGCCCAAGGACAACCTGCTCGGTGAGCGCGGCCGCGGTTTCGCTCAGTTCATGGCGACTTTGGACGACGGCCGGATCGCCATCTCGGCGCTCGCACTCGGCCTCGCCGAAGCCTGCCTGGACGAGTGCCGCACGTACGCCGGCCAGCGGCACACTTTCGGCGCACCGATTGGCTCCCGGCAGGCAATTGCCTTCGCGATCAGCGACGTCGCGGTGTCCGTGGAGGCGGCCCGACTGCTCACCTACAAGGCCGCCTGGCTGAAGGACTCTGGCCGCCCCCGGGCCGAGGTGAAACAGGCCGCCTCGATCGCCAAGTTGTACTCCTCCGAGGCGGCCATGGCAGCGGCCCGGACCGCCACCCAGGTCTTCGGCGGCAACGGTTTCATGGAGGAGTACCCAGTCGCCAGGTACTACCGTGACGCCAAGATTCTGGAGATCGGTGAGGGTACCTCCGAGGTCCAGCGAATTCTGATCGCCCGCGGCCTAGGGCTCCCGGTCGCATGAGTGCCGCGGAATCGAGCGAAGAACCGCGGCGTGTGATCGCCCAGCGAGGCCTGTGGTTCGAGGAGTTCGAGTCGGATGTGATCTATCGGCACGCTCCCGGGCGCACCTTCGGCGAGGCCGATAACACGCTGTTCTCCACCTTGACGATGAACCCGCAGGCGTTGCACCTGGATGCGGCCTGGAGTTCCCAGCAACCGTACGGCGCCCGCTTGATCAACAGCATGTTGACGCTCGCCACCCTGGTCGGGCTGTCGGTCGAGCAGCTCACCCAGGGCACGATCGTGGCGAACCTGGGTTTCAGCGACGTTCGCTTTCCGGCACCGATGTATCACGGGGACACGCTGCAGGCCGAGACGCGGATGCTGTCCCGACGGCTGTCCAAGAGCCGGCCGGGCGAAGGTGTCGTCACTCTGGAGCACACCGGCCGCAATCAGGACGGCGCGGTGACCGCGATCGCCATCCGAGCCGTGATGATCCGCTGCCGTCCGGTCGAGCGCTCATGATCGAGCTCTTCGCCGGTCCCGCACTGTTGTTCTGCCCAGCGGACCGCCCGGACCGGTTCCACAAGGCCGCCGCTGCAGCAGATGTCGTGATCCTCGATTTGGAGGATGGCGTGGCACCCACCGACAAGGAGGCGGCCCGTCGGCACCTGCGCGAGGTTGCGCTGGACCCAGATCGCACGGTCGTCCGGATCAATCCCGCCCATACCGATGACCATGAGCTGGATCTGACCGCCCTGGCCGCTACGGATTATCGAACGGTCATGCTGGCGAAGGCCGAAACGGCAATGGACATCAGGCGATTGAGCACCTGCATCGAGGCCGCGCCGCTGCGGGTGATCGCCCTCTGCGAGACCGCCGGCGGAGTGGTGAACGCCGTCGAATTGGCTGCCGAGCCGGCGACGGTGGCGCTGATGTGGGGCGCCGAAGACCTTGTGGTTTCACTGGGCGGCCGATCGAGCAGACACTCCGACGGGCGGTACCGGGAGATCGCCGGACACGCGCGCAACCACGTGCTGCTGGCGGCCGGTGCGCATGGCCGGGCCGCGATCGACGCCGTCTACCTGGACATCGCCGGCCTGGACGGGTTACGCAGCGAGGCCGAAGACGCCGCGGCGTCGGGTTTCGCCGCCAAGGCATGCATTCATCCGAGCCAGGCAGCGGTGGTGCGTCGGGCTTTTGTCCCATCGAATGCCGAACTTACCTGGGCCACCGCGGTATTGCGGGCCGCCGAGGGTTCGGCCGGCGTTTTCCGGTTCGCCGGCCGAATGGTTGATCAACCGATCCTCAGCCAAGCCCGGCGATTGCTACTGGCCGCCAGGAATGCTGAAGGCCCCGAAGGGCGAGCACTTAAGCCATAGCACCCCGCTGGTTACCGAAATACTCCGCCGCGATCGCCGGACAAGACTGGCGCACAGTGGCATTTGTTGAATTCACTAGCAAGGAAACCTCGGTTGCCGAGATCGGACGGGCAATGTGGTAGCCCTGGACCGCGTCGCAGCCCAGCTGCCGAAGCAAATCCAGCACGTCGGCGTTCTCCACTCCCTCGGCAACGACCCGGAGGTTCAAATTGACACCCAGAGTGAGGATGCTGCGGACCAACACCGAGCTGGCATGTTCCTGGGACCCGCCAGTCAGTCCCATCACAAACGACTTGTCGATCTTCACCTCGCGGACCGGTAGCCGCTGGAGATAGGCAAGACTGGAGTACCCGGTGCCGAAGTCATCGAGCGACAGCGTGACCCCAATATCGGCTAGCCGCTGCAGAATGGGAACCGTGCGGTTCGGATCGCCCATCACGCTGCTCTCGGTGATCTCCATGACCAGACGGTCGGCGGGCAACCCGACTTCGGCGAGGACAGCAGCCACATTCTCGGCGAGGTTGGCATTATTCACGTTGCGAGCGGATAAATTGACCGCAACCACGATATCCAGTCCGTCGTCCCGCCAGCGACGGCACTGGCGCAGCGCCTGGCGCAGCACTTGGGTAGTCAGTTCCTCAATCAGGCCACTGGATTCGGCGAGCGGAATGAAATCGTCCGGGTAGAGCAACCCATGCTCGGGATGCTGCCAGCGGACCAGCGCCTCGACACTGGTCATCTCGCCGGTGCGCAGATCAAGCTGCGGCTGATAGCGCAGCTCGAGTTCCTCCCGCTCAATCGCCAGGGCCAGGTCGGCGAGCAAGGTCAGCCGCTCCGCCCGTCCCAAGTCGAGCTCAGCCGTGTAGACCACCACCGCCCGCTCTCCGGACTTCGCGGCGTACATTGCGGTGTCGGCATGACGCAGCAGATCTGCGCCGTTGCAGCCACGCGAGCCGAGGGCGATGCCGATGCTGGCGCGGGTACTGACGACGGCGCCGGGCAACACGATGGGCGAAATCAGCCCACTGAGGATGGCTTCAGCCACCTCTTTGGCCTCCTCCTGGGCATCCACCTCGGTACCGCTCACCATCGGCAACAAGATGGCGAACTCGTCACCGCCGAGCCGGGCCACGGTTCCGCGCGCCGGGACGCAGGTGCGGATTCTGGAGCCCACGACCTGCAGGAGGGCATCCCCCACATGGTGCCCGAGGGCGTCGTTGACGTCCTTGAACTTGTCCAGGTCGAGAAGCAGGACAGCCGATCGGGACGCCGTCCTGATTGCGGCGAAAGCCGTTTCCGGCCCAGCCTCCTGACCGGCGGCGCCAGCCATCGGCTCCAGGCACAGCGCGGATTCGATCTGCTCGGTCAGCAGGACCCGGTTGGCCAGCCCGGTCAACGCATCATGGGTGGCATCGTGGCGCAACTGCTGAACCAGTTGGGTGCTGCGCAGCGCGACCGCGAGGTGACCCGCCAGGGTCTGCAACAGGGTCAGGTCGTTGATGGTGAAGGTGCTCGCTTCACCCATCCTGTCCTTGACGATCAGAACGCCATCGATCCCACCCGGGGGGAGCGGCACGATCATCGCGTCCCTGGCTCCGTGCGTCATCAGCCACTGACGCATGCCTGTTTCCCGGGTGTTGCGCGGGACGACGATCGCCTCCACGTTCTCCCGGACTCGAGTCAGTAACCAGTCACCGGGCTCGGGCGCCTGGGAATGCCTGGTGGTCAGGGCGTCGTCATCGGTGGACCACAATCTCAGATCGGAGGCGCCCCGGTGAATGACGAGGCCCACCTCACCGGCATTCAGCAGCAGCCGGGTCCGCGACAGCAATCCCCTGGCCAATTCCTCGACCGTGCCGGCGCCGACGCTATGCTCGACGAATTCATGCACCAGGGCAAGAGATTGGTGCCGATTGCGAAGGTTCAGATAGCCGTGGTAGAGCAAGGCCGTCATCGTGGCGAATCCGATGATCAGAACAATTCCGAGGGTGCCGTTGTCCAGCAGCAACACGATCGCCAACGCGGACAACGTGCTGAACAGGCCGAGAACTGCTGCCGGCACGAAGACCTCGGCCGCCTCGGTGAGGGTCACTCGCCCCTGATGCCAGGAAATGACGCACAGCACCAGTGCGCTCATCATCAAGTCGACGAGCCCGATCACCAGGTAGCAGATCACCGCGGAGCGAAAGGTCAACTCGATTTCTGAACCAAGGATCCGGTGCAGACCGAACCCGACCAGTCCCGCCTCGAGGGTGTAGGCCCCCAGGTTGTAAGCCATTTTCAGCGGCGCCACGCGCTGCCAGACGAAAACCAGAGCTGCGCCGATCACCCGGGCAAGGACCAGGGCCCGGGTGTCGCAGAACAGCACACCCAAGAGCAGCGCTATCCCGGACAACGAGAACGAGTAGGCCTGACGCCGTAACTCCACGTGCAGCAGCGCAAGTTCGGCGAAAGCGAACGCCACACCCAGCAGGACGACCATCGCCACCACCGGCACCAGCGGAGCAGCGCTCAGAATGCGGCCCCGGGCGGTGACGAGTGTCGTCACCAGCCCGGCAGCCAGCAACACGGTAGCCAGTCCACTGGTCGCGAGCACCGCCCGCCGCTTGCGCTCGCCCCCCATGCGTCCTACTGCCAGTCCTGGTCGATCCAGTGATCCCCGGTCCAGCGGGCACCGGTCCAGCGGGCGCCCGCCCATTGCTCACCGGACCAGGTCACGTCGCTCCACCGGCCCCCGGTCCAGCGCGCGCCATCCCACCCTGCATTGGTCCAACTGGCACCCGCCCAGGTATCACCGGTCCATCGCGTACCGTTCCACCGACCACCGGACCAGGCCGTCGCGCTGACGGACCCGGCCCGCCAGACCGGGGCATCCCAGGTACTCCCCTGGACGTCGACCTCGCCGCGAAGTACCGCGCCGGTCTCGGGGTCGATGAGATGGCCACCTCCGCGCGCCGCCTCCAGCGAACCGAGCCCAGTCGATTCGGGGAAACTTTGCGGTCCGGCCCCCCCGCCCGGGCCGGACTGCTTGGAGAATTGCTTGGCCGCGCCGAGCGCGCCGTCGACGTCGAGTTGCCCGGCGCCCTTGTCCACCGCCCCGCCAGCCATCTGTCGAGCCGAACTCATCAGCGCTGCTTTCACCTCGTCTGGGGTGAGGTTCGGATAAGCCTGGAGTAACAGGGCGACGGCCCCGCTGGTCACGGCGGCAGCCTGGGAGGTTCCGCTACCGCGGAACAACCTCCCCGTGGTGTCACCGGACACCCTCCCCTCCGGAAATTTCCGGTCGAGGTAGGACCCGGAGGTCCGCAGGCTGGCGATCGAACTACCGGGGGCTACGAGATCCACGTGCCGCTCGGCCGTACCTCGACTACTGAACGTCGACACCGTGGGGTTCGACCAGCCTCTGACCTCGGTCCGTGGATCGGAGGCCCCGACGGCGAGCACGTACGGGTCGATCGCCGGATCGGTCAACCGGCCCGCATTCGGCCCCTCGTTCCCGCCCGAGACGACCACGACAATGCCATGTTTCCAAGCATTCTCGGCTGCAGCGGCGAGCGGGTCGCGCTGGTAGGGCTGGGCCGAGAGGGTGCCGTAGGACAGGTTGATCACCCGGATCCGCAGCCCATTGTCATTGCGATGCTGCACCACCCAATCCAGTGCGGCAATCACCTGGCTGACGTCCGTGCTGCCGTCGGTGGTGCCGAGCTTTACCGCCAGCAGCTTCGCGTCTGGAGCGACGCCGAGCTGGATCTTCGTGTCGGCAGGTTGCGGTTCGCCGCGCTTGTCGATCGGGACGGTGTCCCTGGCGGCAATGATCCCGGCCATGTGAGTGCCATGCCCGAAGGTGTCCTTGCCGCGCAGTGGCGGGGAGTTCGTTTCGAGCGACAGGTCCGGGCCCTGCACGACCTTTCCGGGGCCGTCCAGACCCTGCACGGAGCTGTCGATCCCGGTGTCGAGCACGGCGACGGTGACACCGGCGCCGGTGATCGCACGACCGGCGCCGTCCTTCTGCTTCCAGAGCGTGCGAGCACCGATCGCCGTCGCAACCGAGGCCAACGACCCGGCGTCCTGGCTGGGTTTGTTCTCACCGTTGGGGTCTTTCGCCTTGGCATCGGTGACCGGATCACCCCACTTACGAGCCCCCCACTTCGCGCCCGCCACTGCCGGGTTCGCGCTCGCCCCGGCCGGGTTCGCAGTCACCCCGGGCGGGTGGGCGTCGGCATCGACCGCAGCAGTCGGCGTCACCATCGCTACGGCGACCAACGCAAGGATTCGCGCAAAGTACGGATGGCGCGGTGACAACAATACTTCCAGCACAACAGACTCCCAGGTCGGCAATGTCAGCGCGCGATCACTTTACGTGCTTGGTGGGCTACTTTCAGCCATTCCGTCATGTGTGCCCACATTCGGTACGAACACCTGACGGGCGACGTCCGGCACGCGGATGCATGATCGATCCACCACCAGGTACCCCCCGGCGAGGTGTGAATGACGGCATGACCCGAGAATGGACCCGGCAGCCTCGCGAATGAGACAACAGCTGTATTTGCCAACCGAACGCTGTATTTGCCAACCGAACGACCGGAAAAGCGCGTCGAACGACCGAGCACCCAACAACGCCCGGCCGCGGTTCGTCACAGCAGCCCACAACAGCAAGGGGTTTGACATGGCTGACACGATTTACTCATCGACCTCGACCGCCTGGGGCGGCCGAGAAGGCCGCGCTGCCTCGGCAGATGGCCGCGTCGACGTCACCCTCTCCGTCCCGAAAACCATGGGCGGGGACGACGGACCGGGCACCAACCCCGAGCAGCTGTTCGCGACCGGGTATGCAGCCTGCTTCCACAGCGCGCTCAAGGGCGTGGCCCGTCGGGAGAAGATCGACGTTAGCGATTCGGCCGTCTCGGTGACGATCAGCCTGGTCGGCGACCTGGCCACCGGGATTGACCTGGCAGCCCGGATCGAGGCGCAGATCGGTGGCATCGACCGCGAGGTGGCTCAGAAGCTTCTCGACGCCGCCCACGCCACCTGCCCGTATTCGCGCGCCACTCGGAACAACATCAGCCAGGAGGTCTACCTGCTGGCGGCCGACCTCGACTGAGGAGCCGAACTAGCAACCGTCACCGGATCGGGCACGAAAGCGCGGAAGCTTGATGAAGGCTTCGGCCGCAAGGGCAGCGGCGGCGATGCGGGGCAAGTCCCGGGCCCGGATGAAGCAGAGGAACCGGGGCTCCCACGCGGGCCGATACTTGGCGTTGGCCCGGTACAGCGACTCGATCTGCCAAAACTTGCTGGCTAGCTGCAGCAGGCGATGCCAGAGCCGCAGCACCGGGCCGGCCCCGAGCCGACTGCCGCGTTCGAAAACAGCTCGGAAGACGGCGAAGTTGAGCGATACCCGCTTGAGGCGGAGTTCGCCGGCCTGGGCCAGTAGCGCGGTCACCATCAGCTCGACGACGCCGTTGTCGGCCGCCCGGGACCGACGCATCACATCCAGGGAGAGCCCATCGGCACCCCACGGCACGAACCCGAGCAAGCCTTGTGCGACGCCGTCCGCATCCCGGCAGATCACCACGGTGATCTCGTGGTCGCGGGGATCACAGAACCGGCCCAGGGCCATCGAGAAGCCGCGCTCGGCACCGTCGCGCCAGTACTCGGCGAGTTCGGCCAGTTCGACCAGCCGATCGGGCGGCAGATCGGCCAGCCGACTGACCTCGGTGCTGTACCCCTTGCGGGTCAGCCGGGTCGTCGTCTGCCGAACTCCGCGCATCGACCGCCCCTCGAGGCTGAACTCAGCGACCGTCACCACCGCCTCGTCGCCCAGTTCCAGAGCGTCCAGGCCGACTCGGGCGTAGGCCTGGGCGGCCCGCTCGCTGCACCCCAGCACTGCCGGGATCCAGGCATACCGAGCCGCCTCGTCCTGCCAGGCAGCGATCGCACCGGGCCACGCTTCGTTATCGCCGAGCGGATCACCACTGGCCAGGGACACCCCAGCGATCACCCGATAGGCGATCGCCGCCTTACCGGACGGCGAGAAGATCACGGATTTGTCGTCCCGCAGGGCAAAGTAACCGAGCGAGTCCTGACTGCCATGCCGCTGCAGCAGGGCGCGGATCCGGGTCGCCTCGTCCGGGAGCAACCGGTGCGGACCGCCGGGCGGACGCTGTGCCGCCACCAACGTGGTGGCCGTAATCATGCAGCCCAAAAGCAGCAGCGAACTGGCGCTGCGGGTATGCCCATTGGTTGAGGTGAACTCCAGCGGCCCGGGGATGCCAATCAGGCCGAGGAGAACGTGCTCCAACAGAGTCCATGCGTGACAGGGACCCTTGACGCCGCCTGGGTCAGTCAGAATCAGACTGCCACCGACCACGATCGCCGCCAGCGAACCACCAGTCAGGACGACGGCGACATGCCTGCGGCTGCGCGGGTCGGGAGCACCGGTGAAAGCCGGCCGGGCGTTCAGCAGCAGGCCGAGGACAGCTGCGGAGAACAACGCCTCCTCTACGTCCAGGCCTTTGACCACGTGTAGCACCACCAGCAGCGCGCTTACCCCGACCGCGACTTGCCAAGCCCGCCGCTTGCGCCGACGCAGGCCGGCGGACAGCTGGATCAGGAGCAGCCCGAGCGGCAAGGTCATCGCGACGGCAACCTCGGGCGCCAACGGCGGAAGCACCTCGGACAGCAGTCGCAACCGGCCCCTCAACGGACCGAAGAGCGCGCTAACCACGCTGACGATGCCGAGCGCGGTCACGAGTCGAGCCGCCCAGATCGCGCTGCGCTCCTGCCCCGTCGTCGAGGTCCAGCGACCCGGATGCCATCGGGCCAGACCCCACCAAGCCGGGTTCCAGCTGCCCAGATTCCACCAGGTGGAGCTCCGCCGGGTCGCAATCAAGCGGTTCGGCGGCACCGTAGGCCCGGTCGAACTCGCTTCCTCGACGTCCAGCAAGGATCGCCCTTTCTCAAGGTGGGCATACGGGTCGACCCTGCGGGTCGCCTCGCGAGGGTAGCGCTCCGGGAGTGCTACCCCACCCCAAGGCCCCTGATCAGCGGATGCTTTGACATGAGAGCGTGACAACTATGTTCCACACCTACCGTGAGGCCCTGGCCCTGCCCGGAGCGCGGGGCTTCAGCTCCGCCGGGGCCTTGGCTCGCCTGCCGCTATCCATGCTGGGCATCGGTCTGATCCTCCTGGTCGAGGACGCGACGGGTTCGTACGCCACCGCCGGCGCGGTTGCCGGGGTCTTCGGGGTGACCGGCGCTCTCGCCTCACCGTGGGTCTCTCGGGCGGTCGATCGCTTTGGCCAGGCTCGGGTGATGTTGCCGGCCATCGCCCTGCACGTCATCGGGTTGTTCTTGGTTCTGGCTTGTGCCCAGTTCAGCGCACCCAGCTGGATGATGTTCGTGGCAGCGGTGGTGGCCGGTGCCAGCATCGGCTCGATCGGCTCGCTGGTCCGGGCTCGCTGGTCGCGCGCCCTGGCCGGCCACGAGCGCGAAGCGCACCTGCTGCATACCGCCTACTCGCTGGAGTCGGTCATTGACGAGGTGGTGTTCGTCGGCGGCCCACTGCTGGTGACCATGCTCGCCATCAAGATCGCGCCCGCCTTCGGCATCATCGCCTCGGCCCTCGCGGTCGGAATTGGCGGCACGTTGCTGATGCTTCAGCGCAGCACCGAGCCGCCGCCGTCCGGGCTGCAGCACGGGCCCGGCGCCAGTGTGCTGCGAGCTCCCGGCATGGTGGTGCTCTGCCTGTCGATGATCTGTGTCGGGGTGATCTTCGGTGCGATGGAGGTCCTCGTGGTGGCCTTCGCCGACGAGCGTCACCATCTCGACCTGGCCGGTTGGGTACTGGCCGGGTTCGCGCTCGGAAGCCTGCTCGCCGGGCTCGGATACGGCAGCGTGCAGTGGTCGTGGCCGACCGGCCGGCGGTTCCGGCTCGGCGTCGTCCTGCTCGCGCTAGGCGTCGCTCCGGTCCTGTTCGTGCAGAACCTGCCCCAGCTGGCCGGCATCATCTTCATCGCCGGCTTTGCCCTCTCCCCCATGTTGATCAGCGGGAACGCCTTGGCGCAGGAACTGGTCGAACCGACCCGGCTGACCGAGGGCCTGACCTGGATGGGCAGCGGGATCGGCATCGGCATTGCGGTTGGCGCCGCGATCTCCGGCGCGGTGGTGGATGCCGCCGGGGCGCAGGTCGGGTTCGCCGTCCCGGCCGGCGCCGGCCTGCTGGCCGCCACCCTGGTACTCGCCTGCTCGCGCTGGTTGCGGCCGGTCCGGATACCTCAGCCGACCAGTTGATCGGACCGGGTGCTGGGTAGAGACGGAGCAGCGCGGGCAGTCCCCCTGCGCTTAGGTCCCGCCGCGCGGGTGGTAGGCGGAATGGATGAGCAACCCTGGAGAATTCAGGCCCGAATCTTGGCGAGGGATTGCTGGGCGATTTCCCACTCTTCATCTGTGGGCACCACCAGGACTGGCACCCGACTGTCATCCGCCGAAACCGTCCTCGGCTGAGCCGAAACCGGCCCGGAGCCGCCCTTCTGGTTTCGCGCCGAATCCAGCCGGACGCCCAGAATGCCCAACCCGGAGCACACCTGGTCCCGAACCTCAGCACTGTTCTGCCCGACACCGGCGGTGAATACCAACCCGTCCAGTCCACCGAGGACGACGGCGTAGGCACCGACATACTTGCGGATCCGGTAACAGAAGATGTCCAGTGCCTGCTCGGCCGCCGCGTCCCCAGCCTCGACCCGCTCGCTGAGCCCACGGACGTCGTTCGAACCGGCCAGGCCCTTCAGCCCGCTCTTCCCGTTCAGCAGCGAGTCCACCTCGTCCACCGAAAGACCGCCCTCGCGCTGCAAATACAGCACGACGGCCGGATCGAGGTCACCGCAGCGGCTGCCCATCACCAGCCCTTCGAGCGGTGTCATCCCCATCGAGGTATCGACGGACCGACCGCCGTCAATAGCGGCCATGCTTGCCCCATTACCCAGATGCAGGGTGATCAACTTCAGCTCGGCCAGCGGCCGGCCGAGATGCTCGGCCGCAATCCGGGATACGTACGCATGCGACGTGCCGTGGAAACCGTATCGGCGAATGCCCAGCCGGGACGTCAACTCTTGGGGCAACGCGTACCGGTAGGCGGTAGCCGGCATCGTGCTGTGAAACGCGGTGTCGAAGACGGCAACCTGAGGAGTGTCCGGATACAGGTTTCGGGCCAACCGAATCCCGGTCACGTTGCTCGGGTTGTGCAACGGCGCGAGCGGAGTCAGCTTTTCGATCGCGGCGATCACGTCGTCGTCAATCAGGGTCGGTGCGCTGAACAGGTCTCCACCGTGGACCACTCGGTGCCCGATCACGGCCAAATCGGTGGGCATCCCACCCGACTCATCGAATGCCCTGCGGATCAGATCGAAACCGGCCTGCTGATCGGCAACCGGTTCATCGAAGGTCATCGGTTCGGCGTCAGCGGGTCGGTGTGTGAGTTTCGAGCGCTCCTCACCAATCCCCTCCACTACCCCGGCCACCAACACGCGGTGGGCGGGCATCTCGAAAAGCTGGTATTTGATCGACGATGAGCCAGTGTTCAGAACCAGAACCTGGTCGGTCAAGAGGCACCATCCAGTAGGGACGCCGCAACGACGTCCGTCGAAATGCCAGCGCTTGGGGCAGGGATGAGAGCGTCGGCAGGCACCGGCTGAGTGCGCATCGACGCCCGTCCAGCCGCCTGAATCGCCGTGATTACCACGGTGTTGACGATGTCAGCGACTCTGGCACCACGGGACAGGTCGTTCACCGGCTTGGCCAAGCCCTGTAAGACCGGTCCGATCGCCACCGCGTTCGCCGACCGCTGCACCGCCTTGTAGGTGTTGTTCCCGGTGTTCAGGTCGGGGAAGACGAATACCGTCGCCCGACCGGCCACGGGGCTGTCCGGCATCTTGGTGCGAGCCACCTCCGGATCGATTGCGGCGTCGTACTGAATCGGGCCCTCGATCAGTAGATCGGGACGACGCGCTCGAGCGATCGCCGTTGCCTCGCGGACCCGGTCGACGTCCGCCCCCGCCCCGGATTGGCCGGTCGAGTAGGACAGCATGGCGATTCGCGGCTCGATCCCAAACACGGTGGCGGTCGCCGCGGCGGAGATCGCTATTTCGGCGAGTTGCCCGGCGTCCGGGTTCGGCAGCACCGCGCAGTCGCCGTAGACCAGCACCCGATCGGCCAGACACATCAGGAAGACGCTGGAAACCACCGAGATGCCCGGAGCCGTCCGGATGAATTCGAAGGCCGGCCGGATCGTATGTGCGGTGGTGTGCAGCGCACCGGAGACCATTCCGTCGGCCAGGCCTTGATGCACCATCATCGTGCCGAAATACGACGCGTCGAGCATCGTGTCGTGCGCCAACTCCGCCGTCATTCCCTTGTGTTTACGTAACTGGCAGTATATTTCGGCAAATTCGTCCAGCCATGGGCTGGCCGCCGGATCAATGATCCGCACCCCGGGCAGAGCTAGGCCAAGGGCCGTTGCCCTGGCCCGCAACTGCGACTCGATCCCAAGCAGGGTCAATTGGACGACGGGCTTCTCCCCGGGCCGACCGCCGCCGCGCAGGAGCTGGTCGGCGGCAAGCAGAATCCGATCGTCCGCTCCCTCCGGCAGGACGATATGCCGCTGCACGGCGCGGGCGCGTTCGGCCAGATCATGCTCGAACATCAGCGGGGTGATCCGAGCCGGCCGGTGCACCGCCATCCGCCTCAGCAACGCCTCGGCATCCACATGCTCCTCAAACAGCCTCAGCACCGCGGCGATCTTCCTCGGGCTCTCGGCCGTGATCGCGCCACGAATCTCGCCTACCGCCGTGGTCGTGCTGTACGTATCCAGGTCGACCTCGATCACCGGCACCCCGCTGGCACCGAAACCGTCGATCAGTCTGCGAATCGGTTCCGAGACCGGGCCCCCGGTCAGCAGCAGACCGGCGATCGAGGGGTAGGTACCGGACAGGTGTGCCGCCAGGCAGCCGGCAATCAGGTCCGCCCGATCACCGGGGGTTATCAGCAGGTCGTCCTGAGCCACCCGCTCGAGGAAGGACGGCAGACTCATCGCGCCGACGATCACCCGGGAGACCTCGCGACGGACCAACGAAGCCTCGCCGCCAGCGGTACCGCCGACCGGCAGCAGGTAACGAGCAGACAGCGCAGTGGCCACCTCGGCCACCGTTGGGGCCGCCAGCATCGCCAACTCGGGCAGGACGAAGCCGCAACCGGCGCCGTCAAGCTCTGCCAACTGTCGACGGACGTCATCCGCAACGGCTGGGTCGACCCGGTTGCACACCGTGCCCAGCACGGTGCACCCGCGCTCCACCAGGGTGGCCAAAGCCAACCGGACGGCGTCGATCACCGCTTCTGCGTTCCGCCCCCGACCACCGACGACCAGCAACATCGCACAGTCCAGGTGGTTGGCGATGTCGATGTTCAGGTCCGCTTCGACCCCGCGAGAAGCCTGGGTGAAGTCGGTACCGTCGATGATCAGGGCATCGACGTCGGCCGCCAGCTCCCGATATCCGGTCAGGATCCGCTTGAACAACGCATCGTACTGGTCGTGATTGCTCAGGGTATGGAGATCGGCGCTGGTCGCCGCGTAGGACTGGGTGTAGCTCTGGGGCAACTGGTACCGACCGCGGATCAGCTCGATGTCCGGGTCCGGAACCTGGTCAGAGACGATCAGCGGACGGAAGAACCCGATCCGGCCGGCTCGCCGGGAAAGCAGCTCGGCCAGGCCGAGCACCACCGCCGACTTGCCCGTGCCGGGCTCCATCGCGGTCACATAAACGCTTGTCCCCTTGCTCATCCAGCCAGCAACTTGCGCCGCAACAGCTCGATGTCCCGCACGCCGAATCCCTGATCGGCCAGCCACTGGGTAACCCCACCGTGTCGACTGTCGACCTGGTCGAGAAAACGTGTCATCGCGCTGGCCCGCGGGGTGTGCTGCGCTTCGGAGATCAGGTCCACGCCGACCGCGTAAGTGACGGAGGCACGAAGCCGATCCAGGATCGCGCCGATCCGCTCGGCAGTAGCGGCATAGTCTGCGATCACGGCCTCCCGGTCGACCCCGACGGCCAGCAGCGCCAGCGCCACCACCACCCCGGTCCGGTCCTTCCCGGCCGCGCAGTGCACCAAGGCGGCACCGGGCGTACCGGCGATCGCCCGCAGTGCGGCGACCACACTGTCCGGCCGGTCCTCCAGGTAGCTCAGGTAGTCACTGGAGACGATGTCGTCCGGATGGGCCGCGGCGAAGCGCTCCTGACGTGCCAGCAGCACGTCGCTGACCACGGCGATGGTGCTCGGATCGGGCGACCCCTCGCCTGCGGAAACGTGATCTCCCTCGACCGGGATCACCGAGTGATGCACGTGCTCGACGGACGCAACGGCAGCCATCGGGCCAGGCCCTTCGGCGCTCACCTCCGCGATGCTGCGCAGGTCGATCACTCGGGTCAGGCCGAACTCCTCGACCAACCGGGAGATGTCCGCCTCGGAGAGCCCTTGCAGATTGTCGGCCCGCAGCAGGCGCTTCTCGGCCGTGAAGGACCCGGCATCGGTCGGCAGGCCGCCGACGTCACGAACGTTCACCGCACCATCCAGGGCGATCCAGAGCATCGGTCCTCCCTCAGCCGAACTGAGCGTATCCCGGCGGGTCACCGGCCCCGCGCCCCACCCACCTTGGCCCCAAGCATCCGATGATCCGGAATCCGGGCGGGCAATTCACCAGTATCGAGGTCCTGCCGCAAGGATGCAGCCATGGAACGACAGGGAATCGACCGCGAAGACCTGCTACCCGAGAGCACAGGCCGGGGCTACGCGGGGCGTAACAGCGCAAGTCACGACATCGCGGCTCATGACAGCGGCAGCTCCCGCCGCGAAGGTGAGACCGATCGTCGGGCCGCCGTCCTGGGATCGCCGGTCGCGCATTCGTTGTCGCCGACCCTGCACCAGGCCGCCTACGCCGCGCTCAAACTCGGCGGCTGGCGCTACGACCGGATCGAGTGCCGAGAAAGTGAGCTGGCGGATCTGGTCGCCGGTCTTGGTCCGGAATGGGTCGGGCTGTCGCTGACGATGCCGCTCAAACGGGTCACGCTGCAGGTGGCGGACCAGGTCACGGACCTGGCTGCTGGCATCGGGGCGGCGAACACGCTAGTCGCCACTGGCTCCGGGTGGCTGGCCGACAACACCGACGTGGCCGGGATCATCGGGGCACTGCGGGAGAGCGGTGTGGAGAAGGTGGAGCGTGCCCTCGTGCTGGGCGCCGGCGGGACGGCACAAGCCGCGCTGGCGGCGTTGCGCGAACTCGGTGAACCGGCTCCGACCGTGCTGGTCCGAGACAGCACCCGGGCCGGCGAGCTGGAAGCTACTGCGGAACGACTGGGCGTTCGGCCGGTGATCTCCAGCGGGTTGCTGGACACCACCTTTGCTCCGGTAGACGTGGTGATCTCCACCCTGCCGCCGGGGGCGGCGGACGCCCTGTTGCCGCAGCCGTGGTTGGGCCGCCCGGTGTTGTTGGACGTGATCTACGCACCGTGGCCGACAGCGCTGGCGAGTTCGGCCTTCGCGGCAGGCTGCCGGGTGGTCGGTGGGCTGCCGGTACTGCTGCATCAGGCCGCGGCGCAGGTGGAGCTGATGACGGGTAAGCCGGCTCCAGTGGCGGCAATGCGGGACGCCTTGCGGGCGCAGGCGGCCGACTGATCAGCGGTTGTCGAACCGTCGGGACACCGTCGTCCGCAGGTTGCTGCCACCAGTCCCGTTCAGGTAGTCGACCGAGTGGCCCGGCCGCTCCCCCGCCGGGCCCGAACCGTTGGTCCGGCCTGATCCGTGACCGTCTCCGGCGAGACCGGCACCCGCGGCGCTGGCCCGGCGCTCCGGGACAGCGTTGAACTGGCCGAACGGCTGACAGGTGGCCAGCTCACGGGACAGGCAGCGGGCCGCGACCACCAACGCCGGCTGCAGTGTGTGCAGATCGCTACGCAGGTCGCGGACCTTCAGCTCGAGCGCCGCAACGACAGTGCCACCCCCGCCGAACACCGGAACGGCAACCGCAGCGGCTCCGAGCTCGAGTTCCCACCGGCACAGCGCGACCCTGGTCAGCCGGGTCACCGCTAGCGCACGGCGAAGCCGGTCGGGGGTGGTCAGCGTGTAGGGGGTGAACCGTTCCAGCCCACGCTCCAGCAGGGCATCCACCACCGCCGGCGGAGAGAAGGCCAGCAGCGCTTTGCCCATCGCGGTGGCATGGGCCGGCAGGGTTGCCTCCCCTGCGAAGATCGAAACCGGCCGATGGCCGACGAGTTTCTCCGTGTACGCGACTTCCAGTCCTTCCAGTACCCCGAGCCGGACATTGGCTCGGGTGGCAGTGACGACGTCCTCCATCACCCGCCGCGCCCGCTCCTGCAGGTTGGCCGCGTGTACTGCCTGGCTGCCGATCACCCGCAACGGCACTCCCGGCCGATAGTGGGCGTCGTCGGTTCTTTCCAACACTCCCCAGGCCGCGAGTTCGGTGACCAGTCGGTGTGCGGTGGAGACCGGAAGCCCAGCCAAACGTGCGATCTCCGTGAGGGATTGAACATTGCCATCAGTGAAAGTCAGCAGTATCGAAACCACCTTGCTTGTCACCGAGCGCCCCGAGTCGGCCGAGTTTCCTGCCATGAGTCACCTCCCGTTATGAACCCACCGTTACCGTCACATACCCGTCCGCAAGCGGTATAGGTCTCTCTTCCCACTAGTTGGAAAATTAACCCGAAGTTCGAATGCTTGATTCGGTCCTTGACGCAGATCACCTCGGCGCCTGCCGCGACCCGTGGGAGATCCTTTTCAGCGCGCTCGCGCCCGAGAGCATGGTCCACACTGGACCCGGAAGCGGCAGGATCAGGCGACGGCAAGGAAGGGCGGACGGATGTCGGGGGACGAGGACTCGGATCCGCAGATGCTTCAGCTCGGTGGATACATCAGGCTGCAACGGCAGATGGCGGATCTCTCGTTGCGCCGGCTGGCCGACATGACCAAGGTGAGCAACGCCTACCTGAGCCAGATCGAGCGGGGTCTGCATCAACCGTCGATCCGGGTGCTCCGCTCGATCGCCGAGGCGCTCAACCTGTCGGCCGACACCCTGCTGAGCCAGGCCGGAATGATGGACCCTGCCGCCGCCCGAGACCCCGCCCAGAACGGGCCGGGCCCAGCCGGGTCGGTACCAGATACCGAGGCAGCGATCCGCGCGGACCCGGCGCTATCGGTCGCCGAGCAGGATGCTTTGATCCAGGTCTATCGGAGTTTCATTCGGGATCGCTCAGCCGACTAACCCTCCTCAGTAGGCGTAGAAGCCCTGACCGGTCTTGCGGCCGAGCCGGCCACCTTCGACCATCCGCAGCAGCAACGGAGGCGGCGCGTACAGCGGCTCCTTGAACTCCGCGTACATCGAATTCGCCACCGCTGCCGTGGTGTCCAGTCCAATCAGGTCCACCAGCGCCAACGGGCCCATGGGATGCGCGCAGCCGGCCACCATCGCCACGTCCACGTCTTCCGCCGTGGCGAACCCGGTCTCCACCATCCGGATGGCCGCCAGCAGGTAGGGGATCAGCAGGGCATTGACGACGAAACCGGCCCGGTCCTTGCCCATCACCGTGTGCTTGCCCAGCCGGTCCCCGGCGAACGCCCGGGCCAGTTCCAGGGTCTGCGGCGAGGTCGCGAGGCTGGGCACTAGCTCAACCAGCGGTAGCACCGGCACGGGGTTGAAGAAGTGCATGCCGATTACTCGGTTCGGGTGCGCGGTCACCGCGGCCAGCTTCATGATCGGAATGGACGACGTGTTGCTGGCCAGCAGGCAGCCACTCGTCGTCACCTTGCCGAGGGTTCGGAAGATGTCCGACTTGAGCATCTCGTCCTCGACCACGGCCTCGATCACGATGTCTCGATCGGCGAACTCCTCCAGCTCGGTGACGTAGCGCAACCGGGCAAGGGTGGCATCCCGGTCGGCCTGCGCCAGTTTGCCCGAGCGCACCGCCTTGTCCAGGGAACGCTGGATCCGCTGCTGCGTCAGCTCACATGCCGCCGCATTCACCTCGCGGAGCAGGACGTCGCATCCACTGCGGGCAGCTACCTCCGCGATCCCGGACCCCATGATCCCGCCGCCGACGACACCCACGGCCTCAGCCATCTGTCCACCTCTTCTTGGTCACTCCTGGTTCTGGACTGCCCAATCAGGCCGGACAGGTGCCCGAGCTGTCGAACATCCAGTCCCTGAACCGTATCGAAGTCACCCTTCCGGGCAGCGGAAGCCCCCCTGCCCCGGGTTCGGCCGGCTACGCACGATGGAGCGATGAGCTCGGATGCCTCGCAAATCCCCGGCGAACTCGCAGCTGGCGCCCTCGCACCGGAAACCGATGTTTTTGCCGATCCCGATATCGCGGAATTCGGCCGCGCTCTCAGCGAGACGATGCTGGGTGTGATCGGACACCCGCTCGCGGCGGCCGAGGCTGGAGCGATGTTCGCCTCCCGAGTGGCTCAACTACCCGGGGCCGTGCTGGCCAATTGGCTCGGAGCCAACGAGTCGCCACCGGTACGATTCGACCCCAAGGATCGCCGGTTCAGCGATCCGGCCTGGAAGGACAACCCGGCGTTCTACTCGCTGCGCCTGCTCTACCAGGCCGCCGTCGACCTGACCGATGACCTGATCGATTCGGCCCGGCTGGATCCGGTCACTGCGGCCAAGGCCCGGATGGCGACCCGGTTGATGGCGGACGCCGCCGCCCCGACAAACTTTTTGCTGACCAATCCCGCCGCGCTGAAGCGGGCGTTCGAGACCGGCGGGATGAGCGTGCTGCAGGGGGCGTCGAATTTCATCGACGACACCCTGCACAACGGTGGCCGACCACGTCAGGTGGACACCAGTGGCTTCACCGTCGGGGAGAACCTGGCCGCCACGGCGAGCCGGGTGGTCTATCGCAACGACCTGATGGAACTGCTCCAGTACGAGCCGCAAACCCCGCAGGTGCACCAGGTTCCGCTGCTCTGCAGCCCTCCGTGGATCAACAAGTACTACGTGATGGACCTGGCCCCGAAGCGGAGCTTCATCGAATGGGCTGTGCAGCACGGGCGGACGGTGTTCGCGATCAGCTACCGCAACCCCGGGCCCGAAATGTCCGGCGTAACAATGGACGACTACCTTCTGCACGGCCCGCAGCAAGCGTTCGACGTGATCGAAGAGATCACCGGAGCGCAGAGCATCGACGTCGTCGGGCTCTGCATCGGTGGGGCGCTGACCGTGATCGCCGACGCCTACCTCACCGCGATCGGTGACACTCGAATGGGCTCGCTCACCCTGCTGAACACGATGGTGGATTACTCCGATCCCGGCCCGCTGGGCATGTTCACCGACGAGCGGACGGTCGCGCGACTGGAGAAACAAATGGTGAAAAAGGGCCATTTGCCGGGTAAATCGATGGCCGGTACGTTCGACATCCTGCGGGCCAACGACTTGATCTTCAACTATGTCGCGGCGAACTGGCTGATGGGCCAGAAGCCGCCGGCCTTCGACATCCTCGCCTGGAACAGCGATGCCACCCGGATGCCGGCCGCGATGCACTCGTTCTATCTGCGCAACTTCTACGTTGAGAACAAGCTGGCCAAGGACCGACTGGAGATCGCTGGGCAGCTGATCAGACTCGGCGAGATCAAGCACGACACCTATATCGTCAGTGCGGAGAACGATCACATCGTGCCGTGGCCCTCTGCCTACAAGACCACCCACCTCCTCGCCGGCTCCAACCGGTTCGTACTCAGTAGCGGCGGCCACATCGCGGGAATCGTCAATCCGCCCGGGCCCAAGAGCTGGTACGAGATCGCCGACCAGTACCCGGTGGACGCTGACCAGTGGCGCGCCGGAGCGATCCGCAAACCCGGTTCCTGGTGGGAAGACTGGGCGATCTGGTCAAGTGATCATGGCGGGCCGATGATCGATCCGCCAGCACTGGGTAGTGACGCCCACCCGGCGCTGGACAAGGGCCCCGGCCGCTACGTCTTCACTTGATTCCCACCACCGGCGATTCGGTCGCCTGACCCGATTGCACCTGACCGGGCACCACCAGCACGCGCTCCGGCAGCACGTGATCCGGGACGGGCGGGACGGTGAGTGCCGTTTGGCACCAGGCATAGGCGCCTCGAAAGCCCGCCCGTTGGCAATGCTCGGCCAGCGCGCTCACCGCGGTCGTCGCCACCTGACCGGTCCGGACGACGTCCTGCACCGCGGCCTGGAACCGAGGTTCGGTGGCGAATCGGTGACGTAGCAGATCGTCGAGGCAATAGATCTGCTCGCCGTCCGGACCACCGTCAGCCAGCCAGCGGTCGACTAGTTCACGGGTGTCGCCTCCGACCAGTTCACGCAGGTCGAGGATCGTCTCGGCCAGGCTGTCATCGATCTCCACGTCGGTGCGAGCGCTGTAGAGCAACAGCGCAACAGCGCCGCTTACCGTGGTTGTCACCGTCACGTCAGCATCTCCAGCCTGAGACAGTCGCGAAGCATCGCCCATTAGACCCCCACCTTGGAGCACTCCAGGGCGAGCCAGGATACAGAAAATGTGGCGTCGATCACGCTTTGCCCGCCCGCTAGTCGACCGGGGTAAGGCCGCGGCGCTCCAGCAGCGGCTCGATCCTCGGTGGGCGACCCAGGACGGCCTGGTAGGCAGCCATCGGGTCGACCGCGCCACCGCGCGAGAGCAACTCGCGGCGGAAGATCTCGCCACTGCGCCGGCTCAGGCCACCGTGTTCCAGGAACCACTCCTCGGTGTCGGCGTCCAACACCTCGCTCCACAGGTACGAGTAGTAGCCCGCGCTGTAACCGCTGGCGAAGATGTGCGCGAAGTAACTGCTGCCGTAGCGTGGCGGGACAGCGGGCAGGGCCAGCCCGAAACCTGCCAGCGCTTCGGACTCGAATAGGTCCACGTCGTCCACCTGGATCGGCGGCTGATCGGCCGAACGCTGATGCCAGGCCTGATCGAGCAACATCGCCGCGAGGATCTCGGTGGTCGCGAAGCCCTGGCCGGACGACTGAGCGGCCAGTATTCCGTCGAGCACCAGCCTCGACAGCGGCTCCCCGGTCCGATGGTGGACGGCGTACCGAGCCAGCAATTCCGGCTGCCAGGCCCAGATCTCATTGACCTGTGACGGGTACTCGACGAAGTCGCGCGGCACGTTCGTGCCCGACAGCCGGGGATAGCGGACCTTCGACAGCAGACCATGCAGGACATGGCCGAACTCGTGGAAGACGGTCACTACCTGGTCCAGGTTCAGCAGGGTGTCAGTACCGTCCGGCGGGCGCGGCACGTTCAGGTTGATCACCACCACCGGCTTCGCGGTGAGCAGTGCGGACTGGTCAACGAACGAACTCATCCAGGCACCACCCCGTTTGGAATCGCGGGCATACCAATCAGCGAGGAACAGCCCAACCGGCACCGGCTGCTCGCCTTCCGGGTTGTCGAAAACTTCGAAGACCTGGACGTCCGGGTGGTAGGCGGGCAGATCCGGGCGAGGGACGAAGGTCAGCCCGTACAGACCCGCCGCTGCCGCGAAGATTCCGTCCTGGACGACCCGGCCCAGCTCGAACCAGGGCCGCAGGGCGGTGGTGTCCCGGGAGAACCGCTCCTGGGCGATCAGCTCTTCGTAGTACGGCCAGTCCCAGGGCTGGAGTTCGCCCTCGTGCCCGTCGGCGTGCAGCCGTGCCGTCAATTCCCGCTGCTCGGCCTTGGCGTTCTCGACGGCGGGTTCGACCAGCGCGGTGAGCAAGGACATCACCGACTCGACGCTTCCGGCGGTCTGGTCGGCAACGACGTACGCCGCGTGGTTCGGATACCCCAGCAGGGCGGCCCGTTCGGCGCGGAGCGCGACGATCCGGGTCAGCGCCGCACGGGTGTCGTGCGGGTTTCCCCGTCGTCCCCGAATCACCGCGGCGCGGTGCAAGCGCTCCCGCAGACCGCGATCGGTCAGGGCGGACAGCGCCGGCTGACGGCTGGGCAGGACCAGAGTGATCAGGTAGCCGTCCAGGTCGCGAGCACCGGCTGCGGCCGCAGCGGCGGCAATCGCATCGTCTGGCAACCCGGCCAGCTCGTCGGCGCTCGTGACCTGCACGGCCAGCTCGTTGGTGTCCGCCTGCAGATTGTTCCGGAACGTGGTGCCGAGGCTGCTGAGCTCCTGATTGATCTCTCGGAGCCGGACCTGCTCCGGCTGCGCCAGGGCGGCCCCGGCCCGGATCATGTCGAGGTGATAGCGCTCAAGCAGTCGTCGCTGCTCGCCGTCCAACTCGAGCGCATCGCGCCGGTCGAAGAGCGCACTCACCCGGGAGAACAGCCGAGCGTCCATCAGCAGGGCATCGGCGTGGGCAGCCAATTGCGGGACGACCTCCGCCTCCACCGCTTTCAGCCCGTCGGTCATGCTTGATGCGATCAGGTTGAAGAACACCTGCGACACCCTGGTCAGCAGAGCGCCGGAGCTCTCCAGCGCCTCAAGGGTGTTCTCCAGCGTAGGCTCCGCCGGATCGGTGGCGATTGCCTCTAACTCCCGCCGCTGCTCGGCCATACCTTCCTCGAAGGCGGGCAGGTAGTGATCTTCACGGATCAGCTCGAAAGGCGGCAGGCCGTACTCAAGCGCGCTGCGGACGGCGAAGGGATTGTCAACTGGCAAGGACATACCCGCACTGAATCACATCACCGGGAGTCCTGGGTTACTCGGTTGATCAGCGGCTCACCGTTCGCCCAACGGTGTAGCTGTTCATTGATGAACTGGCGGGCCCGAGGTGCGAAGGTGGCCGACCCACCGGCAACGTGCGGGGTGATGAACACTCCCGGCGCCGTCCAGAGTGGATGCCCGGACGGCAACGGTTCGGGATCGACGACATCGAGCGCCGCCCGGATCCGACCGCGCTCGGCCAGCAGTGCGGCGGTATCCAAAGCTGGTCCTCGGCCAACATTGATCACCAAGGCGTCATCGGGTAGCAAGGCCAGTTCCTCGGCCCCGAGCAGCCCCTGGGTCTGTGCAGTCTGCGGCAGGACAAGAACGACCACATCCGTCGTGGGGAGCAGTCGGCGAAGGTCTTCGATCGGGTGCACTGCGTCGTCGGGACGGGCCCGCCGGGCCACCCGAGTCACCGTGGTCTCGAACGGCAGCAGTCGTTGCTCGATTGCCCGGCCGATGTTGCCGTAACCGACGATGAGTACCCGGGAATCCGCGAGGGACCGGGTGTAAACCGGCGCCCACACCCCTGCTCGCTGATCGGCCGCCCATCGAGGCAGTTCTCGTTGTGCCGCCAGGATCAGTGCCAGTGCGTGCTCAGCCGTGCTGGCGTCGTGCAGTCCGCTGCCGTTGTGCAAGTCGACACCATCGGGGAGGACGTCGAGCACGTGGTCGTATCCCGCGGTCAACACCTGAATCACCCGCAGCGCCGGTAGCCGGGAGATCAAATCCCGTGCCGCGGGCTGTCCATACGGCATCACGTACAGTTCGACGTTCGATGAATCCATCCCGCTCGGATCTGTTGTCCCGTCGTAAACCGCCACGGACAGCTTTTCCGGTGCGCGATCTCGGTTCTCCGCCCACGGAACCAGCACCTGCGGCCTGTCGTCGTCCACAGTTTTCTCCATCCGTAACTGATCAGGGGCTGCTCGATCGAGGCGTCAATTGGGCTGGCAAGCCGAGGAATTCGGCATATTGGTCAGCAGCAGTACGTAACGCCCGATGTTGCATGCTATCGAACGGCGAATCAAGAACCGCCTCGATTTCGGCGGAGGACGAGCGTGACCACCACCGAAAATCCCTTGATCGCAACGCCAACCGCAGCCAGCAGCGAAGCGAGCAACCGTGCATGATCGGCGGGAATTGTCTTGGTTTGGTCTTGCCAGCGGGAGCCACACAGGGTAGACGTGTTCGATGGATTTCGCCGGTTATACGCCGTCCGCGCCATCCTGCTGGATCGATCTTGACGGACCGGTGCACTACGTGGATCACGGCGGGCCGCTCGATGCTCCGCTCCTGGTCTGCGTTCATGGGCTGGGCGGATCGCACGCGAACTGGTCGGCGATCGCGCCGCTGCTGACCCCTAGTTACCGAGTGCTCGCCCTCGACCTGGCCGGATTCGGGCTCACCGGCGGCAGCCCGCGATCGGCCACCGTGCCCGGAAACCGCCTGCTCCTGCATCGCTTTCTGGCGGCAGTAACGGATCAACCCAGCGTCCTGGTGGGAAACTCGATGGGTGGTTTGATCACGGCGCTGCAAGCGGCCGACGAGCCACAGACGGTGAGCGCCCTGGTGCTGATCGATCCCGCCCTACCGCCGGCGCTGAGCATGCCCGACCCGCTGGTGGTTTCCACATTCGCCGCGTTCGGACTGCCCGGCCCGGCCCGTCGAGCGGTGGTTGGCCGTCGTCCACCACTGACCGCGGCGCAGGCTGCCCTGCGGTTGCTTCGGCTGGTCTGCGCCGATCCCGCCAAGATCCCCCGAGAAGTGATCGATCAGCACATCTGTCTCGCCCGCCGGCGCGGCGGGGTCCCTAACACCGAAGCCGACATGCTGCTGGCCGCCCGCTCGCTGGCGTGGATCCTGGCCCGGCGCCGGCGATATGCAGCCATGCTGCAGGCCCTGCGGATGCCGGTGATGTTGATCCACGGGGATCGCGACCGATTGATCCCGATTCGTGCGGCGCGCCAGGTTGCTGCAGCGAACCCGTCCTGGCGGTTCGAGGTCGCCACCGGCG